>CAYYCB010000362.1:1265-2774 GCA_964469715.1 uncultured Ktedonobacterales bacterium | reverse complement strand
TGATCGATCACTGGCGGGCGTCGGCCTCCGTGGCTCACGACGGGGCCGACACGGACGTATGGAATCCGGCGCTCTGGCGCCGCGACATAGGCGCGGCGGCGCGGCGTCTCTGGGCGCATCCGGCCACTATGCCCGTGCTGCGCGGAGCGGCGCTCAGCGGAGGTATCGTGCTTGCCGGATTCCTCGCGGCCTACCTGATTGATCCCGCGGGAGCGTTCTCGGGCTTCCGCTATGCTGGTCAGCGGCCACTCCAGGTGGAGAGCACGCCAGCCTCGATTCTCTGGCTGGGCACGCTCGCCGGGATTCCCGCGCATCCCGACTATTCATTCGTTTCACTCAATTTTGCCGGGCCGCTGGACATTCTTCTCAAACCGTTGTCGGCATTGGCGCTCGCCGGTGGCTGCCTCTGGGTCTACTGGCGGCAGGCGCGCGGCCAGCTTCCTCTAGAGCGCGCTTTTCTGGCGTGTGTCTGTGTCGTCCTGGTCACCAACAAAATCTTCAGCCCGCAATATCTCATCTGGGTGCTGCCGCTGGTGGCGTACGTCGAGGGCTTCAGCATGCTCTGGGTCGCCATTTGCGTGCTGACGTGGATCGAGTTCCCCATCATGTACCAATGGCGCCATCCCATCTGGACGGTTACCTACACATCGGCATTCATGCCAGTGGTCGCCTTGCGTAACGGCTTATTGCTCTGGGCAACCCTCCATGCTATCATCGGGCGCAGGCTCCGCCGCCGGTCGACGCCCTCGGAGAACGGCGCGGGCGAGCGGGAGAGCTCGGCCCCCGATAGAGGGCTGGAGCGCGGCAATCCCGAGCCAAGCCTGGCGCGCTAGGGGAAACGATGACGACGGTACGCGACCTCAGCCGTCAGTTCACCCTGGCGGTCCCCATCCTTTGGGTCGTGCTCGTCGCAATGCCGCTGTTGTTGTCGCTTGTCACAGGTATGCCCGCCGCTGGGATTCCACTTGTGGGTGTCGTGCTCTGGTTCGGCGCCGTGCGTCTTGGGCGCGTGCTCTCGCCCGCGGCACGTGCCGACCGCCTCATCCAGCGTGGGCGTTATGCTGAGGCAGTCGCACTCTGCGACGCTGCGCTTGCCGTCAATGGACGCGGGCAGTGGATCGGTGCACGGCGGCTTGGTTGGCTCAATCGCAGGACGCTGTCATTACTTGCCGCCGGCCAGTTCGGCCATGCCCTCGACGCCGCCCTTGATGCGCTCGCGGAGAGCGCCGACCCCGAGACGCTTGGCAACTGCGCGATGGCGCTTCTGCGGCTGAATCGCTACGACGAGGCGGCGGTGGCGGCCAAGCTTGCCCTCGCGCTCACGCGGCATCGTTCGCTGCTGGCGCACGCGGTGCTGGCGGAGATCATGCTGGCGCGGGGCATGCCGGCGGAGGCGGAAGCGCTTGCGCTCTCAGGAGTCGAGGATGCGCGAGCGCTCCTCCCCCTCGTGCGCCAGGAGCACTATGTGTGGTGTCTGGCGGCGCTCTGCCGCGCCTCGCGGACGCTTGC
>CAYYCB010000362.1:0-1165 GCA_964469715.1 uncultured Ktedonobacterales bacterium | reverse complement strand
GCGCAGGCACGTCCTCCGGGCCATGCGAGCTCGATGGCGCTCACCGTTCAGGTGGTCACTCTCGGCAGCACGTTCGCGCTGCTGCTCCTCTGGACGTGGCGCTTCTTCCTCGCGCTTTCGTAGCGCCGATACAACGCCGCGAGGGCGCCCCCTCCACGCGGAAGAAGCGCCTTCGCGGGTCCGTTTTGGGCTATACGCGTGCGTTGACAAGCTTGAGTGCGGTGATGAAGTTGTTGGCGAGGGTGTCGAACTCCTCGCTGTAATACTCCTCGATCCGCCCCGCGTCGCAGAGCAGCGCGATGTCTTTGTCGATGGGGATCTGAGAGAGCAGTGGCGCGCCCGTCATGGCCACAAGCTCGGCGCCGTTGCTCGGCCCGAAGATCTCGTTGCGGCTGCCGTCCGGCATCGTGAAGTACGCCATATTCTCGACGACGCCGACGACCTTCCCCTTGAGCGTCTGCACCATCTTGATGCACTTCATCACGATCTCAGTCGCGAGCATCTGTGGCGAGGAGACGATGACGACGCCGTCCAACGGCAGCGACTGCATCACCGTCATTGGGGCGTCCGACGTGCCAGGCGGCAGATCAACTAGCAGGAAGTCGAGCTGGCCCCAGTCAGCGTCGCCGTAGAACTGCTTGATGGCGCTTGAGATCATCGGGCCGCGCCAGACGACGGGGTCGGTCGCTTCGGGCAAGAACATGTTCATCGACATGACCTTGACACCGCCCTGCGAGCGCAACGGCTCGATGCCGTCCTCCGTCTTGCGTGGCGCACCGCGCACACCGAACTCTTTGGCGATGCTCGGGCCGGTGATGTCGCCATCCAGCACGCCGACCTTGAGGCCCTGCCGCTGGAGCGAGACGGCCAGGAGACCCGTCACGAGCGACTTGCCCACGCCGCCCTTGCCGCTCATGATGGCGATGATATGCTTGATCTTTCCACCGGAGCCGGCTCCGGCGCCCGCCATCGTGAGGGGGATGCCTCGGCCCACTGGGGCTTTGGTCGCTGGCCTGATGCCTTCGGCCTGCTGTCCGTTCGCCACACGATTCAGGTCCGAGACGAGGGCGTTCACGTCCAGCCGATGCGTACGCGCGCCGCCGGCCACGCTCTCCCGCGCTCCCACCTGACAGGCGGTGCAGGGGAGGCCGTGCCCCTGGAATAC
>CAYYCB010000361.1:0-2775 GCA_964469715.1 uncultured Ktedonobacterales bacterium | reverse complement strand
CAGCGTCGTCACCCCGCCACCTCCCTGAACCTTCCGCGCGCCGCCGGGCCGATTGCCCTGCGTGTCGCCAGTGACATGGCATGGTCTCTTGTTCCCAGATCTGCACCGCTTGCCATCACGGCTCGCCCTGATAGCCGGCGGCGTCGGTGCCGGCGCGGCCGCCATTGAAATACATCACCCGCTCGGCCAAGATCGGCTGCGACGCCACGATCTGTACGCTGAAACCGTAATGGGCTGGATCGTTGGGTAGGTACGGGTTGACCGCGAAGCCCGAGCGTGCGTTCGCCGGGATCGTCCATGCCATCGTGATCGGCGGCGGCACCGCAGAGGGATTGGCGTCGTTGGCGAACAGATAAGTGATGGTGAGCTGCGCGGGCGTCGAGTTAGGATTCTCCAGGGTCAGGATCTCGGTGAAGCCGCCAAAAGCCGGGCCGACGTACGATTCAGCGAAGTAGGCCGTGTTAGCGGTCTGATGCGTGCCCATCAGGTCAGTCGCGCCATAATCCCAGGTCATCAGCCGCTCCGCCAACATGGGAATGTCTGACGTGACCTTGATGGAGTTGCCTCGGCTGTTGCTCGCTGGCAGCGCGGCGTTGACGTTCACCGCCTTCTGCTGACCGGCTGGGATAGCGACTGACACGGGGACAGGTGCGCCGCCGTCCTCGCGATAGATCGTCACCGTCGCGTTGGCGGTCGGGGAGCCGGTGGGTGCGGGGTTGGCGAGGTAGAGCGTCTCGTGGAAGAGCCCCTGCCCGGTGGACCCGAAGAGTGTCCACCCTTCGGCGAAGTTCCAGGTGGTATCGGGAGAGAGAGCGCCGATGACGTCCTCGCCGCTGTAGAAGCCGGACATCGGATTGGTCCAGTACATCGGCCGCTCGACCAGTCCATCCAGTGGCTGCGTGCCGGTCGTGTCGGCGCTGAGCGTGACAACGCCGCTGTAGAGGCCGGGTGGCGCCCAGTAGCTGACGTCGCTCGCCCCGCGGGCGTTCGGGGCGACTGTAACCTGGCCGTGATAGGTCGTCCCGGTGCTGGCGGCATAGAACGTCATGTTGGCGTACATAGTCTGCGCGGTGGGGTTGAGGATGGTAAAGAGGGTCATGTGCCCCGCCGTAGCGTCGAGGTAGTCAAAGTAGAAGTTGTGCCCCAGATGGGTCGCACCCATCACGTCGAAGCCCACGGTGTCGCCGTTGAAATACATCGCCCGCTCAGCGACCACCGGCGCGTCGGCCTGCACCTCCGCGGCCACGCCGTAGCCTGCCCCACCGTTGTTGCTACTCGTGCCCGCGTTGCCGGCGAGGAAGTTGTTCACGTCGTCGGTGAAGCGGCCATAGGGGGCCATGGTAATGCCGACATGTTGCACGGTGGTTGGGCTGGCGCTGAGGTGGTAAGTGATGGTGATATGGGCGTTCGTGGAGTTGGGATTGGCGAGCAAGATCTTGGTGTCGAAACCGCGCCCCGTGAAGCCCTCCGCGAAATACCAGTGCGACGACACGTTGCCAGACACCGCCGTCACCGGCACGCTCAAGCCGTTATTGTCTGCCACCGGATCAGCGAACACGAGATTGGTGGAATAGGTCTGCGATTGCGAGGTCGCCGCCAGCGAGAAGGTGAGCGTGACCGATTGCGAGCCGCCCGGCGCAACGGATCCGGAGGTCGGATTGACCGTCAGCCAGGATGGCGTTGTTGAAGCGAGGCTCCAATTGAGCTGGGCGGCGCCCGTGTTCTGCACGTTGATCGTCTGCGCCGCCGGACTCGTGCCCGCGGTCGTTGTTGCCACGTTCACCGCCGTAGGCGCGGTGACGATATGGGGCGCATAGTTATTCGTGCAGCCGTGCTGGGCGTTGCTGTACTCCACCTGCACCTGGAACACGCCACCGTTATTCAGCCCGGTCGCCCCTCCAGGGAAACTCCATGCGCACTTCTGATTGAGCTCCAGGCCCGTAGCATCCACCCAGCCGCTCCCCGGCTGAGGGAAGCTCGCGGCGCCTCCGCTGCCCGGCTGTGGATCGGTGGCGGCCCCGAATTGTGCGCTTGAGGCCAGGTTCACCAGGCTGTCTCCCGCGACGTTGTTATTCGGCGACGACTTCACCTGGCACCCGGCGCCCGAGGGATAGGGGATAGCGGCGTAGGCCACGCCGACCGAGGAGGACCATTTGTGGTACGAGCAAAATTGCTGCTCTGCGCAGGCGCCCGCGCCATTGTTCACGGAGGTGCTGCTCGGCGTGAAGACGAGATACAGCGCATTCGTGCCGTCCTTGGTCCAGCCGGCCGCCGTGATCGCGGCGCTCACCTCGCTCTGGATGCTGCCGTCCTGCACGGTGGCGCCACCGCAGGTCGTGTCGGTTGAAGGTGCGCTGGTGTCCACGTACGCGCCGCTCAGGTTCACTGCGTTTGAGATAGTCGAATATTGCGTGAGCACGTTGTCGAATGAGGATGGTCCCAGGTCCTGGAAGTAGCGCTTGACGAGCAGGGCGTTCGGCGCGAGTGCGGCGGTCGTGCCCCACTCCGATCCCCAGAAGATCAGATACACTGCCGGATTTGCCTGCACCGGGCCGCCGCCGGTTGCCAGATTGCCGCCGCCTTGCGACCCGACAACCACTTGTGGGCTGGCGACTGCTATGGGACGCTCCGTGAGAGATGCCTGCGCCTGGAATCGCGCCAGGCTTGAATGAGCCGAGGCGGCGGCGCCGTCAGGCGCGCCGAGCACGGCGCCAAGAGACGCGTAGACGACCACCGCCAAAGCCACGGCCAGGAGTGTCCGCGCCAGTCTCCTCA
>CAYYCB010000360.1:0-2793 GCA_964469715.1 uncultured Ktedonobacterales bacterium | reverse complement strand
TCGTCGGTGTGAACGACGCGCTCTGCCGGCTGAGCTAACCACCCGCGGCAGCGCCTCTCGCGGGCGCCAAAGCAGCATACCACACGCCCGCCTTGCAGTCAATTGACGAGCGTGGCAGGGCGGGCGTGTGAGGCTGCGAGCGCGAGCCGCAACAACTCATCCCCGTTCTGTGTCAGCGCGTCCCGCCGCGAAGCAAGGTCGTGCCGAGCCAGATGTTCCATACGGGAGTCGCGATTAAGCTCGCGAGCCCGCCTGGCACGAGCACGAACAGACTCTTGGTGTCGTTACTGAGCAACGCACCAAGGAAGAGAGCGACGAGCAAGACCGCCAGCACGTATCCGAGGTAGCCAAGCCCGCTGGGAAGTTGTCCGCTTCGTAGAATGAGCCGGCTGAAGACGAACATGCTGACCCCGGCTACACCAAAGGCGAGAAAACCCGCCGGGTCCACGGAGTTGGGCATTGTGGTGCCGACGCCGCTGGCCGGCGACTTGTCGATGACGCTGGCCAGCCCATAGATGCCATGAATCGCCGCGCCCATCTGCCCCACCACGCCAAGGCCCAAGGCCCACACCGCGAAGGTTGTGTCCGCCTCGCGGACGCGGCTGTACACGGCAGTGAGCACAGCCGTGGCCGCGAGACCGCCGAGCGCGAGCAGGATAGACGGTAAATAATCGTGCAGCGTGCCACTGACCAATAGAAAGAAGACCGCGTACAACAGGCTACTGACGCCTGTGAGAATGCCCGCGATTCCCGCGAATCGCTCAAAGGCCGCCGAGCGTGTGGTGATAGTGCTAACACCAACCGAGGTCGCCTGCATGATGACGCTCCTCTCGCCGGAATTGCCTCCACGAACCCTAAAAATCCATGCTCCCCCTGCGGCCACCGGCACCGAGCGGGAATACCGTCATGCGCGCTCGGTGCGCCCATTTCCAGCCAACATTCGGCCGTCGCTCAGGCGTCCCCCATTCGCCACGCGGCCCACACCCCGCCACCTCGTCTCAATGGCCGCCGACCGCCGCCCAACACCCCTGCGTGATGCCATGATTTGCGCAAGTATAACACAAGGGATCGCAGGCGGCAGCGGCCACGCGCTAGATGCTCGCCAGCCGCTCGATGGTCTCCCAGATAAGCTGGGGCAAGACGTCGAAGGAATAGGAGACGAGGGCACGCTCGCCGCGCTGATGGGCGCCGAAGCCGTAGGGGCCGAGGTCCACCACGGGCAGATCGAGCGTGGCGATGGCGTCGAATGGGAGCGTGTAGGAACCAGGACGCGGCGGGGCAGTCGGCTCGCGCCAGACAGGCATGTTGGCGGTGAGCGCGGCGAGGTCCACACCTGGGTCACGTCGCAGATAACTCATGTCGGAGAGGAAAGGAAAATACTCCTCGATGGAGAGCTGGAGCTCGGGATGGGCAGCAGCGACAGCGCCAACGGCAACATGCAGCGCGCAAGGCGTCGCGCGGACGCTTGGATAGTAGGGCGGCGAGTAATAGAGGACAACCGCTGGCCCGCGAAGGCCGGAAAGGGTCCACAACCGCCGGACGAGGTGGAGGCTGCGCTCGCGTTTATCCAACTCGGCGGGCCAGCGGTCCCACTCGGCGGCCAGTTCCGCCTCCACGCGCTCCACTCCCAAATCGCGGATCGCCAGATCGCGCAGCTCGGCATAGGTGAGGATGAGCCCGGCGCGCGGACCCAGCAGCGCGGCGCGAGCGGTGTCACCACAGGCAAGCACCCAATCGCGCTCGGCGTCGTCAATGCGGCGGAGAGCACGGGCCAGGGCGGCCTGAGAGCGGTCATACAGCCGGGCGAGCAAGGCGGCGGGATCGGTCGTGAAGGTGAGGACGTTGAGATAGAAATAGGCCATGAAAGCTAGTTGGACATCGTAGCCCGACTTGAGATCAGTGGCCTTGAGAGTGACAGGCGGCGGCGTTACCTGGCCGCGCACGGAGTCGCAGAGCTCTGGATTCATGCTCAGGTCGGAGATCAGCTCCGCGGCGAGGAGATTGGCATCGACGCCATCGAACGGGTCCCCAACGTGCGATTCCTTGCCGATGACGAGGAAGCTCGGCAGGAGCTTGCCAATCGTGCCGGTGTAGGCGTAGCGGTGCGGGTCGCCGGGATAGAGCGCGGTCGTATAGTCGGTGTTGATGCAGCCGATGTACTCCAGATGATGTTCCTGGCGCAACTTCAAGAGGAATGAGACAGCCTGCAAAACACCGGCGGATTCGTTCTCCTCGTCGGGCGTGGCCAGCAGTAGAACGGAGAGCGGCGGTGGGGCGCCATCGCGGGCGCGGCGGGCAAGGCGGCGCAGCACGGCGATATTGATGGCGTCGCCACCTTTCATGTCGGCTACGCCGCGGCCGAGCATCCAATCGCCAGGATGCTCCGCGAGGTCATCCGCCAGGCCGGGCGTCAGCGCGGCGAGCTCGTCCTGATGTGCGTCCAGCGCGTCGGGGTCGAGAGCGTACGGCTCAAGTGGGCCGTAGTCGCCGGTGTTCACAGTGTCGATGTGGCCGAGAAGCACGACGGTGCGTGGGCTGGCGCCGCGCAGGAAGGCATAGGCGTTGTGACGGCCGTGCGGGTCGCCAGCGATGGGGTCCAGCCCGATGCTCGTATAGGCGTCCGCGAGGCCGTCCTCCGTGAGCAGGCGCACCACCGCGCGGGCGACGTCGTTCTCACTCTGGTCAGGGCTGACGCTGCGTATGGCGACGAGACGTTTCGTGAGCTCGCGGACGGTGTCAAGCCAGCCGGCGTCGTTGGCGGCGGTGTCGGGCACAAGAGTCTCCATTTCAGGG
>CAYYCB010000359.1:0-2801 GCA_964469715.1 uncultured Ktedonobacterales bacterium | reverse complement strand
TTAGTCAATTGACTAATACACACGACTAAGATAAAGAGATAGTAGTCCATATGACAGATCTCGCGCCCCGCCAGGTGGTCGAGAAGCAGTTCTTGGATGCAGCGGAGCGGCTGCTCATTAGCGTCGGCTACGCCAACATCAGTACACGTCGGCTGGCAGAGGAGGCAGGCGCGAATCACGGACTTGTTCACTATTACTTCGGCTCGATGGAGCAATTGTTTGTGCGCGTTCTCGAACGCTATACCGAGCGACTGATTGAGCGCCAACGCGCAATGTATGCGGCTGACGTGCCGTTTCTCGAGAAATGGCGTACAGCGATGAGCTTCCTGGACCAGGACCGCGAAAGTGGCTACCAGAAGATCTGGTTCGAGCTTCAGGCGCTAGCTTGGAATCAGCCTGACCTGCGTGAACGTCTGGCGCAGGTCCTGGGTAAGTGGCGTGCAGTGTTGACTGAGGCCTTCACCCGAGCAGCGGAAGAGTACAGTCTCGATCCTGAAAAGTATCCAGTCGACGCCTTAGTCACGCTGGTGGCTACCTTCAATGAGGGCATTATGCTCGAACGTCTAGGCGGCGTCACTGAAGGGCATGCTGAGATGCTCGCAATGATTGATCGCTGGCTCGTCTCCCTGGAGAACGCTAAGAATGGCCGAAAGGACGGCTCCAATGAGAGCGTGCTACCCTGACCACGAAGGCTACATCGAGCGCAACGGTGTCCGCATCTTCTATGAAGTATTCGGTGACGGTGAGTCAACCATTCTCTTGCTGCCGACATGGTCGATCATTCACTCGCGCTTCTGGAAGGCGCAGGTACCCTACCTTGCGCGACACTATCGTGTCATCACGTTTGATGGGCGTGGCAACGGGCGCTCAAGCCGCCCGCTCACGCCAGAAGCCTACAGCGGCGACGAATTCGTCGCGGATGCTCTGGCAGTGTTGGATGCGACCGACACAAAGCGGGCCGTGCTGGTCTCGCTCTCTATGGGCGCGCAATGGGCGCTACAACTTGCCGCGGAGCATGCGGAGCGTGTAGCGGGCGCCGTATTCATCGGCCCGTCGCTGCCGATCTCCCCGCGAATTGAGAAGAGGTTGGTCCACACTTTCGATGATGTGCTGGACACCGACGAGGGTTGGGCGAAATACAACCGCCACTACTGGCTCAAAGATTATCGCGGATTTCTGGAGTTTTTCTTCTCGCAGTGCTTCACCGAGCCGCATTCCACGAAACAGATCGAGGACACCGTTGGCTGGGGGCTCGAGACGACGGCCGAGGTGCTGCTTGCCATCGAAAGCGCTCCTTCGCGTCGGGCGCTCACTCTGGCTAAGGGCGATGAGGAGCATGTGCGTGAAATGGCGGCGGCTGTGCGCTGCCCCGTCATGGTGATCCACGGCGACCAAGACGCCATCACGCCGCATGCGCGTGGGGTGAAGCTCGCCGAGATGACTGGTGGCCAGATGGTGACGCTTGAAGGCAGCGGGCATATCCCAGTCGCGCGCGATCCGGTGAAGGTGAATTTGCTTCTACGGGGGTTTGTGGAGCAGACGCGCATAGCCGTTGGTGGGCTCTCAGCGCGAACCCAACCGCCGCATGGCCTGGCCTGGATACGCGGCCACAACCGCAGAAAACGCGCGCTCTACATCTCATCTCCCATCGGTCTGGGACATGCCCAGCGCGACGTTGCCATCGCCGCCGAGTTGCGGAACCTACGACCCGACCTGGAAATCGACTGGCTGGCACAGCACCCCGTCACTCGGGTGCTTGAAGCGCGCGGTGAGCGCGTACATCCTGCCAGTGCGTTTCTGGCCAACGAATCGCAGCACATCGAGAGTGAATCCGCCGAGCATGATCTCCACGCCTTTCAAGCGTTGCGGCGCATGGACGAGATCATGGTGGCAAACTACATGCTCTTCCACGACGTGCTCGAAGAGACGCCATACGATTTGGTGATCGGCGACGAAGCGTGGGAGGTGGATCACTTCCTCCACGAGAATCCCGAGGAGAAGCGTACGGCCTACGCCTGGATGACCGACTTTGTGGGCTACCTCCCGATGGCGGATGGCGGCGAACATGAGCGGTTCCTCACGGCGGACTACAACGCCGAGATGATCGAGCATATCGAGCGTTTCCCGCGCCTGCGTGACCGCGCCATCTTCGTCGGCAATCCCGAGGACATCGTGCCAGAGGCCTTTGGCATGGACCTGCCCGCGATCCGTCCCTGGACCGAAAACCATTACAACTTCAGCGGCTATATTACGGGGTTCGATCCACGCGAGTTTGCTGACCGTGAGGCGCTGCGTCATGAGTTGGGCTACCACCCCGCCGAGCAGGTATGCATTGTTACCGTTGGCGGGTCTGGGGTTGGCGGACACCTGCTGCGACGAGTAATGGCAGCCTATCCAGAAGCCAAGCGCCGCGTACCTGCGCTGCGCATGATCGTAGTGGCTGGCCCGCGCATAGACCCAGCTTCGCTGCCCACTGCCGAGGGACTTGAGGTGCGTGCCTATGTTGACGGGCTGTACCGCCACCTCGCGGCCTGCGATCTCGCCGTGGTCCAGGGTGGCCTGACCACCAGCATGGAGTTGACGGCGAATCGGCGTCCATTTCTCTATTTCCCGCTGCGCCATCACTTCGAGCAAAACTTCCATGTCCGCCATCGCCTCAACCGCTATGGCGCGGGACGCTGCATGGACTTTGAGACAGCGACGCCTGATGTCATCGCGTCGGCCATCGCGGAGGAGATAGGGCGACCAACCCAATATCGTCCAGTCGAGACGGATGGCGCCGCCCGTGCAGCAGCACTCAT
>CAYYCB010000358.1:0-2826 GCA_964469715.1 uncultured Ktedonobacterales bacterium | reverse complement strand
TCCACGGCGGCCTCTACGGCATCGGCTATACTGAGGGCGAGCTGGCGTTCTGGGCAGAGCGCATTCGCGCCGAGGCGAGCGGCGGCCGTGACGTCTATGTCTACTTCAACAACGACCCGGAAGGCCATGCCGTCCGCGACGCCGAGCGTCTGCGCTCGATGCTTGATAAGTCGTAGTGCCGGCATCCTGCCGGCCTCCTGAAGGACCGCTATGATCCGGCGCATCGAGCTTGCTGATCTCGCGGAGCTGGCTATGCTCGTCGCCCTCCAGCGTGAAGCGTATCGCGTGGAGGCTGACCTCATCGGCACCGATGCCATCCCGCCGCTGCGCGAGACCGTCGCCGACCTCCAGGCCAGTGGCGAGACCTTGTGGGGCTCCTATGCTGACGGGCAGCTCGTGGGGGCCACAGGCTATAAGGTCCAGGGCGACCTGCTCGACATCTACCGGCTCGCCGTCTCCCCTGCCTACTTCCGACGCGGCATCGCCGGGACGCTGCTCGCGCATGTCGAGGCCGAGGCTCATATGGCCGGTGTGCGGGGCATCGTCGTCTCCACTGGCGCGGCCAACGCGCCTGCCGTCGCCTTCTATGAGCGCGCCGGGTTCCGGGAGACCACGCGGCGCGAGGTCATCCCCGGCCTGCTCGTCGCCCACTTCGAGAAGCTGTTGTAAGCTATCAGTCGCAACGGAGAGGAGGCGTCCCCGATGAGCGTCCCTGAGGTGATCGCGCTGCTAGAGCGGGTCGAGCGCGAGATGAAGACCTACGACTTCGGCGTCTCCATGGGCCACCGCAAGCTGAATAGCTCCTTCGCGCTGCTGGCCGCCCAGGCTCTGCGCTCCTATCTCCTCGGCGAGCAGGATGAAGCCGCCTCCGACTTCGCCACGCTCGCGGACGAGCTTCACAGCCGCAGGCATTCGCCATCGTGAATGAGGATCTCCCCATGTCTCACCTGACCAGCCTTCCTACGCGCCCAGTCCATACCTACTCCATCGTCGCGCGGGACGCGGCGACGGGCCAGATCGGTGTCGCCGTGCAGTCGCACGCCTTTGGCGTCGGGTCTATCGTGCCGTGGGCCGAGGCGGGCGTCGGCGCTGTCGCCACGCAGTCGCTCCCGCTGCTCGACTATGGACCCGAAGGATTGGCCCTCATGCGCCAGGGTAAGACCGCTGGCGAGGCGCTGGCCGCGCTGCTCGCCGCTGACGCCGAGCGCGAGACACGCCAGGTCGCCATGGTAGACGCCCAGGGCAACGTCGCCGTGCATACCGGCGCCCGCTGCATCCCAGAGGCGGGCCACCTCAGTGGGGCTGGCTACGGTGTGCAGGCGAACCTCATGGTGGACGGCACGGTCTGGCCCGCCATGCGACAGGCCTACGAGAAGGCCAAGGGTGACCTTGCGGAGCGCATGCTGGCCGCGCTCGAAGCCGCGCAGAGGACTGGCGGCGATATCCGCGGGCAACAGTCGGCGGCGCTGCTCATCGTCTCCGGCGAGCGCAGCGAGAAGCCCTGGGAGGGCCGGCTCTTCGATCTGCGGGTGGAGGACGCTGTTCATCCGCTCCCCGAGCTGCGCCGGCTCGTCCGGCTGCGACGGGCCTACCTCCACACGGACGAGTCCGACGCGCACCTCTTCGCGGGGCGCTATGACGAGGCTGCCGCCGCGCTGCACCAGGCCGTGGCGCTTGCACCCGATGTCGTCGAGATCCACTTCTGGGGCGCCGTCTCGCTCTGGCGCGCCGGCAACCACTCCGAGGCGCTGGACCACTTTGCCGCGGTCTTCGCCCGTGAGCCTATCTGGCTCGAAGTCGTCCCTCGCGTCGCCAAAGCCGGCCTGCTCCCCGACGATCCCGCCACGCTGAAGGCGATCACCGAGGTGCTGACTCGCTGATAGCGCGACTAGACGCTTCCCTTCTGCGCCTGTACTTCTGATTGAGGCGGGCCAGTTGCCTGCTCGCAGCGGTCGGCGGACCACGGCGCGGTCGGCGCCATTGTCAGCTCGCACTTCGCCAGCAGCAGCTCGTCGCAGTTGCAGAGCCAGCCGACGAAGTCGCGCCAGCACTGATCGCGGTCCAGCTTGAGGGGACGCCGGCCGCGGCGAGGTGGTCATAGGCGGCGGCGACGACGGGCACGCGGGCGTCCTCATCGCGCGGCACGACACGCGCACCATGGCCAAGGATATCAACCGTTAGCCGGCTTAGTGCCGGACAATCGAGGAGTTCCGCCTATTCGTAGATTTGGCCGACCCACAACAGCACTGCGAGATCAACCCAGCCACACTCAACTATTTGACTCTCATCGATGACGGGCGTTGTGGCGCATGCGAGAAATGCCGATGGGTCAAAGTTGTACCACGTGTGCCCCGTGGGGGACTGGATGCCGAAATACCGATAGGGATGATCGATCGTGCCGGCCTCTGCCATCCGGTGGAGATCGCTGATTTGAAATAGGAGCATGCCGCGCAAATAGCCAAAATCATCCTCGAGCCGCGCCCGCTCCATGTACTCGTCGGACAGATTTGGCGGTTTCGTGTATGTCAGCCACCCCTGATCGAATGAGAGGGGGTCGGCGTCGAAGGCCTCGTCGAGCACACGGGCAAGCAACGTAAACGTCACAGGTTGATAGCGGCACCGCTGGACGATGCCCCAGAGCGCGCTGAGATAGTCTTCGAGGCTCTTATCGTATTGCTCAGCGCGAAGCGATTTTGACAGGGCGCGAACGTAGCGGAAAAAGTCGCCGGATGTGCGGACATCCGCCACGTCCATAGTATGTTCCTGACCCCGCTACTCCGCCATGGTCTTGAGGAGGTTCGTGACGAACTCCTGGTTGCTGGAGGT
>CAYYCB010000357.1:0-2834 GCA_964469715.1 uncultured Ktedonobacterales bacterium | reverse complement strand
CGTCCCCGGCGGCGGAGCCGGTGCGCGCGAGGCCGAGCCCGGCGCGCTGGGCGACACGGCGCAGCGAGTGGGCGTGGAGCGGGGCGTCGGTGGCGACGACGACGATGCAAGAGCCTTCGGGCGTCGGATCAAGGGGCATGAGGTCAGTGATGTGTTTGCCGACGGGGATGCCGGCGACGGTGAGACGGTGGCGGCGGCCGAAGTTGGTGAGGACGAGGACGCCGAGCGTGTAGGTTCCGGCGTCGGTCTCGACAATGCGCGAGGAGGAGCCGATGCCACCTTTGAATTGGAACAAGGCCATGCCGGTTCCGGCGCCGACGCAGCCTTCCTCGACGGGATCGGCGGAGGCGGCGTCGAGGGCCGCGTGGACGTCATCTTCGGCGACGGCGAAGGTGAGGTGGTCGTGGAGGAAACCATCGTCGCATTCGGCGACGAGCGGGATAGGCACTTCAGAACGAACCTGTGCGGGATAGCGAGAGGCGAGGTAGCGCGTGGTGGCCTGGAGGGCGACGCCGATGCTGCCGGTGCCGGTGAGGACGACGGGCGATGCGAGGAGACCCCATTCTTCAATAACAGAGCGGGAGGTCATCTCGCCGTAGCCGTTGAGGACGTGGATGCCGGCATAGACGCGCTCGGAGAGCGGGTTGCCGTCGTGCGGCCAGATGGCGGTGACGCCCGTACGAACGTCGTCGCCACGTGTGAGTGTCTGGTGGCCGACGCAGACCCCTGGCACGTCCGTAAGGCTGTTCGATGTGCCGGGAGGGAAGTCGCCGATGGCGATGCCGAGGTCGCGGAGGCGAGGCTGGGGCATGGTGTGGTACTCCTGGGGGATAAACGCGGGCGTTTGCAGATGCAGTGGAATGCGTGGTTGATGCAGTGTACAATGGCGGCAGCCAATAGAAGCGCTGGGAACGTATGCGGCGCGCCTTGGGCGCGCAGGGGCAGGTGGCATGCAAAGGAGCATCCCATGTTGCAGACCCAGACCGCGCTGGCCGATTTCGTGGCCGATATCGAAAAGCTGGTAGCCTCTCAGGCGGATCCCCATGCGATCACGGCGGCGGTGCAGGTACGCCTCCTAGACCTGTTGGACGGGCCGGATTTCCTCACGGCCGAGCAGCGCGAGCCCGATCCTACGCACTATCGCTCCCACATCCTCGCGGTCGCGCCGAGTAAAAGGTTTTCGGTCGTTGGGTTGGTATGGCTGCCCGGCCAGGTGACACCGATCCACGATCACATCTGTTGGTGCGTCGTGGGGGTCTTGCAGGGTGTCGAACGCGAGGAGCGGTTTGGCTTGCGCACCGATGGGACAGGGGCGCATTGGCTTGTGCCCGAGGGCGGTGAGACGCTGACGGCTGGCCACACATGCGGGCTCGTGCCGCCGGAAGAGAACATCCATCGCGTATGCAACGCTGGGGATAGCCTCGCCATCTCGCTCCACGTCTACGGTGAGGACATCGAGCGGTACAAGTCGAGCATCAATCAGTGCTTTGATGAGCTGCCTATCCGCGCCGCGGAAGATGGGGGTGCGGAGGGTGAGCCGGTGGTGTGGCGGCGCGTGCGGTGGGAGTGAGGAGATGGTGCGCCACGTAGCAGGCGGTAGGCCTGGGGAACACAATTGGCTGGCTGAGGGCACTGCGTGGCACGCTGCGGCTGTATTGCGCCGCTGATACAGGTGATTGTAGGAACAGGTCGTCGCAGCCGTGCGGGCGGGGCATGTCGTGGCTGTTAGTGCCTATGACGAATCCGGTTGGGTTGGTGTGGTGTGCGGTCGCGGCCCCGAATGGGCCGGCGCACGGCGCGACGCGGGCTGAAGCCCTGATAAGGCTCCGACAATCCAGACGAAAGCGGTATCACTTGCCAGTCGTGGACAGGGTAATATCAGGCCCGTCTGGATCGTTGTGGGATTGCTTCTCGGCGCCAAGGCGTCGTGGTGTCGTGCGGCGGGGCTGTGATTCCCCGCTCTCAGACGGTCCAGTAGAATCGCCCATTGGGTCGTCATCGTCCGCTCCGCCGCCCACCAGTGCGTCGATCTCCGACAGGCAGGCGTCGCGGTCGAGAAGCCAGCGGCGGTAGGAGAGGCGGTGGACACGCCAGCCGGCGCGCTCAAGGATGGATTGGCCGCCGACGCTGTCGAGCGAGAGAACGTCCGGATGGGAGGCCGGATGCTCAGGGTCGCCGTCGCAGGCCACGGCTAGCGCCTGGTTGCCGCGTTGGACGACGACGTCCACCGCGAAGCCGGCGACGGGGTAGTGGAGGTAGACGGTGTGGCCGCGGGCGCGCAGGGCCTGGGAAAGCTCCTGCTCGAAGTCGGAGCCGCGCTGAGGCCGGTCCTCAGGGCGTTCTTCTTCAAGGCAATCCTGCGCGTAACTAAGGTATTCGCCAAGGAGATGCTCGGGTGAAAGATTGCCGGGAACAAGGCCGGTAAAGATGACCTGGCGGCGGCGGGCGCGGGTGACGGCGACGTTGAACAGGTTGTCGTTGTTCATGAACGTCACCGTGCTGCGGTGCGAGGTCGGGTCGGCGCAGAAGCTGAGCAGCATGATGTCGCGCTCGTCGCCCTGGAAGGTGTGGGCCGTGCCGACGGTGATGTCGTGATCCTGTAGGATCTTGGATTTGAGTTTGGTCGCCAGGGTGCGGGTGAGGTAGTTCACCTGATCGCGGTAGGGCGAGAGGACGCCGATGCTGGACTTCTCGCTGGGCGCCTTCTTGATCTCGGCCTTGGCTATCTTGTTGATCTCGGCGATGATGGCTTCGGCCTCGGCAACGTTGTAGCCGGCCTTCTCGCGCTTGCCGTTGACTTTGCGCAGCTCGACACTGCGAATGCCGATGGTATC
>CAYYCB010000356.1:0-2845 GCA_964469715.1 uncultured Ktedonobacterales bacterium | reverse complement strand
CCCCAACAGCCGATGGCGAACGGAGGCCCGAGATCGCCGCCCTCGAATCCACCGCAACGCGTGAATGGCCGGCCAGTCTGTGGCGCAATCGTGACTTCCTGCTGCTGTGGAGCGGACAGGCGACTTCGGCGGCTGGTACCGAAGTCGCGCTGCTGGCGTATCCGCTGCTGGTGTTGGCGCTGACGCATTCGCCAGCACAGGCAGGCCTGGTGGGAGCGATGCGGTCGCTGCCATATGCCTTCCTCTGCTTGCCGGTTGGCGCGCTGGTGGATCGGTGGGACCGCAAACGGGTGATGGTGCTCTGTGACGCTGGGTGTGCCGTGGCGCTTGGAAGCATTCCGCTAGCGTTCGCGTTGCACCGCCTCACGCTGGCGCAGATCTACACGGTGGCGCTGATCGAGGGCATCCTTTTCGTCTTCTTCAATCTCGCGAATACGGCATGCTTACCGCATGTCGTCTCGCCAGACCAGTTGCCAGTCGCCGTCTCGCGCAACTACGTTGCCTTCAATTTGGCATTTCTGCTCGGCCCGCTCCTGGGAGGGGCACTCTTCGCCACTTCACACGCGCTGCCATTTCTGTTGGATGCGATATCTTTCGGCATCTCCGCGGTGGCGACCAGCGGCATACGGACGGCGTTTCAAAGTGAGCGAGTGACCGAGAGGCGGCCGCTGCGCGTAGAGATCGGCGAGGGCCTGTCCTGGCTCTGGCGGCGGCCACTGATCCGTTTCCTCATGATGTTTATCACCACCCAGAATCTCCTGACGAGTGGTTTCGCGCTGATTGTGATCGTGCTCGCCCAGCGGCAGCATGCCTCCTCCGCGACGGTGGGCCTCATCCTGGCGATCACGGGTGTCGGCGGTCTTGTGGGCGCATTCATCGCCCCTTGGACGCAGCGCCGATTCGGGTTTGGCCGGTCATTCCTCAGCGCGCTCTGGCTCTTCGTGATCGCGTGGCCCTTGCTGGCCCTCGCCGCTGGGCTGGCTGCGCTCGCGTTGGCAGGTGCGATAGTGGTCTTGCTCTGGAACGCCTTTGACATGCTGCAATTCAGCTATCGTTTGCGGCTGATCCCCGATACCTTGCAGGGCCGTGTCAACAGCGTTTATCGACTCGGCGCCTACGGCGGTCAGGCGCTCGGCCTGGTGCTGGCAGGGGGGCTGGTGCAACAGGTGGGGCCGACGGCGACGGTGATCATCATTGGCGTGGGCCTGCTGGCCCTGACCAGCCTCATGACAGTCGCGCCCTATGTGCGTGGCGCCCCGCCTCACCCGTAGACCCGCCCGCTCAATCTCACTCGCGTGACTAGCCCTCGATGAGGCCGCCGCCCAAAACCTCGTCGCCGTTGGCACCGCCGTAGAAGACGGCCGCCTGCGAGGGGGTGATGGCGCGCTGTGGCTGCGCGAGCCGAACCCTCGCCCGGTCGCCGGCAACTGGCTCGACTGTGGCGGGGACGGGCGCGGCCTTATAGCGTACCTTCACCAGCGCGTCAAACGGCGCGGTCGGCACGACGCCAGCCGGGTACGTGGTCTGGCGAACCATGAAGTGGTCACGGTCAAGCGCCGAGGCTGGCCCGACGACGACGGCGTTGCGTGCGGCGTCGAGCTGAAGGACGTGTAGCGGCTCGCGGGCGGCGACCCCTAGCCCCTTGCGCTGGCCGATGGTGTAGTAGGCGAGGCCCGCATGCTGGCCGAGCGTGCGCCCTTCCTGGTCAATAATGGGGCCGGAGGCGGGTGCGGAGCGGCCAGTCGCCTCCGCATAGCGGCGCATGAAGCCGCGATAGTCATTGCGGGCGACGAAGCAGATCTCCTGGCTCTCGGCCTTGCTGGCGACGGGGAGCCCGCGCTCCGCGGCCATCGCGCGCACCTGCTCCTTGGTGTAGTTCCCCAATGGGAAAAGCGCATGCCGCAGTTGGTCCTGACTGAGGACGTGGAGGACGTAGGACTGGTCCTTCTCGTCATGCAGCGCCCTGCGCAGGCGGCGCTTGCCAGTGGTCGGATCGTCGTCCACCCGGACGTAGTGGCCGGTGGCGAGGTAGTCGGCGCCAAGCGCGAGCGCCCGCTCCAGGAGCAGCGTAAAGCGGATGGTGCGATTGCACCGCAGGCAGGGGTTCGGCGTGCGGCCGGCGGCATATTCGTCGTAGAAGTAGTCGACGATAGTCTCCTGAAAGGGCCGCTCGACATTGAGAACATAGAAAGGGATGTCGAGCACCGAGGCGACGCGGCGCGCATCAGCCATCGACTCAAGCGAGCAACACTTATTCTCGGCAACGAGATCCACATCGCCGTCCGCGTCGTCGAGAGCGGGTTCCGACCACAGGCGCAGCATGATACCCACGACGTCGTACCCCTGCTCTTTCAGCAGGGCCGCCGCCACGGAGCTATCCACTCCGCCGCTCATGCCCACCACCACGCGCGTCATGACATCCTCGCCGTTCGCTGAGTCTCCTCGCGTGCATGCACGCTTTCCGATATGTAGGAATGCCTTAGTATACGCCGCGGACAGATGGGCATCAAGAGAGCGCCGTTCGTGGTAGTCGAGCGGTTGCAAGGTACGCCGGTTGCCAACTAGACGCTGGGTTGGTAGGATAGCCTAACATGGTGCGGGAGACCGTTAGGGGGCGCATGTGGCGACAACGGCGGAGCGGGTGGGATATCGTGCGACGGTACGTGAGATGCCCAGCGAGGAGCGTCCACGCGAGCGGCTGGAGCGCTATGGCGCGGGGACGCTCACGAACGCGGAATTGCTGGCGATCCTGTTGCGGGTGGGGTCGGTAGGAGAGAACGTCATCGACCTGGCGAGCCGGCTACTGAAGGAATATGGAGGACTAGCCGGGCTGCTGAAGGCGGAT
>CAYYCB010000355.1:0-2852 GCA_964469715.1 uncultured Ktedonobacterales bacterium | reverse complement strand
TCTCCTCGTCCGCCTGCTCGGCCCCCAGTGCCCCCAGATCAGACTCTGCATGCTACAACGTTGTCATCGGACATGGTAAGGCCGCCGACAGAAGCGCGCAATCATCGAGCGAGCGATGCAGGATCGGCCGGTCTGTTCTTTCGGGGTATTCGTGGAAGCGTTTGCCACCTGCGACGCCATGGATGGTTGCCAGACTTGGTATGCTAGAAAGCAGCAGGGAGTCATAGGGAGTCACATGGCAAAACTTTACTTTACCCACGGCACGATGGGCGCGCAAAAGACCACCGAGTTGTTGGCGACCGCGTACAACTTCGAGGAGCATGGCGGCACGGTGGTGATCACCAAGCCGGCGACAGACACCAAGGGCGAGGAGGATGTGGTGTCTCGCATTGGCCTCAGTCGCCGGGCGGACTTCCTCACGACGCCTGACCTGGACCTCGAAACGGAGGTGCTCCGCCGGCGAGCCGCGACGGGGCACATCAGCGCCGTGTTGGTGGACGAGGCGCAATTTTTGCAGCCCGGACAGGTGGACCAGCTGTTGCGGCTCGCCGTCGTGCATGCCATCCCCGTGATGGCGTGGGGCCTGCGCACGGACTTCCGCACGCACGCCTTCCCCGGCAGCCGACGGCTCTTGGAGGCCGCCCACGAACTACGGGAATCGATTGCCATGTGCGGCCATGGCGGCGGCTGTGAACACCGTGCGCAGTTCAATGCGCGCCTGGTGGACGGGCGATTCGTCGCCGAAGGCGATCAGGTCGCCATCGACGGTGAAGCGGCCGTCACGTATACGGCGCTGTGCGCGCGCCACTATCTGGAAGACGTCGGACCGATTGTTGCATTTGCGGTGGACGCGCACGAAGTGGCAAGCCGTCGCCGCGGCTGATCCTCGAGACCAGCGGTGGGCGGCACGTCTCGGCGCTGCTCCAGCCCGCGAGACCGCCACCGAGCCCATCTGCGGCATGGCCATACGCGTCGTCACCGCCCGCCACATCAGCGACCGCGACGGCATCCGCTACTACTTCTGCTGCGCCGGCTGCAAGGCAACCTTCGACGCAGGTGACCGCCCTTCACAGGTTGCCCTCCACATAATTGCCCAAGATTCAGAGGAGTTTTTCTCGGCCTGATTTGGGGTATGCTGAATCCGGCGGGGGACGCTTCCCCCTGTCGGTCGTACCCAAAGACGGCGACGGACGATTAACAGAGAGGACAGAGGCAGCATGTTCACGAAGATTGGTAACATCCCAGTCGGCGTCAGCGATCAGGACAAAGCCCTCGACTTCTACGTCAACAAGCTCGGCTTCGAAAAGATAGACGACCAGCCCATGAGCGAAACTGAGCGCTGGCTTGAAATTGCACTTCCCGGCACAGAGACCCATATCATGCTTGGCCTGCGCGGTCAAAGTGGCGGCAACAGAACAGGCATGACCGGCTACGTCATTCATACCGACAACATAGAGGAAACGTGCGAGACGCTCAAAGCTCGCGGGGTCACGCTTACCCAGGAGCTCACGACTCAACCCTGGGGCAAATGGGCCCAGTTCGCCGACCTTGACGACAACGAATTCGGTATCTGGGCGCCCGCCTGGTAGATTCCCTCTTGGTTACCCCCGCCTTCCCTACTAGAAGGCGGGGGTAACCAATTTTTCTCTAGAGACCTGGTGATGGTACGAGTCGTCACAGTGAAGACGCCTCAGCGCCAGGGATCAGCCCGTGGTCCTCGCGTGGTGCTCCGGCTTGTAACCCAAGCCATCCCCCGCTACGGCCAGCGCATCGTCCAGACCGAGGCCGCCGTCTCGCCCAACGCCCACGCCGCGCTGTCCGCTCTGCTCGGCGCCAGCTCGGCAATGTCGCCCGCCGCGTAGGCGTAGATATACTCCGCGAGTCGATCTGCGGCGTACGGCACGCCCTTATAGCTGGGGAAATAGTTGAGATCTATCACGACCGGCCCGTCGGGACCCAGCAGCACGTCCAGCCCGTAGAGCCCCAGCGCGAACACCTTCCCACAGCGCAACGCGATCCGCTCCACATCGTCGTCAACATCGAGCAGCGTGCGCTCGGCGGCGCCGTCCGTGGGCGTCTTGCGGATCGCAAAGACCTCATGCCCGATGACATAGACCTTGAGTTCGTCGCCGGGGACGTACTCCTGCACCAGCATCGGCTGCTCCGGTATGCCGAGCGCGTCAAGCTCATCAGGATTGCGCACCAGACGCACGCCGGCCCCTCGTCCGCCGACGTACGGCTTGATGAAGAGCGGGCGCTCCTCGACAATCGCGCGCAGAAGGTTGAGATTGCCAGTCACCCATGCATGGGGAATAGGGATGCGGGCCGCGCGGAGCCGCCGCTCGACGACGATCTTGTTGTGGACGGCGACGCATGAGAGATAGGGGTTGAGCATGCGCGCGTTCGTGCCGTGCAGGATGCCGGCGATGCTCATCCAGAGCTGCGTGTGCGACTTGAGAACATAGAGATCGTGCTCGGCCTTCATACTTGAGGGATCGAGAACGAGCTCGTTGGCGACGCCAATCTCCAGCTCCACGCCGCGCCCACGCAGAATGTCGAAGGTCTCCACCAGCGTCGGATTCGCCTCGGATGGGCCGCTGCGCGTGAACGCCAGCATGAAGTAGATCTTCATGGTCGTCACCTCTACGATTCGCTTGTTTTTGGCGTAAGGCGTCGCCCGCCAGCCCGATACAGTGAACGCGAATGAACAAGGTGGTGGCACGAGAGGAGATGTCCGCCCGCCGCGGTCTCTCCGCCGCCTGTATGCCTGGCCGGCATGCATTCTTAACGGCGGCTTAACAAGTATACATAAGGCGAGGCGAAAAGAACACGATCAGGCGGCAGGTTCTGGC
>CAYYCB010000354.1:0-2855 GCA_964469715.1 uncultured Ktedonobacterales bacterium | reverse complement strand
ACGTAAAGCGGCGCAGCGACGCGCTCTTGCGCCGAGCGGGCCAGCTCGGCTTGCCTTGCTCCGCGCGGCTCGACCTTCCTAAGAGGGCAGGCAACCGCGCCGGAAAAGGCTTCGTTTGGCCGTAAAGGGGCCGGACCGCTGGCCCTGGCAGCCGCGCCGCGCTATTGGGGCACGTTGCACAGTCAATTACGGTTAGAAACAGTATGCAAGGCGCGACATAGCTCATGTAAGAGCAGGTTGCATGGTCTTTCCACACATTTATATGTGCAATATGCACATTGCCGGGCGAGCGAACGACGCTCGCCCGCCCGGCAATCCGGAGAGCGGCGCATCATCAAGGACGCATGATGACGAGGAGATATCGCGACGACGTGTGACGGCTCACACCAATTGCGTCTGGGTTGTTAGTGGAACGTAGGGCTTCAGCCCGCCTCGCCCCCTGCGCCGGGAGTTTCACTGCCGCGACCCCCGCCCCAGACATAATCCGCCTACGCGCCATGCATCGCGGATGCCGTCGCGGTCGTAGCCTCCGGCTTGTCCTTGGTGAGCACAGCCGCGGACCAGTTATCGAGCGGGATCAGCCCATCGCCCGTTTCGGCCAGCCCATGCGCCCACGGCCGCACCTCATATGCCAGGTGGAGCTGCGCCACCGGGCAGATCACCACGTTGTCCACCAGATATTGCTCGGCCTGATTGTAGATTTGCATCCGCGCGATGTCGTGCATCGGATCGGAGGCGATGTCGGCCTGCGCGAGCAGCGCATCGGCCTCCGGCACGCCGGCGTTGGCGAAGTTCTCCGCTGCGCCCGATGAGAAAGGCCGCGTGAGGAAGAACTGCGGGTCAGGCACGTCGGAACCCCACACGACGGGGTACGCCTGGACGCCTTTGCCGCGCACCGCGTCGGCGAGCGCGCCCGCTGGCGACCCGGATAGCTGGACCTTCACGCCCAGGGTTGCCTGCAAGTCCGCCTGCAGCACCGCCGCGAGCGCCTGCTGGGTTGGTGAATCCGACGCGAAGGAGAAGGTCACGCTTGGCGGCTTCACGGTGGGCTGCGGTGTCGCCGTCGGTTGCGGAGTTGGCGTGTTCGTCGCCGTCGGAGTCGCCGTGCCCTGGCTGTTCTGGATGCCAAGCGCCGTCAGATACGCCTGCCAGTGTCGCGTGGCCTTCTCGGCGTCGCCTGCGGTCGGCGCGCCGTCGAGGCTGTCCAGACTCCGGTCGTAACCCGATATACCCCGCGCTGTGACGTGCCAAGTTGGCTCCAATAAGCCCGCGCCCGGCGTCGCGGCATATTGGTCGCGATTGATGGCGAGGCAGAACGCCTCGCGAGCGTCGAGCTTGTCGAACGGCGCGACGTTCCAGTTGAAGGCGATGCCTTCCATGCGCAGCGCAGGACCCTCGCGGTAGCCAGCGTCCGATGCCGCGCCCTGGAGCTGACCCGTGGGAATCTGGCTCAGGTAGGCGGCGGTCGGGTCCGCCTGGAACGCCTTGTAAGCTGCGGTGGCGTCGCCGTACAGCTTCACGTCAAGCTCGCTCAGGTTCGGCGCTTTGTGCGCACCCTGGCCCCACCACACCGGATTCGGCCGCAACGTCAATGCGTGCTTGTCGATGCCCGCCACGTAGAACATGCCGCTGCCGCCCTGCCCCGTTGCGCCGTGCGTCAGATTGCTCGGCCACGAGCCGTTCTTGCTCCCCGCTGGCGGCGACACCACCTCGTGTTCGAGCGCATAGGCCGGCGCGGACGCGAGCATCGTCAGGAAGCCGCCCGTCGGCTGTGACACCACCAGCGCCAGTGTCCCCGCGCCATCGTTGGCGATGATCGAGCTGCCTTGCAGCGTCTGGATCTTCCCAGCGGGCTTGCCTCCGTTGCATGGCTCTGCGGCGAAGGCCGGCGCATCTTGCAGCGCGAGCAGCGCCACGTCCGTCGCCGCGTGAGTACAGGGACTCACCAGGCGCTCTAGCGACCAGGCATAGTCCGAGGCCTGGACTGGCCTGCCGTCTGAGAAGCGCTGGCCGGGGCGCAGGTGGAAGGTGTAGGTCAACCCGTCGGGGCTGACGTCCACACGGTCCGCGCCCCAGAGTTCCGGCTTGAGATTCTTATCCAGCGTGACCAGCCCATCAAAGAGCAGGCGTGTCACCGTGCGCGCGGCCGGGTCGGTGGCCTCCGCGGGATCGAGCAGCGCCCGGTCGCCTGGATGCGCGTTGGTGATGAGATAGGCGACGAAGGTCTGGTTGTCGCCGCGCGCCGGACACCCAGCGCAGCGGCCCACGAACGGCAGCGTCAGCCCCCAATTCTGCCCAAGCAGCGCGAGCAGCCCGCAGCACGCGGCGAAGATCAACGTCGCCAGCCCCACACCGGCGGCGCTCGTGCGGTAGGCTCGCAGGCTCTGTGGCGGGCGTACCATCCTTGCTCCTCGGGTTTCTCTCAGCGCCGGCCCTATCAGCGGCCTCGCTCCCGATTGTACGACGGCCGGCAGCCGGCGTTCATGAGAATGTGCTCATAAAGAGCGTGTCTCGTCGCGCAGCGGCCGGACGTACCCGCCGAACATCCCGACGCAGTGTACCATGCGCGACCATCGGCATAGCCCATCTCATCCGCTTCGAGTGGTCGCCCTCGCCCATGCTACTGGCATGACCTGATCCTATCCTGCCGCCAATAACGCAAGCGCCGTGCGAGGTGCGCGCCGCGTCGAGCGAGCGGGCGCGTGACGAGAGCTTCTGCGCGGCATACGGCGCGTTCACTGTTAAGATTCGCCCGCCTGTGCGTGTTACGAATGAGGCGGCAGCGCTCTGGCAGCGCCTACGGGGCCGGGCAGGGATGGAGGGCGACGCATGGCACGCGCGGTAGCGACGACGAC
>CAYYCB010000353.1:0-2861 GCA_964469715.1 uncultured Ktedonobacterales bacterium | reverse complement strand
GCGGCAGATGCTGGAAACGTTCGAGCTGGTCATCCTTCCGGACGACATGTAGCCGGTCACGTCTGGCGATGGGGACGCGGCGCGAGCCAGGGGATCTCGCGAGCTGCCGATTACCGCCGCCTCGCCGTTGTGCTACAATCGCGCCGGTGAGCCGGGCGCTCGCTCTGGCAGTCACGGAGATGTGTCTATGGCGGCGTTTCGCAGGACATGGTATGGCCGGCCGATCGTGCCGTTGCGACCGAGCGCGTTCGACGCGTTCCTGCTGCTCTGCACACTCGCCGGTGTTGCCGCCAGCATCGTCGTCTTTGGAGTTTTCTGGCCGCAACTGCCGGAGCGGATTCCGACGCATTTCGGCATCTCGGGCCAGCCGAACGCCTATGGCGGCAAGGGCGTCCTGATCCTCCTCGCGGCTCTCAGCAGCGGCCTGGGCCTTGGCCTCTGGGTGCTCAGCCGGTTCCCACAGATCTTCAACTACCCGCGCAGAATCACCGAAGAGAACGCACCCCGGCAATATCGCCTCGCTCAGCTTCTGTTGCGCATCATCGCCTGCGCGATCTGCTGGTTCCTCACCTATATCGAGTGGGTAATCGCCGAAGTTGGCCTCGGCCGCGCCTCGGGTTTCGGCGTTTGGTTTCCCTTTGGGTTTATCGCGGCCATGCTGGCTACAATCGTCGTCTATCTCGTCCTTGCCTTCCGCGCCGGCTGATACGAGCTCCGGTTGGCGGCGGATCGGTGTGGGTCCGCCCCGTTCGTGGCGAACGGCCCACACCTGGAGCGAATGATAAGGTAGTACCTCCGGCGTGGTGTGGCTGGTCGCAGGCGTCGCGCGTATAATCCTCCAGGATGGACCGGACGGGGCGCGGCCGCGGTCGGCGCGGGATGTGCGGAACGCGGTGTGGTGAGAGTCGGCGCGGCCACGCCCCCTCCGGTACTTTCGTAGGGATGCGATGCGACGCAGAGGCCCGGTCGAACGTAGAGATCTATGCGGGAAGACTCACTCGGGTAGACTCGCGGTCCGCGCCTTGCGAAGACGGAGATATGACGCGACCTTGGCCGCGGGAAGCCCCGAAAGGGTGCGAGAGTCGCCGTTTGACAGCGCTTGCGGCGCATGCTATCCTGTCAGTAGTACTCGATCCTGTGTCCCGCAGCCCGCTCTATTCGGCGGCCGGCACAGCGTCACCCGCGAGGAATCGCGTACCCGCTGACACAAGCGGCATTTGCCCCCTGGAGAGAACACGCTGGCAGGGCGTGACTACGCCCGCGACACCGGCGCTCGACGCAGCAGGACGCTCCATCTAACCAGCACATGGCGTCTGTCGACCACAAGACGGTCCGGATACCATATGAGGAGAGCGACCGCACTGTGGTTGGTGCATCTCCAGCTACATTGTGACGGGATGGTCCGACGTTTTGGTGTGCGCTATGGACGTATCCAGCCTCCGTGCCTTATGCGCGGGGCGGCGAGTTCCGCTCGCGACCTTCCCACATTTGACTGATGTCTCCGAGACGAGAGTGAGCTGATTGCATCCGTCGCCTGGCCAGCCAGAAGTAGCCAGCCTCGGGCGGCGCGAGCAGTACGAGATGTGCGCCGGGTTGCCGGAGATGCGTGCCCGCACGCCACTCGACACCGTTCTCGACATGGTGGATGTGTTGTCGCGCCACGGTCGGCTATATCGTCGGCAGGCGGTCGTGCGGATTCCGGCGCCTGTCGGGCGTGGAGCAGTTGACGAGGTGGATGTGTAATGGTCCCACGAGCGACGCGGGTGCGTCGCGCCGCCCTCCCGCGCGGGCACTTCGGTCCATGATTGGTCGCCCGATTTGGAGGCGCTTTCGACTCTGAAAGCATCGTATTTGTCGCAATTTTCTTGTAACCTACTCTTGTCAGATCAGGAGGCCTCAGTGCCAGACGATCAGGATATGACCGCCCCTCGCCGCCGTTCCCGGCGCCAGGATGCCCCGAGGGACGATATGCCGGCCACGCAGGCCGCAGCCGCCTCTATTGCGACCCCCCTTGCCGACGAGGCCGAGGCCACGTCGCGCAGCGCGGCCAAGCCCACCCGGCGGCGAGCAGCGCCAAGAGCGGCCTCAGATGGAGCCGCCTCTGACGCTCCATCCGACGCTGGCATGGCCTCGCAGACCTCCCCCGACCCAATGGCCGCCGAACCCGCACGCCCCGCACGTCGGCGCACCCGACCTGCCGAGCCGGCCGGCGAGATGACTTCAATGGCGAACGGCGCGGAAGCGTTCTCCGCATCGCCGTCTGTGGAGATGCCGTCTCTCTTTGGCGGCGACGATCAGCTCGCCGGGCGGGCGTCGCACGGGCCGCGCGTCTCGCGGCCTCGTCGTAGGGCCGACGCTGCGCCAGTCGCGAATGCGGACGCTGACATGTCGGGCCTGCCCGCTGGATATACGCCGGCTGGTGATTTCGCTCCGATTGCCCACACCGAGACGGGCACGCCAATCGTGCCGCCGCGTGCGGTGCGTGGCCGGCGTGGTCGCGGCAATCGCGACGTCGAGCAGCATGCGCCACAGCAAGATACGCATCTGTTCGATGGGGCGCCGAGCATTCCAGTGACACATGAGCAGCCCGCCGCGCCGGCGACTGCTACCTCTGCTGCCTCCACCGAGCCAGCAGCAGGCCCCGACGCGCCGCGCTCCCGCTATCGCTTCCGCCGTGGTGGTGCGCGTGAGGTTCCCGCCGCGACGGAACTTGATCAGTCGCACGCGCCCGAATCCGCGCCGATTGTCGCCTCCGCGCCCGAGCATGCGGCGCCGACCGACACCGCCGCGCCGGGTGAAGCGCCTGCCGCTGGCTCCGATGCGGCGCTTGGTAATGGCGAGCGCCTCACGCCGGAAGGCAT
>CAYYCB010000352.1:0-2890 GCA_964469715.1 uncultured Ktedonobacterales bacterium | reverse complement strand
CCGCCGCCGAGAAGCTCGTGCGCAACGCCGCCGTCTTCAGCCTCGTCGCCGGCCTTGAGCCGTTCCCCTTGGTGGACATCCCTATCCTGCTCGGCAACCAGATTCGCCTCGTGATGCGGCTCGCCGCGCTCTATAACGAGCCGTTCGGCCCCGGTCCCACCCGCGAGTTGCTGGCGACCGTCGGTGTTGGCCTCGCCTTCCGCTACGTCGCCGAGGAGGCTGCCAAAGCCGTCCCCTTCGGAGGCGATCTCGTCTCCGGCGCCATCGCCGGTGCCGGCACCTGGGCGCTCGGCAAGGTCGCGCTCGAATATTTCGAGAGCGGCAAGCAGCTCAGCCGCAGCCAGCTCAACGGCATGTTCCGTCGCTTCTACCAACAGTTCCGCAAAGAAGACATGGCGGCGCAGCTTCGCAGTCGCGACGAGCTCACCCCCGGCCAGCAAGCCCTCCTGTCGCCCACGAGCGAGCCTGATTCACGAGTAGCGTCATCGTAGCATGCCCTTCCGCACAATCGAGCGCGTATACTGAGCACGGCGGGCGCATGGCCCTCCGTCTCATATCGAGTGCGTCTGGGGTGTTAGGGGATCGTGAGGGCTTCAGCCCGCATCGTGCCCTGCGCCGGCCCCTTCAGGGCCGCGACCACACATGACCCTCTGCCCGGAATCGGTATCACGCACCGCCATTTCGCCTGCCTCCTGCCCGCTCGCCCTCGTCGGAGGTTTTATCATGCCGCTCGGCCGTCGCCCGATCCTGCTCCTGCTCAACGGCGCCATCCATACCATGAACCCCGACCAACCGCGAGCCACCGCGCTCGCCGTGGACCGCTCGTCAGGCGCGATCCTCGCCGTGGGCGACGACGCCGAGATCCGCGCCTTCTCTGGACCGCTCACCGACACGCTGGACCTCCACGGCCGCACCGTCCTCCCCGGCTTCATCGACGCCCATACCCACCTCGCCATGTACGCTCAGACGCGCCTTGAAGTCAGCCTCCACGGCGCGCGCTCCGAGCAGGAGGCAGCAGGGCGCGTGCGCGACCGTGCCGCCACAACACCGCCAGGCGCCTGGATCACCGGACGCGGCTGGGAGATCTCTGCGTGGACCGAGCAGACCTTCCCCACGCGGCGCTCCCTCGATGACGCCGCGCCAAGCCACCCTGTCGCTCTCTGGGATTACGCCTACCATGCCCTGTGGGTCAACTCCGAGGCCCTGCGCCGCGCCGGAGTCACCAAAGACACTCCCGAGCCGGACGCCGGTAGCATCGGCCGGGACGCCGCCGGCGAGCCGGACGGCATGCTCTTCGAGTACGGCGCCACCGGCCTCGTAGAGCCTGCCATTCCCCCCATGGACGACGACATCCTCCTGCCCGAGCTTCGCCGTGTGCTGGCCGAGCTTCGCGCTCGCGGCGTCACCGGCGTCCACAACATTGAAGGCGATCATGCTCTGCGCCTTTTCCAGCGCCTTCACGCCGAGCACGCGCTCTCGCCGCGCGTGCTGCTCTACATCCCTCGCCAATCCCTCCCGACTGCCATCGGGCTAGGTCTCCAGGCTGACTTCGGCGACGACTTTCTGCGCTTCGCCGGTGTCAAGCTCTTCATGGACGGCGCAATCGGCCCCAAGACTGCCGCCATGCTCGATCCCTACGAGGGGCAGCCGGGTTATCGTGGTCTCCTAGTGTTGGACGACGCCGAGACCGCGCGACTCGTAACCCAGGCCGCGCAGGGAGGTATAGGCGTCGCCATCCACGCCATCGGCGACCGCGCCGTCCGCACCGCGCTCGACGGCATCGAGGCCAGCCTCCGCGCTCTGCACATGGACGACACGACCAGCATCCTTCCCGCCCGTCGCATCCGCCTGGAACACGTCCAGATCGCCCGCGACGAAGACCTTGCGCGCATGGCGCGGCTAGGCGTCGTCGCCTCCGTCCAGCCGTTCCACGCCGTCGCCGACCGTGACAAGGCCGAGCGCTTCTGGGGCTCGCGCTACAAGCGTTCCTATGCCTACCAAACGATGCGTGAGGCCGGCTTACGGCTCGCTCTGGGCTCCGACGTGCCCGTGGATACCGCCGATCCGCTGCGCATTCTCCACGCCGCCGTCGCCCGCCGTGACGACCAGACCCCCGACCGGCCCTCATGGACCCCCGATCAGGCTCTCACCATCACGCAGGCCCTCTGGGGCTACACCGTTGGCGCCGCCTACGCCGGCGGCCAGGAGGCGCGCCAGGGCAGCCTTGCCCCCGGCAAGCTTGCCGACCTCGTCATCCTCGACGAAGATCCCTTCACCCTTCCGCCCGAACGCCTCGTCGGCGCGCAAGTCGCCGCCACCCTCGTCGGCGGCGAGGTCGTGCACGGTACGCTGGAATAGCTGCGAGCTCGCCTGCCGGTCGCCAGTAGCTCGGATAACATGCAAGAATGTGTAGGGGCGCGGCCTGCCGCGCCCTGTGCCGTCGGCTTCGCTACGGCGGAGTGAACACTGACGCCGAGCGGATTCGGTGGCGCAGCCCAGGCATCAATCGCCTTCGACGGCAAGCATGTACATCAGTCTGAAGACCGAGCCCGCCGTTGCCACCATGAGGACGACGGCTAGCGGCACGCAGAAGTATCCCGGCTGAATAGTAGAGCTTGAAACACCATCGCGTGAGCGTGCCATCCGCTCGCCGTCTCGCCTGCCATCCCCGCCGTGCTATAATGGCACACAAGCTGTCACTGGCAAACAGGCAAGATCCGGTGGCAACTCTCGCGGCGATACGTTGCACGGGAACCCGAAACGAAGGAGTTTGCGGGTGCGCTACCGCTGGCACGCAACGCGACGCTCCGCTCGCCATTTCCGCCCCTCACCCGACTGCGCAGGCGACCTGCACCACCCTGCGCCGGCAGTTTCACTGCCGCGACCGCTC
>CAYYCB010000351.1:0-2916 GCA_964469715.1 uncultured Ktedonobacterales bacterium | reverse complement strand
GTCCGCAGCAGCACGCCCATCGCGCGGTTGATGTCCTGGAACTCGTCCACCAGCATGTGCCGATAACGCGTACGCACGTCCGCCAGCACGTCGTCGTTCTCCTGGAGCAATCGCACCGCGAGGCGAACGACGTCGCCGAAGTCTGGATCGCCGCGCTCCGTCAGCGCCTGTTGGTAGGCTGTGTAGACCAGAGCGACTTCGCGCGCCCGCTCGGCGGCTTCGCGCTCGTCCGGTGTCGCCGCGCGGCGCATCAGCTCCTCCGCGGCTTCGATGTAGCGCTCGGGACCTGCCAGCTCGTCCTTGGCGCGCGAAATGGCCGCGAGCAGCGTCGGGAAGTGCACGGCAGGCGCGCCGAGCGGCTCGTAGTGGCGGAGGTCGAGCGTGCCGGCGAGACGTCGTAGCAGGAAGTAGCCTTCGGTTTCGCTCACGAGGCGGAAGTCCGCGCGCAAGCCCACCCGCGGGCCGTAGCGCCGCAAGAGGTCTCCGCAGAACGCGTGAATCGTGGAGACAAACGGCAACTCAGGAGCGACGAGCTCGTCTGCGTCAGGCGCAAGCAGCGCCGAGAGCCGCTCCTTCATCTCGCGCGCCGCTTTGTTTGAGAAAGTGAGCGCGAGGATCTGGCTCGCCGGGATTCCGCGTTCCCGCACCAGGAATGCGACGCGACCAACCAGGGTGCTCGTTTTTCCGGTGCCGGGACCCGCGACCACGAGCGCGGGTGTCTCCGACTCGGCCGCGGCGCGCTGGTAGGCGTCGAGCGAGGGCGCGCGAGCGGACCCAGCACGCGATGTCTGCGAAGGCTCCGGTAAATCAGTCTCGCCGGTTGGGGCGAGCAGGAGCGCCATCAGGCGGCGGAGCGTCACTTCCTCGGAGACACCGAAGCGCTCCGCGAGCATCCGCACCACGCTGTGACCACCGCCACTGGAGCGCGCCAGGTCAAGATATTCCGCCTGGAGCGTGGCCGCTGGGAGCAGGAGCGCTGAGGCGAAGGCGTTCGCCTCGCTCTCGCGCTGCGCCCGCGCGCTGTAGGCCTCACCTGGCCGCAGCAGCTCGTCACCGGCCCCGAGCAGGTCCGGCACAAGCGCGAGGTCGCCGCTGTCGCAACCCTCTCCCATCGCGTCGGCGGATACGAGCGAGGTAGCGTCGAACTGGTCCTTGCCGCGGAGCGCGCGGAGGCCGTTGGGCCGGTGGAGCACGGCATGGCCTAGCTCGTGGGCAAGCGTGAAGCGGCGCACCGGCTCGGGCAAGCCGATCCGCAAGTAGATGAGATCTTCGTCCGGCTCCAGCCATCCCAGCGTGCCGGCACGGCGGCTCTCAGGATGGAAGCCGGCGACATCCAGGCCGAGGGCCTCGGCTAGCTCGTCTAACGGCGTCGCCGGCCTGTTCTCCGCGATCGCTCGACCCGCCAGCCAGCGCAGCAGGAGCGCCGCGACGAGGCGCGGCCGCTGGCTTTCCTCCACGACGTCACTCCTGATGTTTCCGCGCCCAATACTCTCCCCAAATGGCCGTGCGCCCGCAATTGAAGCGGATTCACGCCTCGCCATTGTACCACAAGCGCCAGGCACGGCGTCCCCTTTGCCGGGTGCGAAAGCCGGGCCTCAACGCGAAAGCAAGACGGGTCTCAACGCGAAAGCTAGCGGGCGTTCGGGCGGCTTGTGCTATAATGGCGCGGCTGACTTTTCGCCTCTACTCTGGAGCCAATTGCTATGGATGCGCACGAGGTGCTGGAGACGGTGCGCTCGGGCGCCGCTCCTTCTACGTGGTCCGTGCTGCCGCTACGGCGCGACTGGTTACTGCGGTCGGTGTTGCAGTGGGCGGTGATCGCCGTCTTGACCTTTGCACTCTTCGTCCCGGTCGTGGTCGTCACTGTGCCCGAAAATTTTACGCATGGGGTCGTAGGCGCGGTGATCACCACACTCCTCCTCGGCATCCTCGGCGTCGCGGCCTTCGGCAGCGCGGGAGTGGCCCTCTATGACCTGTGGCGACTCAATCACATGGCGGACTATCTCATCGTCATCACGCCCGACGACTTTGTGAAGGCCGGACCCCGCAGTGTGATCCACGTCCCGATGGAGCATGTCGACTACATCACGCTGCGAGGCGCGAAAACTTCCGCCGACGAGAGCTTCCAGGACGTGAACTCCATAAATCAGGCAAATCCCTACTCGCGGCTGATCCACATGCCGCGCCCGCGCCAGCCGAAGCAGGCCCCTTCCCTCGCCTTTCTCGATACCCGCACCAATCAGGAAGTGCTCGTGGCGCGTGACGAGGCGCATGGCGACTTGTTTTCATTAAACCGGCTGCTAGAGATCAACAGCGAGGCAAAGCGGCGTAGCCGTACACACTGATGCCCCGCCTCGCGATCACGGCCGTTCACGCGAACCTCCCGGCGGCGTCCGGCGGGACATCAGGCATGCTCCCCGGACGCCGCTGCACGCCTAGCACCCCATCACGCGATCTTTTCACAACCGCGATATGACGTGGCCGCGCACCGGCCCGCGAAAGGATAGGACCCCCGGATGATACGAGATACCATCGCCGAGCTCGTGGCGCGCTCGGTGGCCGCACTGGTGGAGCAGGGCGAGCTGCCCCAGGTCGAGCTGACGCAGATCGAAATCGAGCGACCCCAGGTCGCGGCGCATGGCGACTACGCGACGAACGTCGCCATGAAGCTTGCCTCGGCGGCGAAGGCGACGGGCGCGAAGGTCAACCCACGCGCTGCGGGCGAGGCGATTGCGACGCGCATTCGCGAGACGGCGCAGATCGTCCCGGCATACGATCTGGTGGAGGCGGTCGAAGTCGCCGGCCCTGGTTTCATCAACATCCGGCTCAAGGCTACCTGGCTGCTCGCCCAGGCGGGCGAGGTGGTTGCCGCCGGCAACGAGCTTGGCACAACGCAGACCGGGCGCGGCCAGAAGG
>CAYYCB010000350.1:0-2919 GCA_964469715.1 uncultured Ktedonobacterales bacterium | reverse complement strand
GCGACGCTCTTCGGGATGGACCTGGCGCGCGACGGCATCCGGCGCGGCGACCGCGTGGTGATGGTCGAAGGGTATATGGACGCCGTCGTGCCGCACCAGTATGGCTTCAAGAACGTGGTGGCGGTCATCGGCAGCGCGATCACCGAGCGGCATATTCGGCAGATCAAGAAGCTGACACGTCGGGTGGCGTTGGCATTGGACCCGGACGCGGCGGGCGAGTCGGCGATGGTGCGGGGTATCGCGGTGGCGCAGGGCGCGTTCGACCGCAAAGTGGTGCCGGTGCCGCAGGCGGCGCCGGGCGCGCCGACCAATCGGAAGGGAGAGCCGAAGGGCCTGGTGCGCTTCGAGGAGCAGGTTGACGCGGAGATGACGGTGGTGCGGCTGCCTCCACATGAGGACCCGGACGAGTTCGTGCGGCGCGATCCCGACGGATGGCGGCGGGCGGTGGAAGAAGCACAGCCGCTGATCGACTTCCTGATTGAAGCGCAGACCGCCGACCTGGATCTGGGGACGCCGCAGGGCAAGATGGAGGCGACGCGCCGGCTGCTGCCGATCATCGCCGAGGTGCGCGACCGGACGCTCTCGGACGACTATGTGGGACGGCTGGCGGAGCGTGTGCGCCTGGATAAACTCGACCTACGACGCGACCTGGCCCAGGTTCGACAGCGGCTCGACCGTGAGGCGCGTGCCAGCCGGCGCCACGATGATGAGGAAGCGAGCGATAAAGACCAGGCGGGCGTGCCTGTCGAGCACTTGGGAGAAAAGTACCCGGCGAGTGGGGTAGCTGGTCCTGGTGCGTCGTATAGTGCGTCCGGGCCTGCAAACATAACGCCGGAGGCCGGCCCTGCCTCTCGACTGGTTGCCGCGCAGCGGCAGGAGGAGGAGTGCCTGGGGCTGCTGTTGGAGCGGCCTGCGCTCTATGGCGAGGTCTACGGCATCCTGACGGAGGGTGACTTCACGGGATCGGAGGCGAGGGCGCTCTACGCCGCGCTTGCGGCGGCGGTCGCGACCGATCCTACGTTGGACACGGGCCGTTTCGTCGCGGACCTGCCGCCCGTCTTACAAACGGCGGCGCAGCGGGCACGTCAGCGAGCGGTGGACGGGGCGCTGCCTGAGGGCGTGGTGTTGGGGAAGTATGTGGCGAAGGCCGCGTACCGGCTGAAGCGGATGCGACTCAATGAGGAGCGCGCCGAACTGACCTACCTCCAACGGGAAGCCGAGCGCTCAGGTGACGCCGAGGGCGCACGCGCGCTGCTGAAACGGCAGAGTCAACTGCTGTTGCAGGAGCGGGCGCTCGACAAGGCTTCGGGACTGCACGGGTGAGCTAGGGCATCATCGTCATCGTTCTCGCGGTCCTTGTGACCGGGCATTTCTAAGTCGTAATCATAGGCGCATGCGCCGGCACCCTCTCTCTGGGGGGGTATCGGGGCGTCGGCAAAGGGCAGTGGCGGCAACGAGCGCGCTCGGGCCGGCCGGATGGGGCGTACTCGTCCGGCCATCGGGGGTGAGGGCAACCTCGCCGCAAGCGCTCCAGGAGGGTTGGCGCGAATGGGCAGACGCGAATTCGGCGCAGTGGAACCGCGGGACGCTCGGCGGGGAAACGTGCTGGTGGTGGGTTGGGGAGATGAAGACGCCGACGAGGCGCTTGGTGAGGAGGAGGACGCGCCGACCATTCGTGACGTGCGTGGAGGGGCGTCGCGCCAGGCCGCCATCGAGACGAACTCGGCGGATGATGGCGACACGTTCTCCGGGCCGGCGGTGGGGGTAGACATGCCGGATATGGAGGAAGAGGACGCCGACGAGCCAGGGCCGGCGCTGCTGGCCGAACCGGCGGACGGCCTCGCGGAGCTGGTTGATACCGGCGACGACCCATTCCGCAGCCTATTGAAGGACGAGCCGATGGCACTCGACACGCTGGACTCATCCAAAGATCCATGGGCGCACACGGCGCCGGAGGATGAGACGGGGACCACGGGCTCCAACAAGTGGGACGAGCTCCGTGAAGGGTTCGGCGCGATCACGGCCGAGCTGGAGAGCAATCTCGACGACCCCGTCCGCATGTATCTGCGGGAGATCGGCCGCGTGCCGCTGCTCTCAGCAGCCGAAGAGGTGTCGCTGGCCAAGCGGATGGAGCGCGGCCGGCTGGAGCAGCAGAAGCCGCTGCGCGAACAGAGCCTGCGCATCATCCTCGACGGCGAGGAGGGCCAGCGGAAGCTGACCGAGGCGAACCTGCGCCTCGTGGTGAGCGTGGCGAAGAAGTACATCGGGCGAGGTATGAGCCTGCTGGACCTCATCCAGGAGGGCAACATCGGCCTGATCCGCGCGGTGGAGAAGTTCGATTACACCAAGGGCTACAAGTTCTCAACCTACGCGACGTGGTGGATCCGCCAGGCGATCACGCGCGCCATCGCCGACCAGGCGCGGACCATCCGCATCCCGGTACACATGGTCGAGACGATCAACCGGCTGATCCGCACAAGCCGCCGGCTTCTGCAGGAGATGGGGCGCGAGCCGACCGCCGAGGAGATCGGCGAGGCGATGGAGATCACCGCGGATAAAGTGCGCGAGATCATCAAGATCAGCCAGGAGCCGGTGAGCCTCGAAACGCCAATCGGCGAGGAAGACGACAGCCACCTGGGAGATTTCATCGAGGACCACACGGCGCTCGCGCCTGCCGACGCGGCCAGCCATCAGCTCCTCAAGGAGCAGGTGAAGGACGCGCTCAACGGGCTGACGCAGCGGGAGCAAGAGGTGCTTCGGCTGCGCTTCGGCCTGGACGACGGCCGCAGCCGGACGCTCGAAGAGGTGGGTAAAGAGTTCCGCGTCACGCGCGAGCGCATCCGGCAGATCGAGGCGAAGGCGCTGCGCAAGCTGCGACACCCGAGCCGGAGCCGCCGGCTGAAGGATTACCTCGACTAG
>CAYYCB010000349.1:0-2937 GCA_964469715.1 uncultured Ktedonobacterales bacterium | reverse complement strand
CCGAGCGCTCGGCCTCGCCGCGGCCGGTGAGCTTCTCGTACTCGATGCGCGGCACGTCAACATGGATGTCGATCCGGTCGAGGAGCGGGCCGGAGAGGCGCTTCTGATAGCGGGCGATGGTGCCTGGCGAGCAGGTGCATTCGCGCGTCGGGTCGCCCGCATATCCACACGGGCACGGGTTCATGGCGCCGACGAGCATGAAGTTGGCGGGAAACGTGACGCTGCCCTGCGCGCGGCTGATCGTGACGACGTGATCCTCCAGCGGCTGGCGTAGCACTTCGAGCGTGTTCTGACCGAACTCAGGAAGCTCGTCGAGGAAAAGCACGCCACGATGCGCCAGGCTGATCTCGCCCGGTCGCGGCCAGCGCCCGCCGCCCACCAGCCCCGCATGGCTGGTGGTGTGATGGGGAGATCGAAATGGCCGCCGGCGCACCAGCGGCTCCTCCACAGTGAGCAGCCCGCTGACGCTGTAGAGCTTCGTCACCTCAATCGCCTCGGCGGGAGTCAGCGGCGGCAAGATGGAGGGCAGCGTCCGCGCCAGCAGCGTCTTGCCCGATCCCGGCGGGCCGAACATCAAAAGGTTATGTCCCCCACTAGCAGCGACCTCGATGGCTCGCTTGACATGCTCTTGCCCGCGGACGTCCGCCAGGTCGTAGGGGTAGGCGGCCTCGTCGGCGAGGGAGAACGGGGATTCATCCGCAACGAAGGGGATGATGGGCCGCTCGCCGCGCAAATGGGCCGCGAGCTGCGCGAGCGTCTCGACGGGATAGACGGCGACGTCCCCGACCAGCGCCGCCTCCGCCGCGTCCACAGCGGGGACGAAGACGGCGGAGATGTCTCGGTCGCGGGCCAGCGAGACCATCGGGAGGATGCCGTTGGTGTGGCGCAGGCCGCCGTCGAGGCTCAGCTCGCCGAGGAAGAGGCAATCCTCCAGCGTCCCGACACCCCCGGTGGCCGCCAGTGGCGCCACCTGCTCAGAGGCGAGGAGGATGCCAAGCGCAATGGGCAGATCGTAGGCCGGGCCGGCCTTACGCAGATCGGCCGGGGCGAGGTTCACCGTGATCCGCTTGAGGGGGAAGATCGCCCCACTGTTCTTGATCGCGGCGCGCACGCGCTCCTTGGCCTCGTTAACCGCGGCATCGGGCAGGCCGACGATGGCGAAGGCGGGCAGGCCGTGGCCGATGTCCACCTCGACCTCCACCAGCGCCCCCTCCAACCCGACCACCGCACAGGTGCTCGCCTTCGCCAGCATGTCCCTCGCCCTTCTGATGCGCGCGGCCGGCGAGCCGGCCGCCTATTCACTGCTCGCTCATTATCTCCCCATGCGACAGCGTGTCAACCCGGCATGAGTGTTGCTGCTAGAGATTCGCGACGGACGGCGTGCGAGCGGCGTCCGAAGTGGCGCAAGATATGCGTAGCGTCGGGCATGCGGCGGCATGGAGGTGCCGCATAGCCGCCCGCTCGACGGCGTAACGAGTGCGAGTGCTCGCACGTCGTAGTAGTCGGAGCACTGTCGGGAGTGGTCGTTGGCGCCTTGGCGGTTGGGTGCTGTTTGTCTCGCTTCTGTGAGACCATCGCGCCTCCTGAATCGGGTCGCTCTTCCGCTCTCCGTACGCCCGCACTTTCGCTGTGCGTCTGCCATTTCGCGTTACAATTGTGGTTGAGCTCCGCGGCAGGCGGCGCTCGTTCGCATGAGGCATACTGGCCACGGCGCGGTGGTGCGGTTCGCTGCATGAGATTGGCAGGGTAGATAGAGATGGCCTGGCAGGATCTATTTCCCGTCTCTCCTCCCAGAATCGCCGCCGACGAAGACCAGGAGCTTCGTCTTGCCATGCAGGCGCGCGCCGGGGCGGAGTGGGCGCTGACGGCACTCGTCGCGCGCTACCAACCCCCCGTCACACGATACCTCACACGCCTGACCGGCAACGCTAACCATGCCCGTACGCTGGCCGAGCTTGTCTTCATGCGCATGGAGCGCCGCCTGCATGGCCCCGAGGGCGGCCGGCATCTGCGCCTCTGGCTGCTACGCGCCTCCACCGAAGTGGGACTCGACGCCCTACGCCAGCCTCGCGACGGTAAGGCGTCTCCCCGGCTCTATGGGCCGCGGCCATTCGCTCTCCTCACCGGCAGTGGCGGTGGCGCGACGATGCAGCGGCTGAAGGCGCGGCTGGGTGCGCTAGCGCAGGCCACCGAGCAGACACGGCGGCAGGTGCGCAAGCTCGTCTGGTCCTCCACGCCCGATGCAGTCGTCGCCCCGGGCTTCGACGCCGCCGAGAGCTCCGGCGCGAGGCATGCCACGCCGCACCCCATGCTAGATGAAGACGCCTCGGATGGTCTCGACCCGCTTGAGGCGCTGCGCTATCGCATGGTGCGGGTGGTGCTCTCGGAGCTGCCGTATGGGGACGCGCAATGCGTCGCGCTGCATCTAGTCGCCGGACTCAACCAGGCCGAGGTCGCCGCGGCGCTCGGACTGACGAACAGCGCCACGCGCCGGCGCATCGTGCAGGGCCTGCAACTCTTTGCCCAGCGCTTCAATGCGGCAGCGGCCAGCCTGGGTCTCTCGCCTGACGCGCTGCTTGAGGGCGAGGCGGGCTCGCAAGAGCCGGACGTCGCAGGATATGTGGCGGCACAAGAGCAACCCGCGGCCGTCGCGATGCCGTACCACGCCGCGGTCGAGGCGGCTGGTGAGGCAGCGGTGGCATTGCCGGACGAGGAGTCTCCTCGTGACGAGGAGCCTGGGGCCCAGGTGGTCGAAGCCGACGCTGTCGTAGCCGCGATACCGGCTGTCGTCGAGGCACTCCCAGCGCAGGTCGAGCCGGACCTTGAGTCGGATGAGATACCGGCCGAAGCGGCAGCGCCAGAGGTGACGAACGAGTTCCCTGTGGCTGTTGATGCGCTCGCAGAGGCGTCCCCCGAGGATGCGGACGAGGATGCGGA
>CAYYCB010000348.1:0-2948 GCA_964469715.1 uncultured Ktedonobacterales bacterium | reverse complement strand
GCCGCGACCGCAAACGCCACGTGCCGCGAACCGCACACCCCCTCGCCGGCACTTTTCGCACGGCTGCGCGCTCATCTGCTGGCAGCGCGCAATCGATAGCGAGTGCATCCATTGCTCTACGCACCATATTCGGCCCATGAGCACCTGTGACCTGCCTGCTCCATCTGGCATGTTTCGAGTGGCGCGTTGATCCGCTGGCTGGCTGGCCGCGTAATCGTAGACTGCGCATTCGGCGAAGGTTGGCATACGTGGCATGACGGTCAATCGGAGGTTGCATAGGCCAGCGTGATGCCACCCACCTGCAGCCCTGGCCGGCAAAGAATAACGTACCGTTGAGCCTACCTGTTAGGTAGTCGCGTGCGCTGTGCTATACTATACCCTAGTATATTATGTGCGCTAGGAGGCTTGCCGGTATGGCCCACACCATCCGTGAGAAGGCAAAACTGCTCGGTCGTGTTCGGCGCATCCGTGGGCAGGTCGAAGCACTGGAGCGCGCACTAGAGGAGGAGCGCGGCTGCACCGCCGTCATGCAGCAGATCGCGGCCGTGCGGGGTGCCGTCAACGGCCTCATGGCCGAGGTGCTCGAGGACCACATCCGCGTGCATGTCTTCGCCTCCGATCCCGACGCCGAGGCCGAACGCGCCGCGGGCGCTGAGGAGCTCATTGACTTGGTCCATGCGTACCTGAAATAGAGGTCAGTACCTCGGTGCCGTGACCGGCCCACACACATACCCACACATCGCTGTACCACCGGAATGAGGAAATAGTGTCATGGCCGACTACTCGACCCCATCGGAGCATCTTTCGCGCATGCTCAACTCCGCGGCTGCTGAACCCGCGTCAGGCCCAGCAGGCCCGGCGCACCCATCCATGTCCGTCTTCGAACACGAGATGCGCGCAGGGCAGAGGCACAACGATCAGGGCCCCGAGCACGATTTGGAGGAGTTGGAGGAGCAGGAGGAGGAACATGCGCAAGCCTTGACCTGGCCCGAGGCACTGCGCATCGTCATCGTAGCCCTGGCGGCTGCTTCCGTCTGGTTCCGAGTCTGGGAACCGTTCGGCGCGCTCAGCGTCATCGGCATCGTCGGGCTGGTGATCGGTTGCTGGCCGATCCTGCGGGAGGCCTTCGAAAATCTCCGCGCCCGGCGTATGACGATGGAACTCTCGATGACCATCGCCATCGTGGCTGCCGCCGCGATTGGTCAGTTTTTCACCGCGCTGGTGATTACGCTCTTCGTCCTTGTCGCGGAAGTCCTTGAGGGCTTGACGGTCTCGCGCGGCCGCCATGCCATCCGGGAGTTGCTGGACGTGCTGCCACAAACGGTGACCGTGCGGCGCAACGGCGAAATCGTGGAGGTTTCGGCGGACGCGCTTGTGGTAGGCGATGCGTTGCTGGTGAATCCGGGCGCACGCATTCCGGTGGACGGCACAGTCCTCGCAGGCCACTCATTCGTCGATCAGTCGCGCATCACCGGCGAATCGCTGCCGGCTGAGAAGGTCGTCGGCGCACCGGTGTATGCCGGCTCGATCAACCAGTCCGGCGCGCTCGAGCTCCGCGCTGACCGCATCGGCCGCGATACGAGCTTCGGCAAGATCATCGAGGCCGTCGAGCGTGCAGAACGCTCGCGCGCGCCCGTGCAGCGGCTCGCCGATCGGCTGGCTGCCTATCTCGTCTACTTCGCCCTCGCCGCAGCCATCCTCACCTTTGTGGTGACGCGCGACGTTCGCTCCACCATCTCCGTCATCATCGTCGCTGGCGCCTGCGGAATCGCCGCCGGGACACCGCTAGCCGTACTCGGCGCCATTGGGCGCGCAGCCCGGATGGGAGCCATCGTCAAGGGCGGGCGCTACCTCGAACAGCTCGGCACTGTCGATACCGTGGTGCTGGATAAGACAGGCACGCTCACGTTCGGTGAGCCGGAAGTGCAAGCCATCGTAACCAGTTCGGCTGTGGACGACCAGGTTGTGTTGGCCGTGGCGGCTGCTGCCGAGCTACGGTCGGAGCATCCGTTGGGCCGAACCGTCGTCGCATATGCCCGTGAGCGCGGCTGCTCTCTCACCGAGCCGGAGCGGTTCGCCTACACGCCTGGGCGTGGGGTCGAGGCGACCATCGCCGGCGATACAGTACTGGTAGGTAATCGCGCCCTCCTGCGCGACCATGACATTGCCGTCCCAGAAGACCTGCAGGGGCGGCTTTCCGAGCATGCAGAAGGCTCGGAGGTGTTCGTCGCGCGCAACGGACACGTGCTCGGGGCGCTCGTCGTCGCGGATACGGTGCGACCGGAGGCGCACCGAGCCGTGGAGGCATTGCACCATATGGGCATCGCCACCATCCTGCTGACAGGAGACACACGCGCGGTAGCGTCCACAGTGGCCAGACGCCTGGGCATTGACGAGGCAGACGTCGCTGCCGACCTCCTGCCGGCCGATAAGCTCGCACGCGTCGAGCATCTGGTGGCGAGCGGACGCGCTGTCGCGATGCTGGGCGACGGCGTCAATGACGCGCCTGCCCTGACTGCAGCGCAGGTCGGCGTCGCAATGGGTTCGGGCACCGACGTGGCGCGCGAGAGCGCGGATGTCGTACTGCTGGGCAACGACTTGGAGACGTTCACCGCGGCGCTGGCGCTCGCCCGGCGCACCCGTCGCATCATCTGGCAGAACTTCGGCGGGACCATCGCCGTGGACCTTGTCGGCATCGGATTGGCCGCCGCTGGGCTCCTCAACCCGCTGCTGGCGGCATTCATCCATGTCACCTCCGAGCTGATCTTCATCCTGAACTCGACCCGGCTGCTGCCGCCCCCGACCACACGCATTCATAAGCAAGACGATCCGAACTTCCGCGGTATTGTTAAGCGTCCATAGTGCCCCGACCGCACACGACACGCCCCAACCAAAGAAAAGAGGACGGCCGGCAAGTCACTCGGGGCGGTTGTGGACCGTTCCCTGAT
>CAYYCB010000347.1:0-2949 GCA_964469715.1 uncultured Ktedonobacterales bacterium | reverse complement strand
GCCCGCATCGCCAACACTCCAGGCGAAATCGGTATGAGATGCTACCGAATAGGGTAGCGCGGCTCGATAAGGTGGGACAGCGGGCGGCGGGACCTTCCAACGCCAAGGCGGAGGCAGGCAGGGACGTTCTCCCCCGCCTGCCTCTGTCGAATCCCAGAATTAAGAGGCCACTCCCACGGGCAATTTGAGGCTACGGCGTCTGGGTAGCGGCTGTGGTGGTGGTGCTTGGAGTGGAGCCGGGGTGGGCCTCCTCCTGGAGCTTGACGCGTAGCAGATGCATATAGGTGTCGGCGATGGTGACATCTTTGGCGATGAAGTCGCCAAGCTTGGATTGCGATACGGCGTCACTCCACTGCTGGAACAACCCCGCCAGCTCGTCAAGCCAGGTGAAGTTGATGTTCACACGGCCGAGAGCGTCACGCCCAGACTTGATCGCCTCCGAAAGCACATGCAATCCGCCGCCCGCGATGGTCGAGGCGAGGTTGGCGAGTGGGCGAATGATGTTGACGGCACCGAACTCGGTGAGGTCGGCGACGATAATGGCGTCATCGAGCGCGATCTCCTCAAGCGCAAGAAGCTCCTGGGCGAGCGCCTTGCGGCCGGCGGTGATGCCGGCGGCGAAATCGTTGCCGAGCTCGTTCTTGACGCCATCGGCGATCTTGGGCGCAAGCTCGTACGCGCCGATGCCCGCGCCGGCGCAGGCCGCCGCGCCCGCACCGATCAGCAGCACGCGGCGACCGAAGCGGCCCCGTGCCTTCTCGCGCTCGACCTGACGGATCGCCTGTGCCAACTCGGTCTTACTCACGCCTGGTTGCGTGGGATCTTCATGCTGCGCCACTGGTCCCCTCCTGTGCCCGGATTCCAACTGGATATCACCACCGAGAACGCCGAGGACACAGAGGAAGGAATAAGGAGAAGAACGCGGAGTTTTGCGGATACTCTGTGTGTCTCGGGCCGGGTGGCATAGTGCCGCGCGGGTGCGAGGCGGCCTTGTCTAGCTGGCGGTTATGGTACACGAGTGGACAGGAGATGAAAAGCCCCTGCGCCAGATTTGCGCGTGAGTGCGCCTGTGGTTACGCATTGGGGACATATCCGAGCCGGATGGGATGTTGAGGCTCGCGGCGGCCAGAGCGGGCCGGCAAGATGCCGGCCCTACGGCGGCGGGTTGGGCGCTACGACTGGGTGGCGGTGGTGTCGAGGACCCAGAGGCCTTCTCGCAGGATGGCTATGCGCTCGCCATCAGTAGTTTCGCCCTCCACGTCGAGGTCGCGTGAGCCGATCATGAAATCCACGTGGGTCAGGCTCTTGTTGGCTCCGTTGGCGGCCAACACCTCTGGGTCCATCTGTTCACCCCCTTCGAGGGTGCTCGGATAGGCCGTGCCAATCGCCAGATGGCAAGCGGCATTCTCATCGAAGAGCGTTTCGAAGAGGGGGGTGCCGATATTGGTGGGGGCGTCAGCAGAGACGAGGGCGACCTCGCCGAGATAGTGTGAGCCCTCGTCGGTCTCGACGATACTCTTGAGGGCGTCGTAGCCAGCGGTGGCGGAATAGTCCACGATGCGGCCGCCGTCGAAGGTGAGCGCGATGCCCTCGATGAGCTGCCCCTGATAGGCGAGGGGTAGCGTGCTGCGGACTGTGCCGCTCACGCCGTCTCGCGACGGAAGGGTGAAGACCTCCTCGCTGGGCAGGTTCGGCGCGAAGCGGAGGCCCTTGGCGTTGACCTCGCCGCCAATGCTGAGCCAGCGGTGCCGCGCGGGCAGCTCGATGGTGAGCTCGGTGCCGGGGGCGCGATAGCGCAAGCGGGCGAACCGGGCGCGAGTGAGCGCCGTGGCGCGATCATCAAGCAGGCGCAGGTGGTCGTGCCAGGCGGCCTGCGGGTCAGGCGTGTCGAGTCGCATGGTGCGGGCAACGTAGCGCCAGAGTGCGTCGAACGCCTCGGCCTCGTCAAGACGAGGGAAGACCTTGCGCGCCCACTCGCGTGTCGGGACGGCCGCGCAGCACCAGGAGAAGCTGTTGGCCATCTCGCTATCGACAAACCGCGTGAAGGCACGCTGTCTCGCGCTCACGGCGGTGGCAACACGCGAGGGAGGTATCCCTTGGAAGAGGTCAGGGTTCGCCGAGAGGGGGAAGAAGAAGGCCGCACCGCGCTCCATAAGCTCATCGAGCCGCCGCACGCGCCAGTCCGAAACGTCGCTCAGGGCCTCCTCGGGTGCGTGTTGGTAGCGCAGCCGCAGGAGCTCCTGATCGTCCCAGAGCACATCCACATTGTGCGCACCACGGCGATAGGCGGCCTCGGTCAGCCGTCGTATGAAGGTTGCCACCTCGTCAACGGGCAGGGGCGTCGAGCCGGTAGCGCCGATGGCAAGTGTCTGGCCGGGCTGAAGGTTGAGCCCAAGCTCCAGGATGAGGGAGATATAACCGTCGAGCGCGGTCTCGAAATCGAACACTGTGACCTCTTTCGATAGATTTGGCGAACAGGAGGCGCTAGCACGCCGCCGCGTGGGCGACTGGAACGTCCCACGGCGGTGGCGCTGGCACCCTCCGTCACATCCTAGTGACGGAAATGGCGCTGGCCCGTGAGGACCATGGCGATGCCGTAGCGGTTGGCCATGCGAACCACCTCGTCATCACGGATGGAGCCGCCGGGCTGGATGATGGCGGTGACGCCCGCCTTGGCAGCGGTCTCGACGCCATCGGGGAAGGGGAAGAAGGCATCGGAGGCAAGGACACTGCCACGCGCCCGGTCGCCCGCGCGGTCCACGGCGATCTGGACGCTGTAGACGCGGTTCATCTGGCCGGCGCCGACGCCGACGACCTGGAGCTTCTTGGCGAGGACGATGGCGTTGGACTTGACGTGTTGGACGGCCTTCCAGGCGAAGAGGAGATCGGTGATCTCCTCGAAGGTTGGCCCGCGGTCGGTGACCTGCTTGGGCTGGACATCCTGGTCGG
>CAYYCB010000346.1:0-2984 GCA_964469715.1 uncultured Ktedonobacterales bacterium | reverse complement strand
CAATCGCTCGCTTGGGGATGGCCCATGGAGCTCCGGACAGCGATGTGACGCGAGCAACAACCACACACCCCAAGTCGATGTAACACCCCCGGATTCCGCATCACTATCGTATGCCACTCCGAGGTGCACACTGAGCGCCCTCTACCTCGCCTGATCGCGCCCAATCACGCGCTTCCGCCGCGTCCAAATAGTGGCATGTAGCTTGCGGCAAATGCGTTCTTATGTACCAGCCGTGCAATGACAGGGTTATGCCCTGCCGAGTGTGGTGGAACGGATTGGGTATAGGCGTGACCATATGCCTGGGAGGTGCGCGCGGATGGGAGCGTGGAGAAAGCGACGTCTGACCGGGAAACTACTGTTTGGACTTAGGATTGGTTCGTGGCGCTCAAACGCCCTCAAGCTAACCATCGCATTGGTCGCGGTCCCGCTGCTCCTCGGAGCCACAACCCCCTCAGGCGAGATATTGCCCGGCGCGCAGGCACGGCATGCGCCTTCGGTGATCTCGACCGCCCGGCATACTCCAGCGCTGGCGGATCTCATCACACCCGCGCGTCACCTTTTACCCCAGGCGATGCTCGATCATGCGACCATTGACGGCGCCTTCGCGCGCTACTACGCCGATCACGATGGTCCGCAGCTCCTCGGCCGCCCTATCACGCCCGCCCTACCCCGCGCCGACGGAGCCGTCATCCAGTTCTTCGAAGACGGTGCGCTCGCGCTACGCGGACGTCAAGACCAGCCGGCGCGCATACGCCCAAACGGCGAGGATGCGACTGATCACACCATCGTCTGTTTATCGCTCTTGGATGACCTCTTGAGTCTCGGCAGCACGGCGCCAGTTGTTGGCGACGGCAGCTCCCTCACCTACGCCGACCTGCGCCGCGCGATCCAGGCCGCATCGCGTCCTCCCGACGTCAGCCTGGCCTCCCGCCCGTCTCATGAATCGGTCGCATCCAGTTCCATGGGGCCCGCGGACGGCTATGCCGTACCTCCCGCCATCTGGGCCTACGTCACACGCCCCGACGTCGCGCCTGGTGGATGGCAGCAGGCTTTTGGCATACCGCTCACACCGCCGCTCCCCATCGTCACCACATCGCCCGGCGAGCTGCACCGGGGAATCGTCCAGGCCTTCTCACATGGGGCCGTGTATGAGGACGATGCGACGGATGCAGACGACCAGCCTGTGGTGGAGCGGCTACGTACCGGCATTGCATATCTTGAAACCGTGGGCCTGCCCGACGTCGCCGTCACTGAGGGCACTGGTGTCTGGACAGCTACAGACACCTCGCTCAGTGCAGAGCCGGGTGGCAGCCTCAACGGCCCACACCTTGGCTCCAACCTCGCGCTGCGTCTGAAAGGGGACGTCCGCTGGGCCGGTGGCACGCTCTGGTACCAGGCCACATGGCAAACCAGCCACGCCAGCGGAACTGGATGGGTGAGTGCAAATGATATCACCCACGCCGCGCCGGCCAGTGGAACGATTGCCGAGCTAGGCTTCGACGTCCTTGCGCCCGATCTCTTCTCCTACCTGCGTGACCATGGCGACAGCGTTGGCGCCATGGTCTATGACACCACCGACGACATCTACTACAGCTATAACCTGCACGGCCAGTTCACCGTCGCCAGCTCGGTCAAAGTGCCCATCATGCTGACATTTCTCGCGATGACCGAAGGCCAGGGACGAGAACCGAACGATCAGGAGATGGCGCTGCTCACTTCGATGATCGAGCAGTCCAACAACGATTCGGCTCAGGCGCTCTGGGATGAAATCGGCGGCGGATGGGCGGTCCAGGCATTCTTACAGGCGCACGGTATCGCCGAATTCGCCCCTGACATCAGCGAAGGGTGGGGCTGGAGTACTATCTCGCCCGCGGCAATGGTCACCCTGTTGGCCCTGCTGCACGGCGGCAACATGCTCACAGCCCAGGATCGCACTCTTGCCCTCTCGCTCATGAGCCACACCGAGTCAGATCAGCAGATAGGTGTAGGCGACACGGCTCCTGCTGGCGCATCAGTGGCAATGAAGGACGGCTGGGTGCCGGGGCCGGACGGTCTCTGGGTGATGAACTCATCAGGCATCGTCACCATAGGTCACAAGACCTACATCATCTCGGTCTACTCGCAGCATCTCCCCTCCCTCGACGAAGGGTGGGAGATCGTGCGCCACGTCTGCGGCGAGGTGGCGCACGCGCTGGCATAGCGGGCAGAGCGCAGTGTTAATCAGTCGTCTTCTTCCAGCGAACGCCGGGCCCGATCCATGTCGGGCCGGAACATGTCGGAGAGTGCCTCACGGATACGCTCAACACTTGCACCGCGCAGAACGTACACGGGGACACCGGCGCCATGGGCTGCGTCGATACGCTCAGGCTGTACGCGGTACAGGCTCTTGAGCACAAGCACGGCATCCGCTTCGCGCTCATCCCGACTAATCACTACCGGCAAGCCAAGCTCTCGAATCGCCTGTTCCAGTCGATTGCGATTGATGCCGACCGGGTAGACGCGCCGCTTGCGGAATACTGGAGACGGAGCAGGAGTAGTCTCGGCCTCATTCTCCGGTAGAGGCTCGATCAAGGCGGCCCCCCGCGCCAGCTCAGGATCGAGCCAGCGACCGCCGGCACTCTCCGTTGCTTCGCCGCCGTCGCGCGGGCGGCCCAGTGTCTGCTCCCACCAGGCCGTAGTGGGCCGCTGACCAGTGAGCGCGGAGGGGCGTTGTGCGCGAGAGGGAGGGAGCTCCTGTCGCTGCACCGGCATTTCGCGCACAGGCAACCCGACACCATCTGCCCGCGCGGCTCGGGGAGCGCGCTCCACCCAACGGCGAATGGAGCCGTCCGGCTGGCGCTCGCGCATCTCGCGCTGCGGAGCCTCCCCGCGCAACAGACCGTCGACCGAGGCCGCCACGTCGTGGTGGATGCCAACTAGATGTCGCTCCTCCTGCTCGACGAGGACGTCGAAGGTGGGCGGCTGCTTGCGCTCGAGCACGGTCT
>CAYYCB010000345.1:0-2987 GCA_964469715.1 uncultured Ktedonobacterales bacterium | reverse complement strand
GGACGCGCTACGCGGTGCTCGTGCCAAATCAGAAGGGGATGGAGCGGGCGCTGGCGGTGGGCGTGGACGAGGTGGCGGTGTTCACCGGCGCGTCGGAGTCGTTCGTTCAGCACAATATCAATACGAGCATCGCGGGGAGCATCGAGAACTTCCGTCCGGTGGTGGCGATGGCTCGCGAGGCGGGCATTCGCGTGCGTGGGTACATCTCGACGGTGTTTGGCTGCCCGTATGAGGGACGGGTGGCGCCGGAGGCGGTGGTGGACGTCGCGGAGCGGCTGTTGGAGCTTGGGGCGGCTGAGCTTTCGTTGGGCGATACGATTGGCGTGGCGACGCCGAATCAGGTGGAGGACGTGACGCAGCGGATGCTGAGGGTCGCGGGGATCGAGAAGCTGGCGATGCACTTCCACGATACGCGGGGCACGGCGCTCGCAAACGTGCTGGCCGCGCTGCAGATGGGCGTCTCCATCTTCGATAGCTCAGCCGGAGGTCTTGGAGGTTGTCCGTACGCGCCGGGCGCGTCGGGGAACCTCGCCACCGAGGATCTGCTCTATATGCTGCACGGCCTCGGCATCGAGACTGGCATTGATCTGGAGCAAGTGGTAGAGGCGAGCCGCTTCCTAGCGAGCGTGCGAGGCCAGAATCCTGCCAGCCGCTACTATGCCGCCGCCACGGCGACGTGCTGAGGGCGCGGATCGCACCTAGGCCTGGCGCCCGATCTCTGAGGTATTGAGGTTCTGGGCGATGAGGGCGTCGAGCGGGATCTCGAGATGCGCCTCTTCTCCCGCGCGGCGATCCAGTAAGTGGCGAACTTCGCGCGCAGTTAATTCATATTGTCCGTCGTGCTGAGCGAAGGAGACGTCGTGGTCTTCGATGGCCTGGCAGAGATCTGCGAGTGTGAGCGCCTTCTGCGCGCGGGTGTCGGTTGCCATCGTTGTTTGCCCTCGTTTCGTCAGCGAAACCGCTTGTCATCTCCGCAGCCGCGCCTCCCGGCGCTGACTGGCCCTATACCTCTACAGTAGCAAGTCTCGTACCGATTGCTACGCCAGATATACGCGACGTGACCGCTCAGGGTTGCTTGCAGTCCGTCGCTGGCTAGTCGGACGCATCGGCCGCCGATGAGGGCACGTCCGCGCCAACGTCGCCGCGCTCCTCGGCGGCGAATCCGTCCACGGCGTCGCGCATTGCGCGCAGACCGACCCCGCGGCCTTCGCTGAGGCGGGCAATGAGGGATTCACGCGCCTCGATGCTCGCCGTGAGCTGTGCGGAGTCCATGCCGAGGATGCCGGCAAGCTCGTCGAGGGCTTCGGTGGTGGCGGAGATGAAGGTATCGCTGGTCTCGTCCCACGTCGCGAGCGGCAGCAGCGAGACGCCAAAGCGGCGCTCCACCTCCGTCGCCTGTGGGGCGTCCTTTGCAGGGGCGGCGGGACGCACGAAGTTGACCGTGAGGAAACGGCGGCGCGGCGGCCAGAGTTGGCCGACAAGACCAATATTGATGATGATCCCGAGCTTGTGGACGACGTCGGCAGGCAATTTGAGATCGCTTGTAAGCATTGAAAGCACGTCGCTCACCGTGTCGGCGTGGCACGAGGTGGCGATGGCGAATCCGTCGCCTGGTAGGCGCAGGAGCTTGCGCGCGGTTCGGCCCCACATGTAGATGACCAGATGGTCGCTGACCTCATTGGCCAGGACGCAGGTGGTTTTCGGGTCCAGTTGATCGCCCCACTCGAAGTCTTCATACATGCCGGTCGTATAGACCATCGTCGTGCCGGCCGGCAGAAGGCCGAGGAGCGCGTTGAGCGTGGTGGTCTTGCCGACACCCGGCGTGGGGTCGGTCGGGCCAGAGACGATCACCGAGTAGTGGCGCTCGATCAGCAGCCACAGGAGCGCGGCAGTGCGTGCGTCGAGGCTGCCGAGTGAGACAAGCTGGGCGACGGAGAGCGGATTGCTGGATTCGTAGTGCCACATGCGACGATGGTAGGGGCTGCGCGGGTCGAACATGGGATGCTCGCTCTCGTCCGGTTCCGCTGGTGGCGGAGGGATCCTGGCTACGGGACGTCCTTTACTATACTGCGGGTCAGCGCGCCTCAGATGCCGCCGAGGGCGTTGCCGCCTGTCGCCCATTCTCGGTCGCGCCGCCAGGAAACTGCTCGGCCTCAGACTTATTCGGTCCCGCGAAGGGGACTAACCAGCCCGGCTGAGCGGTCCAGTTCACGGCGAGCACATGCGGCTTGGGGTCGTCGGTGAAGAGAAGGGCCGAGACCGAGGCGTTGGCAATGGAGGTGAAGCGGGCAAGGTCGGCGGGAGTTTCGGTGTAGTGCGCGAGGATGAGCTTGACCACGTCGGCATGCGCTACCACAGCCACACAATTGCCGAGCGAGCCGTCTTTGAGGGCGTCTTCGAGCGCCGCGACGGTCCGCCGCTGGACGGCAAGGAAACCTTCGACGCCATCGGGCGGCTCGGTTGGCCGCTGAACGTAGGCCTTCCAGCGGGGATCGGCCTGTTCCAATTCACTGATCTTCTGCCCGGCCCATGGCCCGATATCCGTGTCCATCAGGCGAGGGTCGGTTTGGACGGTGAGCGCCCAGCCGCGAGCAATGATCTCGGCGGTCTCTTTGGCGCGTTCTAGTGGGCTGGCGACGATGGCCGAGAGCGGTAGCGCGGAGAGCGCGACGGCGGCCTGATGCGCCTGGCGGCGCCCCTCGTCTGTGAGCGCGACGCCGGGAAGTTGTCCAGGTAGGCGATGCTCGACGTTGTAGGTGGTTTGCCCGTGGCGGATGAGCATGACGAGGCGCGGCTGCTTTGCCGGCTGCCGCGCCTCGCCGGTGGGTGGCTCTTGCAGGGTCGCGGTATCGCGAGAGTGGGTGTTGTCCATAAGGCACTTCGTGAAGCGGCGGTCGGAGCGCGGCATGACGAGGCGGAGGTGCGCCTATCACGTCGCTATCGGCCTCCGAGCGCGAGGATTGACAAACGCGTGGCGCGGCCGCCGT
>CAYYCB010000344.1:0-3003 GCA_964469715.1 uncultured Ktedonobacterales bacterium | reverse complement strand
CGGTGGATGACTGGGACGCGCAGGTTGTGCATCTCGTCCAGTGCGCCGCAGATGTCGATGGCCCAGCCTAGCGTCTGCGCCTCCTCAAGAGGCTTGCCGCGCTGGGTCAGGCTCTCGTTCAGAAGCTCCTCAAGATCCTTCCCATGCACGTAGTCCATCACGAGGTACAGGCGGTCGCGGTCCTCGATGAGGTGATAGCCGTGCGGGATGTTCGGATGCTTGGAGTTGATGAGCAGCTCGGCTTCGAGCCGGAACTGGGTGCGTACGCCCTGATCGGCGTCGGAGACTTCCTTGATGGCTCGCTCGTAGCCCAGGGTCATATCTGTGGCGCGGTACACACTCGCGTAGCCGCCGCTACCGATGATTTCCTCAAGGCGATAGCGCTTGGCGAGGACTGTGCCTGGGGCGAGCGTGAGCTGTGAAGCTGGTTGCGGCACCAAGCCACTCCTTAATACCACTCACCATGCCGCGCCCGCAAAGACCGCCAGCGCGCTGCAAGCTCGGCGGCCAGGGTCAGGATAGCATAGGCGGATTGAAGGGGTCAAGCGCGGTCCAGACTGGCAGGACTCTTGTCGCGCCCGCTTCCTGTCGCATCCCGCTGTTTCAGGCTGGCGACGTGCCGTCTTTGTGCTGGCGTTCATCCTTGTGCGCGCCCGTATGTGCCGCTTCCTCAGCGTCCTCCGCCGTTGTGGCGCCCTCGCCGTCATCGGCCACGATCGCCTCGTCGTCGAAGAGGCCGGGGATAGGGTCTACTACAATTTCCCCAGCCGGCGCGTCGATGCGCTTGATGAACTCTTTCACCGCCGGCAGCAACACCTCACGGCCGCCCGGCGCATCGCGCACCACAAACAGATCGTTGCCCGCGGTCGTCAGCACGTCGGAGATCACGCCGAGCGCCTGGCCGTTGATATGGCGCACGCGCAGCCCGATCACGTCATGGAGGTAGAATTGGTCCTCGGGGAGCGGGGTGATCTGGGCAAGGGGAATCCAGAGGCGCGCGCCGCGCAGCTTTGCTCCCGTCTCTGGATCATCAATGCCTTCCAGCGAGACGAGTTGGAGGCGCTTGTGGAGGTGCGCCCCGCGGACGCGATGGGGAACGTGCCGGTCGCCCACGTAAACGGTCTCGGTGTGGGCGAAGCGCTCAGGGAAGTCGGTCAGCGGCTGCACTTTCAGCTCGCCATGCACGCCAAAGACGCCGACGACCTCGCCAATTGCCACCCAGTCGTCCGCGTTCTCTGGTTGCGTGTCCCGCGCCCTATTGCTCCGGTTGCGAGCGGTCATCAATTTCCAGCCCGATGTGGCGCTTGCCCTGCAGGGCGCCGGAGGCGCGCATGAGCGTGCGAACCGCACGCGCGACGCGCCCCTGCCTCCCGATCACCTTGCCGAGATCGCTCTCCGCCACCGAGAGGCCAACGACCGTCGCGAAGCGGTCATCACGGATGGGATGCACCTCGACGCGCTCTGGCTCGTCCACCAGATTACGCGCGATGAACTCGACCAAACCTTGCATGCCCGCGCCCGCTCTTTCACCCCTGCTCAGTGTATCGTGACGGCTGCTCTACTGCGCCGCCGCCTCACCCGCCGGCGCCCATGACCGCGGCAGCACGCCCGACCGCTCGAAGAGGGAGCGCACCGAATCGGTCGGCTGCGCGCCGACGCTGAGCCAGTGCTTCGCGCGCTCCTGATCCACGTTGATGGTCGAGGGCTCAGTGCGCGGGTTGTACCAGCCAATGTTCTCGATGAAGCGTCCGTCTCGCGGGGAACGGGCATCCGAGACGACGATGCGGTAGCTCGGCGCATGGGTCGCGCCCATCCGCATCAGGCGAATCTTGACCATCAGTGCGTGATCCTCCGTCGGCGCAATCTGCGCAGGGTATCTGGCCGGCCGCTGCCGGGATGCGCAATCGGGTGGCGCTCGTCCCATTGTGGTGGCGGGTGCGCGGCGAAAGCCCAGCGCCTGTTAGCGCCGGGCAGCCTCGTTAGCATAACACGCCCCAGTTCCCATGTCAACGACGGCGCGGCCCGTCATCCTCGTCCATTTGTGCGGTGCATGTCGCATCTCACCCGTGACGCGCGTCATACTTCGTGGCGGATGGACGGGACGGACGCGGAAGCCGCGTCTCATGGATGGTGACGGGAACGGCGGTGCGATGACGACGACGAACGTGACGAGTCCCGGCCGGAGTGCTGCCTACCGCCGAGCGGAGCGCGTGATTGCCTGGGTGCTGCCGTCGCTGGGCGATGCGCTCTTTGTCTGCGTGCTGCTGGGTGTGGTGCTCGGTCTGCGCGGGGCCGCGCTCGGCGTTGACGGTGACGCCGGCTGGAACCTGCGCATCGGTCAGCAGATCCTCGCGCACGGCCTTCCCCGCACCGAGTTCATGCTCTTCCCGACGAGCGGACGCCCGGTAGTGTATTGGGAGTGGCTGGCGCAGGTCGTCTATGCCCTCGCCTATCGCGCGGCTGGCCTGCCCGGTGTGGTGGCCTGTGCTGGCCTCCTCGTCGCCGGAGTCTCCGCTGGTCTCTATGCGGCGCTGCGGCGACGGGGTGTGCCGCTGCTCCTGGCTCTCGCGCTCGCGTTCGCGGGCGTAGGCCTCACCTCTATCACGTGGACTGCCCGCGCTCAGCTTTTCTCGTTGGCGCTCACGCTCTGGTCTTCGGAGGCGCTGTGGCGCTACTGGCGCTCCGGTGACCCTCGCCGGCTCTGGGTCTTCCCGCCGCTGCTCGCGCTCTGGGCCAACCTGCATGGCGGTTTCCTCGGCGGGCTGCTACTCCTGATGACGGCGACCGTTGTCGCGTGGCTCTTCCCCTCGGGGCGAGCGGAGGCTAACCCGCGCTATCTCACATTCGCTCTCGCCGCATCGTTCGGCGCGACGTTCGTCAATCCGTGGGGATTGGGCCTCTATGGCCACATCCTGACCTACTTCGGCAACCCGCTTGTCGCTCGCTATACCCAGGAATATCAGTCGCCGGACTTCCACACGCTCGCCGGCCTACTCTTTCTCG
>CAYYCB010000343.1:0-3035 GCA_964469715.1 uncultured Ktedonobacterales bacterium | reverse complement strand
CAACTTCCAGGCGGCGCTTTCGTATTCGATATGGTGTACTCGCCTCCTGAGACGGCACTCGTACGTGCGGCGCGGGCAGCGGGGCTACGGGCGAGTGGTGGACTGCCGATGCTGCTTTACCAGGGGGCGGAGGCCTTCCGGCTCTGGACGGGGCACGAGCCTCCACTTAGCCAGATGCGTGCGGCGCTTGGGTTGGGCGAGTGAGGAGGAGGTGATGACCGACGCGGCTGTGCCGTGGGGGCGTCGTGTGTGCGGGGGGAGGAATAGGAGAATACGGATGGCAGAGGTCGAATTAGCTGTGACGACCGGCCCTGAGCGGGATGCCGGCGATATTTCACCGGCGGTCCGTGGCGATGGCGGGGACGGACCAGTGCCTACGGCGGAACCGGAGGCTCCTCGCCGGCCGCGCTGGCATGGATACACGGCGTTCGTCCTCTCGGGCGGCGGGGCGCGGGGCGCACTTCAGGTAGGTGCGCTGCGGGCGCTCTTCGAGGCGGGCATCCGGCCGGACGTCGTCGTGGGTACCTCCATCGGCGCGTGGAACGGCGCGCTTATCGCCAAAGACCCCACGATGGCTGGTGTGGAAGCGGCCAGCGGGGCGTGGCTGACAGCCCACCCGACGCGCGTGCTGCTGGGGATTGAGCCGCCGACCAACTCACCTACGCAGGCGCACGCCACCATGCGCATGTTGGTCGCGGTCCGGCGCGTTGCCGCGGGTGAGGCTTCGCTCTATGGCGACACCGGCATCCGTCAGTTCCTCAATCGGCTCATCGGCGACGCCACCTTCGAGCAGATGGCAATCCCTTTGCGCGTCGTCGCGACGGATATCAGCCACAGCACGCGCGTCATCTTTGGGTCGGGCCCCGTCGCGCCCGCGGTGCTCGCCTCGTCGGCCATTCCGGGCATCTTCCCGCCGGTGCGCCTGGGCGATGCGGTCTATGTGGACGGTGGCGCGCTGGACAACGCCAGCGTCGAAACGGCGTTGGAGATGGGCGCACGGCGCATTTTCGTGCTTGAGGTCGGCTATGACGATCATTCGGTCGGCGCGCAGCTCTGGACGCACTCTTCAGGGCCAGAGTCCGCACGCTCGAACGGCAGGCGCGCGAAGAACGGGACCGGTAGGAAGCCGTCGATTCATCCACTGGCGGCGCTGCTGGAGCGCACGAGCCAGGTGCAGAGCCACTATCAGCTTGAGCGAGCGCTGGCGCGGGTGCCTCCTGGCGTCGAGCTGCACGTCATCCGTGTGGGCGAGGATGCGGGTGGGGGCGCCCTCGAATTCGAGAAGGCGCCCGCCTGGATCGAGAAGGGGTACGAGTCCACTCGGGCGTATCTGGCCCGGCAGCGGATTAGCGCACCGCTTGCGGCCAGTCCTTCGTGACCTCGCGCAGGCCGCCGAGTACGTCATTCCAGCTCACAAGCTGCAGCTTGTCGTCGCGCATGACGGTGCGCCCGCCTATGATGACCTCGCGGACGGCGTGGGGCGTCATCGAGTAGACGACGTTCTTCTCGTAACTGAAGGGCGGCTGGAGCGACGGGTCGTCCATGTCGAGCAGAACGAAATCGGCATAGAGGCCCGCTTCGATGCGCCCCGCGGGCAATCCTAGCGTCTCGGCGCTGCCCGCTGTGCCCATGGCGAACGCCGTCTCGGCGGGAACGACCTCGGAGCTGAGATGTGTGACCTTCTGCAGCAGCGAGCACATGCGCATCTCGTCGAAGACTGACACGCGGTTATTTGAGCAGCCGCCGTCGCTGCCAAGGCCGATCTTGACGCCAGCGGCGAGCATGTCCACGATGCGCGTCACACCGTCGCCCAGGAACATATTGCTCGCGGGATTGTAGACCAGCCGCGCGTCACGCTCACCCATCAGGCGGATGTCGTCGTCTTCCAGCCAGACGCAGTGGATGGCTGTCAGGCGTTCCAGTGCCACTCCTAACGACTCCAGCCAGCGCACCGGCGTCTTGCCGTACTTCTCCATGATCGCGTCGCGCTCGTAGCGTCCCTCGGCCAGGTGAAGGTGGAAGCGGGTGTCAAGCTCCTCGGCGAGCTTTGAGCCGGCCTGAATCATCGCGGGGCTGGCGGCGTGCGGCGAGTGCGGCGCGGGGCAGACGTGCACGTCGTCGCGACCGCGATACTCCTGCCATAGCTCGCGCGTGCGCGCCACCGCGTCGGGGATGGTCTCCTGATATTCCTTCGGCGCGCCTTCCCAGTCATACATCGTGCGCGCCAGGACAATGCGCATGCCGAGGTCGCGTGCGGCGCGGATGACGGCGTGGTCGTTGGTGTTGCCGCCGCGGTGGATGTAGAAGAAGTCGCAGACGGTGGTGACGCCGTTGCGGATCATCTCGGCAAAGGCGAAGCGCGCCCCGTGATAGACGGTCTCCTCGTCCATGCGTGGAGTGTAGGCATAGAGCGCGCGGTCGCGCCAGGTGAAGAAGTCGCAGTCGTCGCCGATGCCTCGCAGCATGGACTGGAACGAGTGGTTGTGCGCGTTGAGCGTACCAGGGACCAGCAGCCGCCGCGGCAACCGCTCGATCTGCTCATCCGGCCCGATCTCGCCCACCGGGCAGACTCGCGCGATGCGCCCATCCTCGGCCACCACCGCCATCCCCGGCTCGAAGCGACCGTTGAGAAGCGTTTGCTCTGGCGCGAGTATGCGTTTCGACTGCGTTGTCGTCGTCATGTGACGTGTCACCTTTTCATGTTATCTGGCACCGTCGCGGAGCGCGCCGCTACATCGTCGGCAGCGAGATGCCCGCGTGGCTGCTAGGCATGGTTGAGGCAGTATGCGCGCTGACAGTATGTTGAGCTAGGCGTCCCTGGATATGCTATCACTGCCGCCAATTGGCCGGGTGGTCGCGGTCGAAGGCCCATTTCGCAGGGTTGTCGGTGATGTATTGCTGGATGCGGGCGAGCGCTGCTCTGCTACGGATGACGTGTTCGTAGTAGCTGCGCTGCCAGAGGGCGACGGGCCGCCCGAACTGTTGATGGACGGCGCGTGTGCAAGCCGACTTGAACGAACCGATAATAGTGGCTA
>CAYYCB010000342.1:0-3035 GCA_964469715.1 uncultured Ktedonobacterales bacterium | reverse complement strand
GCGGCGACAGAGCTCGACGGCATAGTGGCCGTGGGAGCCGCCGATGTCGAGCATGTCTCGTGCGCCGTGAGGTACGGGGACGCGCAGGGCGATCTCAGACGCGGCGAGGTTGGCGCCGGAGCGCATGCCTCGCATGTACAGATCCCAGTCCTGAGTCGACATCTCCTCATGCATGCGGACGGGCGCGCCGGTGCGGACGTAATCCTCCATCCGCTCGATGAAGCGGAGATCCACAAACTGGTAGAGCAGGGCATCGTGGAGGGATTTGGGGCTATCGGGAACGAGCCAGGTGCGGGAGGCGCGAGTGAGGGCATAGCGCCCGCCGCGGTAGCGCAGGTAGCCGCAGCCACAGAGGGCGCCCAGGAGCTTCGCGGTGGCATGGGAGTGCGAGCCGCAACAGGTGGCGATTTCATCGGAGGTGTGGGGGCCGTCCGCCAGCACCGCGAAGACGCCGAGGCGCACGGCGGTGAGGATGGTGCGCATGAGCAGCGCCGAGACGATAGTGTCGAGTAGTGGCGTGGGGACGAGGCCGGCGACGAGCGCCGCCGCCTCGACCGGGTTCTCGGGGATAGCGCCTTGTTTCATATGTCATCGCTCCAGTTGCCGGCGGGCTGCATGTGGCGAGATAGCGTTACGCGAAACCACAGAGGATGAGAATACGCCTGATGTCGCGCTCAATAAGTGACAGTGTACAGTGGGGGACGCCGGCATGCCGGAGGTGGACGGCATGGACATTGCACGATAGCCGCGCGTCGGGAGTTTGCTTCATGCCGCACGTCCGGCGCGAGCCGAGGCAGGCGGTGTTGTAGGAAAGGATGGTCGGAGATGAAGAGTCTAAAAGCACTGTTCTGGGGCGTTTTGGCTGGCGTACTACTAGGCAATCTGTTCGCGCCGCGGGGCGCTGACGTGACGCGCGCCCTGGCAAGCGAGCAGGGCCGTGGCCGCGCCGCCGCCTAGTCGCGGCTTTTTCGCACGAAGATCGAGGAGGGCCGCTCCGGACGGAACGGCTCTCCTATTTGTATGCGTGATCAGGCTCCGTGACCACCAAGAGTTCGCGGGTTCTCAGGCTGGTTTCTGAGCATAGGCGATGTAGAACGGTGTGACGGTATGGCAGTCCGGCGCGTTGAGCTCGACGCGAGCGGCAGCCATGGTCTGCTCGAAATCGGCCTCCGAGGCCAGCCCGGAGGACGTGACCAGCCCGCGCAGGGCGTTGAAGGCGCTGAGGATATCCTGCGCCATCATGGTCCCGAGGCGGCCACCGTACGGCCCAGTGGGCAGGTTGATGGTAAAGGACTTGACGTTGGCAAGCCCGGCGGCGGCAAGCATATGGCCGACTTCTTTGCCGGCATCTATCTCGACTCCCCGGCGCGCGAGCACCTGATTGAGCCAGCCCTGGACACGTCCGAAAGCGGGACCAGTCTGTTGCAAATTGCCGCTCTCGACGCTTTCGATCCATCCGCCTGGAGAAGCCACACGCACGAGCTCGCTGATGACGAACGGCCAGCGGTCGGCGGGGATGGCCGTAAACAGTAGGCGCATGTGGACGTAGTTGTAGACGTTGTCGGCGATGGGCAACCCCTCAAGCATGTTGCCGGGCATGAATGTGTAGTTCGGTGGCCGGATGTCCAGGCCCTGGTCCGCACGCTGGTCGGCGGGTGGGGGGGTGACGTCCAGCCCGATGACGCGGGCTTGCGGGAAGATCTGTGCCACCTCCATCGCCCAGCGGCCGGTTCCCGTGCCGACGTCGAGGATGCTGGCGGGCTGGTCGACGGGCGCGGCGTAGAGACCCTGGAAGGCATAGCGCAGCATGTAGTGCTGGAAGTCGAGCCGGTTGACCTCTTCAGTGTCGCGAGGCAGCGCATAAGGCACGCCAACTGTTCGCAGGCGGCCGGCGACCATCATGGCGGGGCTGAATTCGCCCTGCGCTTCGGCGACAACCGTCGTTGCGCTGCCTTGTCCGCCAGACGCGGAACGCCGACGAAACCACCCGAAGATACTCATGCGCTATGGCTCCTTCTCGGCACGTTTCGGCGCCGGTAGAACAGGGAAGTGTTGCCAGACGTTGCCCGCGGGACGCTACATCGGATAGAAGGGCATGCCGGGGAGGTAGTAATCTGGCGGCACGCCCTCCGGCAATTCGAGAATCACGAGCACCATTCCGGCCTTCGACGGCGCTCCTATGCTGACACGCCCGCCGATGCGCTCGATAAGGGGCCGCGCGGCTTGCACCTGAGCCACATTGCGCGGATTGCCGAACAGCGCTTGATACGCGATGAGCCTCATGCTCGCGAGCTCCCGTGCGTCGGGCAGCCAGAAACCGCCATGCTCCGCATGACGGCCGCTAGGCCCGTCCTTCGCTTCCCGGCACGCGATCCTCTACGCGCCGGGCCACGAGTCCTCTACCGATCCCCTCACTCGCGGTCCGCGTCGTCCGCGACTCACCACCCGCCGCTTTGAAGCAAACGGGGCATGATGACGTTTCCCAGGATACATGGCTTGTCAAGCCCGCTTGTTATTGCTGTATGAAGCGGCTGTCCGCCCCCGCAAGGGTGAACGGTGGCGCGTCTCTTGAGTCCGCGTGAGAACCTTGCGCGGCGCGAGACGTGCGTGTACACTCCGCTACACCCTTGCGTGGAGGCGTTTGTCTCGGCGTGGCGAGCGAATCACCGGCAGTGGGACGTGACGGGTACATTTATGATTCATGTGAGCGGTGGGCAGATCACGCACCTACTCCAGACCTACGGCTATTGGGCTGTGCTGATCTTCGTGGCAATCGAGAGCACCGGCATCCCTTTCCCCGGTGAGACGATGCTGCTTGCCGCGGCGATTTACGCCGGCACGACGCATCACCTCTCGCTGCCGCTGGTGATTGCTGCGGCCGCGACGGGCGCGATTCTCGGCGACAACGCGGGATTCTGGGTCGGACGCGAGGGCGGCTTCCGCCTGCTGCGCCGCTTTGGGCGCTACATCCGACTCGACGAGCGCCGGCTCAAGCTAGGGCAATATCTCTTTCAGCGACATGGCGGCAAGGTCGT
>CAYYCB010000341.1:0-3043 GCA_964469715.1 uncultured Ktedonobacterales bacterium | reverse complement strand
CCCCCGCGCCGGCACCTTCAGTGCCGCGACCACCAACGGCGCTCGGCGCTCACATCGGCAGCTCCCGCCGCATGATGACGTACTCCGTCGGGTCCGGCCCGAAGCGCATGTGATCGATCAGATACGTCCACCCCGCCGATTCATAGAGCCGCCGCGCAGGCAGGTTATCCACCTGGGTCGAGAGCGTAGCCCCGGTATTCGGCAGCCCTCGGAGTACCACTTCCAACAGTTGCCGGCCGAGACCCAACCGCCGGTATGCCTGCCGCACGGCAAGCTCCGTCACCGCGAATGTTCCCGTCAGCCAGCGCGCCGTCTCCGTCGGACCCAGGACCGCTGCGATATGATCGTGCCACCATTGCCCCGGCCCGTCGGTATACCCATAGATCGCCCCGATCACCTGCCCTCCGGCGTTGAGGGCTGCCACCCCCTTGAAGCCCGGATAAGTCGCGTGCCGATAGAGCGCATACTCTTTGCCGTCGCCGCCCCAGACCTCCTTGTAGACGGCGAGCACGCCCCGCAGCAGGGACGAGTCGAGGTCGAACGGCCGCAGGTTCCCGCCCGTCACGTTGTCCATCGCCCATCCTCCCCTATCGCCCGGCCTCCCGAATGGACGTCGCCGCATTCGGTATCCTACCGGCGTGCCCCGTCGCGATTCAAGCCGCTGCGATTCAAGCGCCGGCCCGGTCGGAGCCTTGCACGCCTCCTCCCGCCGTGCTATACTGCGCCGCGGAAGGGTGTCCGAGTGGTTTATGGTGCCGCTCTCGAAAAGCGGTGTGCCTGAATAGGGCACCGTGGGTTCGAATCCCACCCCTTCCGCCCCGCCGGAACAGATTTGGCGAGTGGGCAGGCGCCTGCTCGCCATTCTAGTCTTGCCGGCCGCCCGGAGGAGTCCCATAGTGGCCTAGTGGGCGCGACTGGAAATCGCGTGCGTCGGCAACGGCGCCGTGGGTTCGAATCCCACCTCCTCCGCCATCATCACCTGCCCCATCTGACGTACCTGCCACCCCTTTTTCAACTGGTGCTGCCCCCGCCTGGTCGCTCGTATCAGCAGGAGTTCCCCCTTGACGGAATCCGCCCCCAGCTCGGTAGCGACGGCTGCCGCGCCGGCCGTCGTCTCGCCGCGAAGCCGTGGGGTTGTGGTTGGCGTCATGCTCGTCGCTGTCGTCCTCATTGTCGCTTATTGGATCGTCTGGTACCTGATCGACCGTGACATCCTCGCCTCCAGCCACGCCCCCGCTTACTACACGTTCGAGAATGCCTTCCCCGCCGCCGATGGCTGGCTCGCCCTCGCGTTGCTTCTCGCCGTCGCTGGCATCCTGCGCCGTCGCCCTTCCGCGCTGCTCTGGACCCTCCTGGCGGGCGGCGCCGGCATCTACCTCGGCTGCATGGACGTCCTCTTCGACGTTGAGAACGGCATCTACCGCTTCCAGCCCGGCGCCGATCTGAGCGGTCCGCTCGTCGAAGTGACCATCAACGTGCTCACCTTCGCGCTCGGCCTCGCCATCATCGCCTGGGCCTGGCGTCATCGGCGCGCCCTCCTCACCGGCGAGTAGGCCGTCCTGGCCTGCTCTGACCCTAAGTCTCTCCTCGTCCGTTTCAGTCTGTGCGGGCGCCGAGAGTCCTACTCAGTGGAAGGCCCTGTGATACCATGTCGCCAACCGTGCTCGCCTTGTTATGGCAACTGGGTGCGGCCACCCGGCGGTAGAGCGCGAGGATGAGCCCCATGCCCCGAGATGTCATCGAGCGCCATCGGTCGCTCCGCATCCTGATCGCCTTGATCGCTACGGTGATCGCGATCTACCTGGCCTCGGTGATCTGGAATACCCTGGCGGTCCTCGGCGACGTGATCCTGCTCTTCTTCCTCGCCTGGGTCATCGCCTTCATCCTCGAACCGGTCTCCATCGTCCTCCAGAAGCGCGGTCTGCCCCGGACCGTGGCCGTCTCGATCATCTACCTCGCCCTGCTCATCGTCGTCTCCGGGGCCATCGTGCTTGCCATCCCCTCCATCGAGGAGGAGGTGCGGCTGCTCACGAACGAGATCACCACCGCGCTCTCCCCCGGCAATCTCAACTCCCTCAACGGCAACATCGTCCAGACGCTGCGCCGCGTCGGCTTCAGCCAGAAGGACGCCCAGAATATCGTCTCATCCATTTCCGGCCAGATTCCTTCCTGGACGATGAACGCCGCCAACAACGCCGTGGACGTGACGACCACCCTGTTCACCTCCCTGCTCGGCGTCCTCTTCAACGCCTTCCTTGTTATGATCATCTCGTTCTATATGATGATGGACGGCGACCGGCTGGTCGAGAGCTTCGTGCTGAGGCTCCCGCCGTCGTGGCAGCCCGACGTGCGGCTCTTCCAGCGTAATGTCGAGCAGATCTTCGGCGGATTCTTCCGGGCGCAGCTCACCATCGGCGCGATTTACGGCCTCTTCACCTGGCTGACGCTGCTCGCCCTGGGTCAGGCGAACGGTCTGCTCGTCGCCGCCCTCTCCGGCGCCATCATGCTCGTTCCGTTCATCGGGCCCTTCTTCGCCATTGTGCCGCCGGTGCTGCTGGTCGTCTTGCAGAGCCCCAGCCCAGATATCGCCCGCAACGTCATCATCATGGTCGTCTTGCAGTTCATCGCCCAGCAGATCGTGATGCAGCTCATCGCGCCGCGTGTCTTCGGCACGCAGATGGGCATTCACCCGCTGCTTCTCTTCGCCGCGCTGCTCATCGGCGCGAAGGCCGGCGGCGTCTGGGGCGCGTTCTTTGCCGGGCCGATTGCCGCCATCGCCTATGCCACCGTACAGGTCTACTACCAGCGATTCAGTGAGCGCTCTCCGCTCTTCCGACCGCCCGACGCCCCCGTATCAGATGCTGAGGACGAATCCGCCGAGCTTCGCCTCCCCACCCTCGCCGGCGAACAGCCGCTCGCCAGAGAGGCCGTCGTGCGGCGCTCCGGTGGACCCTCCCTTGCCGACTGATATGGGATTGCGGCGGACCTTCGGCGCTCGCCGGCGCGTGGATTGCCAGCGTCCTTCAGCCCACCGTGCGCCGGC
>CAYYCB010000340.1:0-3168 GCA_964469715.1 uncultured Ktedonobacterales bacterium | reverse complement strand
TGGGCAGCAACTTCTACGCTGTGCAGCCGATCTGGAGCAACGCCTCTACGACGTCCAGCGGCAGCCACTGCGTCACGTCGTACTAACCGTCCGGCGCTCGCAGCAGATCATACGAGGGAGGGGCTTAGTAGGCCCCTCCCTTCTTGTTGTCAAATACCATCTGTCCCACCGCGCCTCGGCACCTCCATGGACGCCGCAGTGCGCTTTTTCCCCTGTGACTTTCCAAGGCGTTGACGCCTTCTCCTCGTGCGCTGGCCGTTCACGATGGCCACGACGTCACCTCTATCACTTCCTCTGGCGGCCCTCCCTGTCGAGTCAGCACCGGCGTGATGCGCTCCATCGGCGGATCGAAGAGCGACGGCTGCTCCGGCGCTGCTACCAGCGCTGCGTAGTCCTCCGGCGCGAACGCCTTCGCCAGTCGCGAGGCGAATGTCTCGCGCAGCAGCCGCACGTAATATTCCGCGTCGTAATCCCGCGAATCGGGCGCGTCCTCTTCCTCCGGCAACAGCGCCGCGCGGCCACCCTCCACGCGATACACCCGCACGCGCTCGCCCCGACTCCAGCGGTCGCGCCCCGCCGCCAGCATGGCCTCGTAGGGCAGCTCCTTGCGGCTCCCCTGGCTCGCCAGATATTCCTGCGGCCGTTTCGTCAGTCGTACCCGCTGCGCCACCCGCGCGCTCGCCAGTTCACGCCGCCGCAGCGCGCGAATCGTTTCCTCATACGCCTCGCGCACGCCCACCACGTCGCCGCGCATCAGACATTCCACCGCCTGCGCCAGGAACGCCTCGCCATATGGCTCGAAGCGGATGGAGCGGAACGCCACCCCGCGCAGCAGTGTTTTTCCCTCATAGGTCAGCAGCGCGTAGTTCTTCGGTTCGTGCGAGAGCATCGCCGCGTAGCGCCCCTCGAACTCCAGTCGCACCAGCGGCGGAAGCAGCGTCGCCACCTCCGCCACGATACGGCGTTCGTCCGCCTCTCCCCATCCCTCCGGCACCGCGAAGTACACCCCGTCCGTGTCTGCTTCCAGCAGTGTGGCTCCTCGCCGGTCGAGTTCTCGGCAGAGCAGGCCCAACACGGCACGCCCGCGCCGTGTCACCTCATTTGCCGCTGCCACATCCGCGAAGCGCGTCAATCCCACCGCGCCCATGTAGCCGTATGCCGAGTTCACCAGGATCTTCATCGCTGCCGAGATCGCCTCGTCCGTATGCCGCTCCGGCGATCCCGGCGGCAGCGCCTTCGCCCGCGCCTTGGCCGCCAGTCGCTGTTCCACGAGCCGGTCCACCAGTGCTAGCAGCGCCCCCAACCGGTCCGGCCTCGGGCCGATGCGATATTGGCGCATCAACGAGGGATACAGGCTTGATACGTCCGCCTTCACCACTCGCTGCGCCACACCTGTCGCGAAGAGGTGCAGCGCCGCGCCGGTATGCGTCGTCCCATCTCCCACGGCGCGCTTCGGGATTGCCTGTCCTGCCCGTAGATACGCCCGCACGATCAGCGGGTCAAGGATGCCCGTCGCCGGTCCCGCGTCCGCCAGCCGCTCGTAGCGCCGGGGCGCCATCTGCGCCAGCGCGAAGGCTGAGCCGCCCAGCAGGCGCGCCACTCCGTCCGCCTCCGTCACGTCGTCCAGCGCATATTTGCGTACCCGCGCCGGATCGGCCAGCCAGGTAACATAGGTCCGCGACCCCTCGACGTACTCGCGATCCGCCGGCGCCAGCCCGAAGTAGCGCGCCACAGCCTTCAGCCCGTGACCCGGCAGATCGCGCGCCGCGAAGTCGTAGCGCCGCACCGCGTCCATCGTGTCGATCAGCTCGCGCCCTGGCACGGTGAAGCGCATCGCCGCCTCGCGCCCGTCTCCGTCCGGGCCGCCCTCACCCCCATCTCGCTGCCACGGACCATACCCACGCGACGCCGGTCGCTTCCGCATACCCGCCGGCCCCCATCGGCCTAGCGCCAGCGGAACACGTAGTATCTCACTTCGCCGCGCTAGAAACGGGAGGTCGAAGCCATGCAGGTTGTGATTCTCGATCACATCCGGGTCGCGCTCGCGCACCACCGCCGCGAAGCGCCGCAACAGGTCCGCCTCAGCCGCCGTATCCTCCAGGCCGCCATCTTTCGTATCCAGCACCGCCGTGAAACCGCGATTGTCGCGTATCGCGATCATGAAGATGCGCTCGCACCCGGCGTCCAGCCCCGTCGTCTCCAGGTCGAACTGCATGCGGTGCAGGTCGTCGAAGGCCAGCCCGCGGAAATACGTGCGCCCCGTCGCGACGAGATACTGCTCCTCCGGCGGAACGCTCAGATACTCGTCGTCGCCCAGATCAGCCAGGCGTGTCAGCGTGCGCCCGAGCCGCCGCGACGCCCCCTCCAGCACTGCCGCTTCCAGCGCGCGCCCGTTCGCCGCCGATACCACATACCGCAGATGCCCCGGCCCGTCCAGTTCCCGCCAGTTCACCGCACGCGCGTCCTCGCTCCCAGATGCGCCCTCGGCTACCAGCCGCTCGCCCAGGTGTGCCACGTCGTCCAGAGATGGCAGCACCAGCCACGGCCGGAACCGTTCGCGCTCGCAGCGCAGCGTGTCTGTCTCTCGCTCGCGCCGCCAGACGAGCGCCGTCCCGTCGCGTTCGGCCCAGACCGAGACGATCCCTGGCGTGGGATCCCACCCCCACAGCCACTCGTCCTCCGCCGTTTCGACCGCCCTGGTCGGCGTCGTGAATGGTGTCGCCGTGGGGACCTCTCCTCTCGTGTGGCTCAGCCGCTGGAATCAGCCATCCCGACGAGCATACGGAGCGGCCAGGCACACTGGCAAGCCGCCAGGACCAGCGGCCCCATCGGAACACCAAAGGTCCCGCCCACTCCAACACATGCCGCTCACTCTCATTCTTTTCCCGGCTCCTTCCCTGGTGACTTCGCCCCTCCAATGGGGATATGTCGCGTGCGCTCGGCCTGTTCGACTACGACGGCCCCGCCGCTCCCCATCTACTCATCGCGGAGAATCGGGCACGTTGTGTCGGCGTCTCATCACCTTGTCATCTCTATGGTTTAGTGCTAAACTATAGTCACATGAGCGAGTCTGTCGCGAGGTAGTGTCCCAATAGTGAGGGCACGTCCTGATCGGAGGACACCTATGGAACTGCAGCTTGGCGGTCTGCATCACGTCACCGCCGTCAC
>CAYYCB010000339.1:0-3175 GCA_964469715.1 uncultured Ktedonobacterales bacterium | reverse complement strand
CGCCCCATCACCTGCACAACCTCGCGCGCCGCCAGCGTCAGTGGGTGATAGTGGCCGCGCGGAGGCGTGCGACCCGGCAAGGTGACGTCCAGCCGCTCGCGCTCGATGGCCGTGGCGCGCTCGGTCGCCTGCAGCGTCTGATGGCGCGCCTCCAATAGCTTCTCCAGCTCGGTCTTGACGGCATTAGCGGCTTGCCCCACGGCCTTACGCTGGTCGCCCGGTAGCTTGCCCAGGTTCTTCAGGATGGCGGAGAGCTCGCCACGCTCACGGCCAAGATAGCGCGCTCTCCATTCCTCAAGCTGCTCGGTCGAGGCGATGACCGCGAGTTCGGCCGTCGCCTGCGTGCGCAACGCTTCGAGCTGCCCATGCTCGTCCGTCTGCGACATCGTCATACACTCCTCCACACCAAACAAAAAGGCGCCTTCGTTCGGGACGAAGACGCCTATCGGCTCCGTGGTACCACCCGCGTTGGGCGCGCACTCGTAAGAGCGCGCCCCGCTCACGTCGCCCGATACCGGCGGGCCACCGGGCGACCTACGCGCCGCGTTTCGCGGGTTCAGTCGCCGGCTCGGAAGTGAACTTCGGTCGGGTACGGCATGCCGTGGCTCTCAGTCGATGGCCTCGGCGCCCTGTCCGCTTTCCCCGCCTACTCTCTCCGTCTCAGCCTGAATGTCCAAGTGTCGAGACTGTCGCTTCTCGTCGGCCTCGGCCACGCGCCGCTGCCGCGCTGCCTCAAACAATATCACAGACGCGGCAATCGCCGCATTGAGCGACTCGACCTTGTTCCACATCGGGATGCTGACGCGCTCGGTCGCGAATTCCTCAGCCTGGGCTGAGAGGCCGTGTGCCTCATTGCCGACGATGATCGCCGTACGCCTGGTGTATTCTATCGCATCGTAGGGTGTCTGCGCATGTGAGTCCATCGCCAGCGTCTGCCGCACGGCTGGCGCGCCGGCGAGCGCCTCTCCGATCTGCTCCCATGTCAGTTTTGGCCGCACAGGGAGATGAAAGTGCGCGCCGCTGCCCGACCGCACCACCTTCGGAGCTAGTGGGTCGGCGCAGCCAGCGGAGAGCAATACCTCATCCACATCGGCGGCCAGCGCCGAGCGTAGGATCGTTCCGAGGTTGCCGGGATCGGCGATGGCGTCCAGCACCAGCATCAGCGGGCGCATCCGTCCTCGCCGGCGCGCCCGCACGCGATCAGCCGTGAAATCCTCTATGGAGGCGGCGGCGATCACACCTTGCGGGGTCTGAGCATCCGCGGCGCGCTCCAGCGCCGCGCCCGTCGCCTCCAGCGCCTCCGCACCTTTGCTTCGCGCGTCCGCGACAAGTTCCAACGTGCGACGACCCGCAACGCTACGTTCGAGCGCGCCTGGGTCGTACACGACGAGGCGCGGTATGACGCGAGCCTGCATCGCGGCCTCCAGCAAATGCGGCCCTTCGAGCAAGAAGAGGCTCTCCGCCTCTCGCCCCTTCGCCGTATGGAGGGAACGCAGCAGTGCGATTTTCGAATTGGACGGGCTGGTAATCATTGTGCGTCCAGATGCGAAAACGCCGCGAGACCGTCGAGGTCCCCGCGGCGTCTGCGGTGAGCGTGATGCGCTTTACGCGCTCTTCTTATCGAGACCCGCCCGCGCCGTCTGGACGAGCGCCCCGAACGCGGCCAGGTCAGTCACGGCAAGGTCCGCCATGATCTTGCGGTCCACCGCCACGCCCGCGAGCGAGAGGCCGTGGATGAAATCGCCGTACTTGATCCCATACATGCGGGAGGCGGCGTTGATGCGTGTGATCCAGAGGCGGCGCATATCGCGCTTGCGGTTGCGGCGGTCGCGATAGGCGTAGCGCAGCGCATGCATCATGGACTCACGCGCCGTCTTGATGAGACGGTGGCGAGCGCCCCAGTGGCCTTCAGTCCGGTTGAGAATCTTCTTGTGTCGTTTGCGGGCGGTGACGCCCCGCTTCACTCGTGGCATGTTCTTCCTCCACCCCGTCGCCGCCTGCGCTGCAAACTGGGGAGCCCTTCACGCATGCGGCAATCAGCCGTAGGGCAGAAGCTTCTTCATCTTCAGTGAGTCGCCCTTGGCCATCACCGACGGCTTACTGAGCGAGCGATTGCGGTTTGCATCCTTCTTGCGGCGATACTTCGTGCGGGCAGCCTTGAGGTGCATGTACTTGCCGCCACCCGTGGCATGCGCCCGCTTCGCGGTGGCCTTATGGGTCTTGAGCTTATACTTTTTCATGTTGCTTACTACTCCGGCCCGTGCGCTCAGGGACTACGCTCCGCTCGGGCCGACGACACTTGCAACACCGCCCGCTGCGCCGCGCACCGAATGAGTATAACATAGCCCTACCCCAGGTCGCAAGCGCGGCGGCCCAATTCCCCATGTCCTCGTCCGCTCAAGCACGCGATCTGAGCGCCGGAAGCCTTGGTGCCGGGTGATACGATTGGCATGGCGCTGCAGGCCTAGCATAGCATCAAGCGCGCGATGGGGAAGGCAGGTGGCAGGATGATTCCAAGGGAGATGGTGTCGCTCATGGAGCGGCGGCGCCTGGTGGCCGAGGTGCGCACGACGACGGCAATCCAGGCGTTGAGCGTGGTGGATGCGCTTGCCGCGGGCGGCGTCACCACCGTCGAGATATCTCTCACCATCCCCGGCGCGCAAGAAATCCTCAGCCACCTCGCCACACGTACCGATATCATCGTTGGCGCTGGCGCGGTCCTCGACGAGCGCCAGGCCCGCGAGATGATCTCCTACGGCGCGCGCTTCATCGCATCTCCCATCCTCGCCAAAGACCTCGTCGCGCCCTGCCGCGACAGCAACGTCGCCTGCATCCTGGGAGCGCTGACACCGACCGAAATCATCGAGGCGCAGCGCGCCGGCGCCGAGATGGTCAAGCTCTTCCCCGCGGAGGCCCTCGGCGGCCCGATCTACGTACGCGCGCTGCTCCAACAGCTCACCCACGTCAGCATCCAAATCTCCGGCGGCTTCACCGCGGAGCATCTCGTAGAATATCTCGGCCTGCCGGTACGCACTGTGGCCGTGGGCAGCCTGCTCGTGCCGCGCGTCCTGGTCGAGCGCGGAAACTGGCAGGCGATCACCGCCAGGGCACGCGCTTTCGTCGAGTTCGCCGCCAATCCGCATGCCAACGCGGCACGCTTCCTCTCGATCATGGG
>CAYYCB010000338.1:0-3179 GCA_964469715.1 uncultured Ktedonobacterales bacterium | reverse complement strand
ATGGTGATGACGCGCAGGTCGATCTTCCGCATGTTGCTGATGAACGGCGGCACCCAGAAGAGTCCCGGCCCCTTCGCGCCGGTCAGCCGCCCAAGCACGAAGATCACGCCGCGCTCATACTGATTGACCACCCGCAGTCCAGAGAGGAAGAAGAAAAAGAGGACCACCAGGATGACGGCGCCCGCGATGGCGAGCGTCGTCGTGTCAAGCCCCGGCATACTGCACTCTGCCTTTCTGCCGCTACTTCGGCGGCTCCGGCTCTACAATAAGCGTGAGGCCCTCGATGGCCTTCACGCGAACACGGGCGTCAATCCCGATTGGGCCACCCTCGGCGGGCGCCCGCGCCGCCCAGTTCTCGCCGACCACCCGCACCCTGCCCGTCGGCGCGAGTGGCTCGATGACACGCGCCGTCTGCCCAATCAGCTCCTGCACACTGCCCAGCCGCGAGGTGCGGTGAGCGATGCGCACGGCATAGGTGATAACGGCGGCCGAGCAGAGCCCCAACGCAAGCGCAGCCGCCGCGATGATGACCGGCGAGACGCCCTGCGCACCGGGCGCGCCTCCCGTGTCGAAGAAGATGAGCGCGCCCACCACCAACGAAATCAGCGCCCCCACGGTGAGGACGCCGTGCGTAGGTGCACGCACGTCAACCGCGAGCAATAGGATCGCCAGGACCATCAACGCCAGGCCGGCCCAATTTGGGTTGAGCGCCTGCGCTCCATAGAGAAAGACCAGAAAGGCGATGCCGCCGACGGTGCCAGGTACGATAGCCCCCGGATGAGCCAGCTCCAGGTAGATGCAGAGCGCCGCCACGATGAACAGGATGAAGTCAATCGTCGGGTTGTAGAGCACCCCCCGGACCTGATCGAGAAAGCTCTCCTCGACAACGTGGACGGGCAGCCCCGCCGTCCGCAGCGTGATGGCCGTCCCATCGCTCAACGTCACCGTCGTGCCGTCGAGTCGCGAAAGCAGCTCCTCGCGAGAGGGCGCCACAAAGTTGACGACTTCCTGCTGAAGGGCGTCGGTCTCGTTGAGAGAACGCGCCGTTTCGACCATATCTACGGCCGGGCCTGGGTTGCGATGATACCCCGTCTGCAAACTGCGGATCAGTGCCTCAAGATCATTCTTGATCTTGCGGTCGAGCGTAGACTCCAGATTCTGGCCCGTGGCGTCAATGGGGCTGGAAGCGCCTATCCGGGTATCGGGCGCCATCGCCGCGACGGGCGCCGCCAGCGCGAGAAACGCGCCCGCCGAGCCCGCGTGCGCGCCGGATGGGGTGACATACGAGATGATGGGGATGCGGCTGGCCAGCTCCTTCTGCACGATCTGCTGCATGGAGTCGGTGTCGCCGCCGGGTGTGTCAATCTCAAGCACGATGGCTGTAGCGCCGTCGCCCTGAGCCGCGGCAAGCGCGTCCGAGACGTAGCGAACCGCGGCCGGGTCCACATCCCGGTGGAACGGCACGACGTCCACCTGCGGGCCGGCGGCGCGAGCTGAGGGGAGACCAAGCGCCATCAGCAGGGCCAGCGCGAGCCCCAGGAGCAATGGCAGCGTAGAGAGCACCCGCAGAACGAGGCCGGCGCGGTGATTTCTGGCAATAGATGATGGCTGGCAAGTGGATCGCATCATGCCCCACCTCCTGCCGGAGCGCTATCCCCGGCACGGACCTCTCCCATTTCCAGTATAGTCCCGCTTTCGTGCGTTCGCTACTCCCCTTGCTTTGACGCCTGTAACGACGGCGATTTTCCGCCTAGCATCGGGTAGGCGCGTATGCCAGCTTGCGCCGCGAGGCCGGCGGAACGTCGCGGGCGGCAGGTATTGGGGCGAGGCGGTATACTGTTATATTGGCCGTGCGATGCGAGCGTATGGCGCTTGATGGCGACGCGGCGCGTCCGGACCCGAACGATGTGTGCCTCCCGGTCCGGCCGGCAATCCAGATATGAGGAGTGACGCGTGGCAACGGAGCAGAACCAGTTCGACGTGATCGTGATTGGCGCCGGGCCCGGCGGCTACGTCGCCGCTATTCGCGCGGCGCAGCTCGGCCAGCGCACGGCGATCGTCGAGAAGCAGTATATCGGCGGCACCTGCCTGAACGTAGGTTGCATCCCCTCCAAGGCCCTGCTGCACATCGCGCAGATCTACGCCCAGTTCGACGAGCTCGATAAGCTAGGCATCAAGGTGTCCGGCAAGCCACAGTTCGATATGAGCGTGGCGGTCGCGTTCAAGGATAAGGTCGTCAAGCAGCTCACCGGCGGCGTGGGCCAGCTCCTCAAGGCGAACGGCGTCGCCATCTTCGAGGGTGCGGCGGACGTCCAGTCGCCCACACAGGTGCGTGTCGCGCTCAACGACGGCTCGACCCGCGATCTCACCACGACGAAGCTCATTCTTGCCAATGGCTCGGTGCCCATCCGGCCGCCGTTCCCCGGCATCGACGGGCGCAACGTCATCTTCAGCGACGATGCCATGAATCTGCCGCAGGCTCCCGAGAGCATGGTCATCATCGGTGGTGGCGTGATCGCCGTCGAGCTGGCCTGCATGTTCAACGCCATCGGCACGAAGGTCCAGATCGTCGAGATGCTGCCCTCGATCATCGCCAATGAAGATGAGGAAGTCACCAAGGCGCTCACCCGCTCGCTCACCAAGCGTGGAGTGCAGATCGCGACCAGCGCCCGCGTGGAATCTATCAGCGATGAAGGCGGCAAGAAGCGCGTCACGGCGATGACGGACCAGGGCGCGAAGACCTTTGACGCCCAGTATGTCTTGGTGGCCGTCGGACGCAAGTCGAACCCAGCCGGCATCGACCGCCTCATCCAGCAGGGGCTCACGATGGAGCGCGGTCGGGTCATCGCCAACGAGCGCCTTGAAACGAACCTGCCCGGTGTCTACGCCATCGGCGACCTCGTCGGCCGGACCTGGCTGGCGCACGTCGCCTCCACCGAGGGCGAGATAGCCGCCGAGAACGCCGCGGGCCACGACGCCACCATGGACTACAACGTCGTGCCGCGCCCCATCTTCACCTTCCCGGAGATCGCTTCGGTCGGCTTGAATGAGGCGCAGGCGAGGGAGCGGGGCGGTGTGATACACGCCGAGAAGTTCCCCTGGGTGGCGAATGGCAAGGCGCTCGCCAGTGACGAGACGGAGGGCTTCACCAAGGTCATCCTCGGCGAGTATGGCGAGAT
>CAYYCB010000337.1:0-3198 GCA_964469715.1 uncultured Ktedonobacterales bacterium | reverse complement strand
AACGTGCGGGCGCCCAGCCTCGTCCGCAAGCAGCTCGCAGACCTGCGCGGGCGGGGAGGCCAGCCGCATGCGCCACGACACAATGCTCCGATGCGCCGCTCCCATCGTGTCGCTCCCCTCCACATCGTACGCCGGCGCCAGATCCCCGGACCGTAACCTTCCTAGTATATCGCTGTCTGTCCACCCCTACCCGTTCGTGCCGCCCGCGCGGCTGGTACACAACCTGCGCAGGCATGGATGCCGGCAGATGGAATGCAGGCCGAACACATTCGAGCCTCGTCATCAGCAAGGCACGCACGCCTTTGAGTGCGTTCAGAATAAGGAGGTAGCAGATGGCCGAACACTCCGCCTCGGTAGCGGTGAACGCCCCAATCGACCAGGTGTACGCCCTGTTCTCCCACTTCAACGACTTCCCCAAGTTCATGCATTTCGTCGAAGAGGTGACCTACTACGACGATCAGCGCAGCCATTGGGTGGCAAACCTCGTCGGACGCCACGAGTGGGATGCCGTCAACGAAGCGTGGATTGACCGAGAGCAGATCGGCTGGCGCTCGACCGACGGGCTGGAGAACGCGGGAAAGGTGACGTTCCGCCCGCTCGAACCCGACCGCACGGAGGTCACGGTTCGCATCAGCTATAATCCGCCGGCCAGCCTTCTGGGTGACGCGGTGGAGAAGCTCGGCGCCGGCAAACGCTTCGAGCAGGCCCTTCAGCGCGATCTCGACAACTTCGCGCAGATGGTCGCCCTGTCCCCAACGGGCGCGCTCGACCCTACCACGTCCGCGTACCTCTTCCATGCCGATAGCGCCGCTGCCCGCGGGCAAACCACGCCCGAGCAGAACGCGACACAGGGCGCCGCCCTCTGAGCGCTGGCACACCCGATGCGACCCTCATCTTGTTGGCGCTTTCGCGCCCGCCGATTGGATTCGGCAAGCCCATGGAATAAGGAGAACGAGGACAACCACTATGGCACAACTCGATAACATGCGCGTCGCGATGCTGGCGACCGACGGCGTCGAACAGGTCGAGCTGACCGAGCCTAAGAAGGCGCTCGAAGAGGCCGGCGCGAAGGTGGACGTCATCTCCAACAAGAGCGGCAGCATTCAGGCGTTCAACCATATCGACAAAGGCGCGACGATCCCCGTAGATCTGACCCTCGACCAGGCGAATCCTGGCAGCTACGACGCGCTGATGCTGCCTGGTGGCGCAGTCAACGCCGACTTCCTCCGGGCGGAGGGGAAGGTGCAGCAGTTCGTGAAGGCCATGTCGGAGAAGCCGATGGCGGTGATCTGCCACGCGCCGTGGGAGCTCGTCTCGGCCGGCCTCGTCAAAGGCAAGACGCTCACGAGTTACTACACCATCCAGGACGACATCCGTAATGCGGGCGGTAACTGGGTAGATCGCGAGGTGGTGGTGGACGGCAATCTCGTCACCAGCCGCCAACCCAGCGACATCCCCGCCTTCAACCGCGAGATGCTCCAACTCTTCTCGCGTCGGCCAGCCGGCGCAACGCGCTAGCACGCCAGTGCTTTCGGGGGGATGTGGGCGCTTGTCGCTCGCATCCCTTTTATCACTCTCCGGCCCTATGGCCTACTTGTGACGGCGCAGATCCCGTGAGCAGTACGAAGTCCCTCCATCGCCAGGTTGACGATCAGGACAGCAGCCTGCCCTTGACCTCGCCAGACGGGCGAAGCGAGCATACCCCGGCGACTCTCCCTGAGCTGACCGAGAGCGACCGTCAACGCGCCTCGGAACGCGTAGCCATCACCGCTGCCGTCGTGCACGAGGCCGTGCGGCAAGAGGGGGAGTACGAACTCCAGCGTCACCCCAGCGCGCTCGGGTGGTCCGGGCTCGCGGCCGGTCTTTCGATGGGCTTCTCACTCGTGGGCAAGGGCCTGCTCGACGCCTATCTGCCCGGCGCGCCCTGGCGACCAATCGTGGCGAGCTTCGGCTACACGATCGGCTTCCTCATCGTGGTGCTCGGTCGTCAGCAGCTCTTTACTGAGAATACGGTCACGGTCATCTTGCCCCTGTTTGCGCATCCCAACCGGCACACCTTCCTCCGCGTCGCCCGTCTCTGGGCTGTCGTCCTCGCGGCCAATGTCGGCGGAGCCCTGGCCTTCGCCACGATGCTCGCGCACATCGACGTCTTTCCGCCTGAGGTGTCGCACGCCTTCCTCACCATCGGCCATGAGGCCGTGCGGTCGGGATTCGGACCGACCTTCGTGCGCGCCATCTTCGCCGGCTGGCTTATCGCGCTGATGGTTTGGCTGCTGCCCGGAGCAGCGCCAACGCGCTTGCACCTGATCGTCATCATCACCTACATCGTGGCCCTCGGCGCGTTTTCCCACGTGATCGCGGGCGCGGTGGACGTCTTCTACCTCGCTAACTCCGGCGGGATTCCGTGGCCGGAGGTCGTCACGCGGTTCTTCGCCCCCACACTCCTCGGCAACGTTCTCGGCGGCGTGGCGCTCGTCTCGGCTCTCAACTTCGCCCAGGTCGCCTCCCAGACCCTCTCGGAAGGCTGAGCCGCGCCACGTCATCCCTGCGCGCGTTTCACGTGAAACATTCGACCGCGGCACAATTTCGCGGCTGGTATGTATCTTGCCCGCCACATCGGGGACATGCCGGCGGGGGATTTGCCCGCGCTGGACACCGCCAGCTACCCAGGCCAATCTACGGCGCCCTACATGGCACGAAGCCACAGAGCCATGCACTGTTCATCAAAGGAGACCACGATATGACCAGCCCCGATACGTCCTCCAAGCCTGAGCCGATGGATCGGGCCTATGGTAAGGACCAGACACAGGGCCGCGGAGAGGAAGACAACGCGGCGAGCCGTGCCAGCAAGTCTCCCGTCACGCACACGGCTGGTTCCGGCACGCCTGGCTACGGAGGGGCCTCAGGTGGCACGCCGGAAGCTGGCGGGCTCGGCCTGCCCGGTGGCGCGCAGCCCCTGGGGGCGGGACGTTCAGGCACTCAAGACGCCGGAGAGGCAGGCACGCCGGCCACCGGCGGCATGGGTACGAGCGGCAGCCCAGGTGGCGGATCGGACGACAACAGCTCCGACTCTAGCCCCGTTATCACCTTTGGCGACACCACACCGTATCGCGACAATTCCGACGAGGTCCATCGCCACGGCCACCTCTCCGTCGCCGGTGGCAGCGCCGGCAGTGGATCGAAAAGCACGGACCTGGA
>CAYYCB010000336.1:0-3201 GCA_964469715.1 uncultured Ktedonobacterales bacterium | reverse complement strand
CGCCTTCACGCTCCTGCCCGAAGGTGGTGTGACGCTGGCTGAGGGCGACCGGGCATACCTCGTGGCCGAGTTGACGGCGCTTGCCCACCTGCGCCACACGACGTGAAGGCGCGGCGGCTTGGCAGGCGGCGAGACCAGCCCGGTTGACAGCGCACGACGGTGCCGCGTACACTGGTGAAAGTCTCGCCCCAAGCGAGACCGCCGCGCCCCCGTCGTCTAGCGGCCTAGGACATCGCCCTTTCAAGGCGGAGATCACGGGTTCGAATCCCGTCGGGGGTACCATACCAAACGAGACGACACGTCTCCACGCATCACGGCCCGCTCCGCACGCGAAAATCGCGACGCGAGCGGGCCGTTGCATAGGCAGGCACGATCTCACCCGCTGCCACGCGGCCAAGAGGAGTGCGCGCATGAGCGCCGACGCAGGTGATCTCACCCTGGAGCAGCAGATCGGCCAGCTTTTCGTGGCCGGCTTCCACGGCACGACCCCCTCGGCGGAGATGCTCGACCTCGTGCGACGCCGCCATATCGGCGGCGTCATTCTGTTCTCGCGCAACATCCGCTCCGCCCAGCAGACGCTCACGCTGACCAACGCGCTGCAAGAGACCGCGCACGCGGCGGGACATCCCACGCCCCTACTCATCATGACCGATCAAGAAAACGGCCTCGTTCGCCGGCTGGGGCACGACAGCACGATCTTCCCCGGTAATATGGCGCTCGGCGCCGCCGCCTCCGAGCGTCTCGCGCATGGTGTTGCCGCCGCCAGCGGGCGTGAGCTCGCCGCGCAGGGCGTCAATATGAACCTGGCGCCGGTGGTGGACGTCAATAGCAATCCCGAGAACCCTGTCATCGGCGTGCGCTCTTTCGGGGAGAATCCAGAGCTCGTAGGCCGGCTCGGCGTTGCGGCGATGCGCGGCTATCATTCGGCGGGCGTGATCGCCACCCTCAAACACTTCCCCGGCCATGGCGATACCGCTGTCGATTCGCATCTCGCGCTCCCGACGATCCCTGCCACGCGTGACCGGCTGGACAGGCTGGAGCTCATCCCCTTCCTCCGAGGAATCGAGGCCGGCGCCGAGTGCGTTATGGTCGCGCATGTCGCCTTGCCCGCGCTCATGCCACCCGGCGACGTCTTGCCCGCCAGCCTTTCCCCGGCCGTCGTGCGCGACCTGCTGCGGCTGGAGCTCGGCTTCGACGGCGTCGTCATGACGGACTGCCTGGAGATGAACGCCGTATCATGCGGTGTGGGCGTGGCGGCCGGGGCGGTGAAGGCCTTGGCGGCAGGAAACGACCTCGTGCTCATCTCGCATCGCATCGACCGGCAGCTCGCAGGCCTCGAAGCGGCGCTCGACGCCGCGCGCTCAGGCACCCTACCCGCGGCGCGCATCCGCGAGGCGGCCGGGCGTGTGCTGCGCCTCAAGCGGCGCCGCCTCTCCTGGGACTCCCTCCCCACGGCGGGTGGCCTTGATGTGGTCGGCAGTCCCTCCCACCGCCAGCTCGCCGCCGAGGCTTATGCGGCCTCGATCACGCTCATCCGCGACCGAGATCGCCAGCTTCCCCTGCGCCTCAACCACAACGCCCACCTGCTCGTCATCGCCGCCACGAGACCTGGCCTTCAGGTAGCGCCTATCCCCTTTGACGATGACGCGCTGCTGGCGAGCATTCGTCGCTACCACGAGCGGGCCTCCGTGGTCCATTTGACGCCCGAAACGACGGACGGCGCTGTCGCGGCGCTCGCGGATGCCGCGCGTACCACGGACGCCGTACTCCTCGTCACCGTCAACGCCTACCTCGACAGCAACCTTCGCCGGGCGATCAGCCGAGTCACGTCCGCATCCAATCGCATCGTGGGCCTTGCCGCCGGCGCTCCCTACGACACCGGCATCCTCCCCGACGTTGGCGCCTATCTGGCAAGCTATGACTACTCCCCGCCTGCCCTGGATGCCGGGATCGACGTCACCTTCGGCGCGTCTGCCCCACGCGGCCGGCTTCCCGTCTCCCTCCCTAGCGCTTCGCCGTAGGGCGAGCATCGTGCCCGCCCCGCCCCGTACGCGCGTTTCCGAGGGAATGCGCCCTACTGCGCCGTTGGCCCCAGCGAGATACCACCGTCGAGGACGAGGTCCTGCCCCGTCATAAACGCGCTGTCGTCCGAGGCCAGGTAGAGCGCCGCTCGCGCCACGTCCTCCAGCCGGCCCATGCGTCCCAGCGGCGCCATGCGGGTGAGATACTGCTGGATCACCTCGTCCGGCTGGCCGGGAAAGAACTTGCCCAGCGCCTTCTTCACCATCGGCGTCCAGATCCAGGAGGGCGAGATAGCGTTCACGCGGATGCCCTGATTCGCACCCTCCAACGCCAGGATGCGCGTCATGTGAATCACCCCCGCCTTCGACGCGCCGTAGGCCGCGAAGCCAGAAGAGGCGATAACCCCGGAGACGGAGCCGAGCGTGATGACACTGCCGCCACGCTCTCCGAGCGCCAGAAACGCCGCTTTGACGCAGTTGAACGTGCCGACGAGGTTCACTCCCAGCGTCCGCTCGAACGTCGCCGAATCGAGGTGCTTGAGCGGCGCGCTATCGCCAATGCCCGCGCAGGTCATGAGCACGTCGAGCCGCCCAAACCGCTCCACCGTCGCCGCGACCACTCGCTCGCACGCCGCGTAATCCGTCACGTCGAGCGCCTCGGCATGGGTCCGCGCGCCCGTCGCGTCAACTGCCCGCGCCGCGATCTCAGCTCCTTCGGCGGCCACATCCGCGAAGACCACCGAGGCGCCCTCCTCCGCGAAGAGCGTCGCGGAGGCGCGGCCCAGACCCGACGCCGCCCCTGTCACGAGCGCCACGCGCCCCTCCAGTTTCCCCATTTCGTGGAACCTCCTGACCGAGTCCGCATGGGCGGACCTGGGGACGACACCGTGTTGGGAGTGTACCGCCAACCGGACGACAGCGCGCCAATGCGCCACCGCCAGCGAGAGCCCGGATCGCCCTTGCCGACCTATACTGCCGCCTTGATCGCCTGCGCCGCCCGATGCGCCACCGCCAGGATGGTCAGCATCGGATTGACCCCTGAGGCCGTTGGGAATGTCGAGCCGTCGGCCACGTAGAGCCCGCGCACGCCGAAGACCGCGTTCTCCGGATCGAGCACGCCGCGCCTGGCGTCCGCCGCCATGCGAGCGGTGCCCATCTGGTGCGCGCTGAAGACCATGAT
>CAYYCB010000335.1:0-3258 GCA_964469715.1 uncultured Ktedonobacterales bacterium | reverse complement strand
CAGAGGATGTCGCAGAGAGCGGCGTCCGGCATGACACCGAACAGAGGAGGCCGTATATGCCAGTCGTCACAGCGCCGGTCCCGTCTCAGGATGCGTCGGAGGTGCGGTCGGTCGTGCCCGCCTCCGAGATCGCGCCGTTCTACGTCGCGCCGCGCGGAGTCGTGGCGCTGCCACCGGCTGACGTGCCGTCGAGTGAAGACGGGCAGCCGGCGTCGACCCCAGGAGACACTGAGGGTGGCGCTCAGGGCGAGGCCCAGTGGGCTGGATGGACGCCCAATAACGGTAATCCGCCAGCCCCGTCATCTGGCGGTGCGCCTGCGGCAGCCGAAGGGCACTAGCGCGGTCCACACGGGCAACCCCGCGGTGCCAGTGGCACGTTCGTGAGGGATTTCACATGCGCGCCGCGCGCTCTTTACGCCGCGACACCTACTGACCTTTGCACAGACGCCTAAACTCGCGACCGCCCGCCCCGGTCTCCCGCAGGTCGACGCGATACGGGGAGTTTAGATGTTCATGCATGCAGGAAACCGTAAGGCCGAGTACGAAGGGAGCAGGCGAGATGTACGGGAAGCGGGCGCGGGGCGCGGCGGGCGGGGCGAGGACGGGCGGCGGCCGTGGTGTGACGCCGCGACCGGCGCCGCGCGGTGCTGCTCGACCCACGGCCGCGAGGCCGAGCAGCACGCTGGCGCGGCGTCACACCCGCCCTCTGGAGGAGGACGCCGAGCGGCGCGCGCCGCTACCGCCGCAGGCGCCCGGCCGCGAAGATCCCGATGAGCACGACCAGCAGCGCGGCCAGCCCCGCGGCGATCAGCGTCGTCGTGGGGATCTGGCCCGCGGCATCGCCAGCCGGCGGACGCGACGCGGGGACGGCCGGCGTCGGCGTGGCCGCGATGGTGAACGACTGGGTGTACACCGCGGTCGCAGCATCCGAGATGCGAATCCAGTAGGTCTGCGGGAGGATCTGCGGCGGGAGGGTCACGGAGAGGGAGTATCGCCCTGCTCCATCCTGGCTCGCGATCGAGAACGAGAGGGATCTCTCATCCGTCGGAGCTCCCGCCGGGTCATAGACGTCCAGGCCGGCAGCGGTAGGCGGCGTGCCGGCACGGCTGTGCCAGTTCGAGACGAGTACCGTGAGAGGGGCGCCTGGCTGGATGCCGCCGGCCGGGACGGCGATCGCGGCGGTGGCTGCCGCCTGTGGCTGCGTGGCCGTCGGCGTGGGCGCGCCGGAGGCCAGCACTGTGAACGGCTGGTAGGATCGGTAGCTCGGCAGGCCGCTGCCGGCGCCATCGGCGGGGGAGGCGCAGAGCCAGTATGGCCCGCCGCCGAGCGCGGCGGGCCAGTTAAAGTCAACCTGGCCCCCGCTGGGGCCAACCGTGACGGGTGCGAGGCCCGGAATCGGCTGCGAGTCGGCGCAGGTCGGCCCGGTGGGCTGGGTGGTCGTCGTGCCCAGGGTATAGGCGGCGGATGCGGTGGTGGTCGGAGCCGGTGTGATGGTGACATGCACCGCGGTGCCCACCGGTCCACTTGACGGTGCAATGGTGATCTGACTGGTCGAGGCGGCGCTGGCTGCCGGGGAGCGGGCCGCCCACAGCCAGCCCCCGAGGGACAGGATGAGCGCGAGAACGGCCAGGGTGGCGCGAGGTCCATCGGGCTGCCGCATGTGAGCGAATCCTTTCCGGCCGTCTCTCGTATAGCGACGGCAGGATGGGGTGCGTTCAGCGGCCGAGGCGATGGCAGTCTTGCTCTCTCCCCGGCCGCGGGTCCGCACCCAGCTACGCTACCAGTCGAACCCCCCGTTGTACGTGAGGTTGGCGCCCGGATAGCTGTTGTAATCCGTGATGGCCGTCAGGAGCTGAGATTGAGCGATGGTGTTGATGCCGCCGTCGTTCAACGAACCGCAGCCCTTGCTGCAGGTGTCGGTGTAGTAGTACACCCCACTGGGGTCGTTGTAGCCGATGACGGTGATGTAATGGATGGCGTTGCTGCCGGACGGCCAGTTGGGCAGATCCTTGGTGATGACCTCGGCCACAACCGGGTAGCCCTGCGAGATGTCGTCGTAGATGTCGGTGTGCAGGGTGCTGGCCGTCAGGCCCGAGCTCGAGACCCGGGCATAGAAGTAGGTTGACCAGTTGTTCGTGTTGTGCCCCGAAGCCTCCCAGTTGAGGACGTCGCGCACATCTGTGAGGGCCGAGCCGCCCGTTGGATAAGTCGAGTAGTCGGGAAGCCCGGCTGTACCGAAGGAGGGCGGAAACGTCTGATCCGCGATGTACATAATGTACGAGCGGTTGTGGTCGCTCGATGTCCAATAGGTGGTGCTGTGGTACACCGAGTACGAGGGCTCAGTGTAGGTCCCCGCCGGATATGTGTTGATGCTCTTGCCTCAGTATTGGAGGGCGTTGGCAACCGCGCCGGGTCCGCACAGCCCCCAGAAGTTCTTGTCGACGTAGCAATGCGGCGGTGATGCATCGTCGTTGGTGCAGTTGTTCGTGCCCGGAGTGGTGCCCCACGGCTCCAGCGTGTTCTGCACGACCGAGGTCGAGAGTTCCCCGATGGTAGTGTAGGGAATAATAGCGGCATTCACTCCGCGCGACGTTGCTCCAGGCCGCACCACATTGTGGGCGAGCTTCTTGGCTAGCCAATTGGGGTCTTGCACGAGATGCGACTTGCCCGTTGGAGAGGGGCTGAAGCCGGAGGTCGAGGTGCTGTTGTTGGGTACCTGAGGCGCAGCTAACGTCACGGGAGCGACGAATACTGACACGATCACTGCGATGGCGAGCGCCCAAGCGCTGCGATGTGCTGCCCTGCTGGTCCGACTGGTTGTCCTGTGCATTTGCTAGCTCTCCATGCTCGACCTTGAGCTCAAGGCTTGCCGACCAGGGTTCGCTAGACCGTGCGCGGAGGCGTAGATCGAAGGCGACGCGATTCGCCAGGGGTGAATCTCTACGTGCATGGCGGAAGAACTTGTCCCTCTGGGCGAAATCGGATCTGCCCGTTGCACTGCTCCAACGCGAAGGATCCAGACTGCTCCCTTCCTACACCACCGACATCAACCGGCCACTTTGCCGGGCGGCTCTACTGTACGCCTGTACTGATGAGCTGTCAAGGGGTGCGGCATTCCCATGGCGGCGTGGTTGGAGGCGGGCAGGATGGTCACCCTATGGACGCGAGCGTCTTGCCGATGCACGAGGAGGAGCGGCGGGGCATCCGGCCGGCGGGACGGGGAAAGACCGCTGGGGAAGTAACCCATTGGCCTTTGCA
>CAYYCB010000334.1:0-3260 GCA_964469715.1 uncultured Ktedonobacterales bacterium | reverse complement strand
ACGGCGAGCCAGGGGTTCTTCGTGTTGTAGCCGACGATCACGGCGAGGAAGGCGCCGGCGAGCATCATCCCCTCCATGGCCACGTTCACGACTCCGCTGCGCTCCGAAATCGTTCCCCCAAGGGCCGGCAGGAGCAACAGGGCGCCGTTTTCGAGGGCGACGTGCCAGAACGTGCCGGTGAATATCTGGCGGAGAATCTCGCCCAGGACAGTCATCGCTCCACCTCCCCCGAGGATGTCGTGGTCGCGTCGTGTAGCGTCGCGGCGCCCTCTTCCGCCAGCACCGACGGCGATTCGGGCGGAAGGGTGTTCGCCGCGGGCGGGCGCTGGCTCAGCCCCGGCAGTCGGATTCTGATCGTGCGTAGGAAATTGGCGGCGATGCTCAACAGGATGAGTCCCTGGAGCACCGCGACGATGTTGGAGGAGATGCCCGCGTCGCTCTGCATGACCGACCCGGCGGCATAGAGGCCGCCGAAGAGGAGCGCCGAGAGGATGACGCCGATGGCTGAGTATTGGCCTAGCAGCGCGATTGCGATGCCGTCCACGCCGGTCGTATCAACGTCGTAATTGTTACCGATGAGCTGATGAGCGAGGCCGGAGATCTGGATGGCGCCCGCCAGCCCGGCGAAGGCGCCGGCGATGAGCATCGTGACGATGATCGTGCGGCGCGTGCTGATGCCGGCGTAGCGGGCCGCGCGCTGGCTCTGGCCGACGACGCCGATCTGATAGCCCAGGGTGGTGCGCTTGACCAGGAACCAATACACGACCGCCGCGACTAGGGCGAGGATGAGCCCAGCATTCACGGTGTAGAGGCTGGCGGGCAGGCCCAAGATTTCGCCGCTCTGCGGGAGGAGCCGCGGAAGCTGGGCCGCGGCGGCGATGGGCTTGGATTCGGCGATCTGCTGGTTGGCGATCTTCAGCGGACCTGGGAAACCGGGTTCATTGCCCACGAGGTAGTGAACAAAGAGCAGGGCGATGGAGTTGAGCATGATCGTCGTGACGACCTCGTTCGCACCCGTGAGGGCCTTGAGGACACCCGCGATACCGGCCCAGAGCGCGCCGAAGATGATGCCGGTGAGAAGCGTCAGCGGCAGTAGGATGACGGAGGGCAGTGACGTGAAGGTCACGCCGACGAGCGTGGCGCCGACGATGCCCGCGAGGTATTGTCCACCGGCGCCGATGTTGAAGAGGCCGGCGCGGAACGGGAGGGCCACCGCCAGGCCGCTGAGGACGAGCGGCGTCATGTTGATGAGCATCAGGTTGAGCTGGAAGCCCGGCAGCGCCTGCCCGCTGCATCCCACGCCGAAGCCGCCACAGAGAAGATCCTGATACGTGCGTATGGGGTCGCCGTGGGTGATGGCGATCACGATGGCCCCGACCACGAACGCGAAAACCAACGAGCCCAGGGGCATGCCCAGGGACCGCCCAGCGCTTCGTAGCCACGCGGCGAGTGCCGGCGATACAAGCGCCTTCCGCTCGGACGGTGCGCTCGGTGCGGCCATGGGGCCTCCTCCGCTAGAGATGCTGCGGGGTCCGCAATCACGTCGCTATCGTACCCGGTGGCCAGCCTCTACGATGAGGCTGCGAGGCGCGCGACCTATACATATACATATGTAACGCGAGGGCAGGCACCGTATGCCGGCGCCCGCCCTCGAACCCGCCTCCGCGCCCCAAGAGAAGCAGCTCTTGAGGCACGTCTGGCGGATTTTGTGCTGCGGCAGATTAGGACTGGATCGTGTCTGGCACGGTGACCGCGCCGCTCTTGATCTGGCCCTCGATGCGCGTCACCTCGGCGGCGACGTCGCTGGGGAGCGAGATGTTGCCGGGGGCAAAGTCGACGCCGCCGTTGGCGAGGCTGAACGTGACCGCGCCACCCTTGAACGAGTTGTTGACGACGTCCTTGATGGCGTCGTACGCGGCGGTGTCAACGCGCTTGAGGGCGCTGGCGATGACGGACTTGTCGGAGTCCTTCTGGTCGGTGTCCACGCCGATGCTATAGACACCCTTCTCGCCCGCCGCCTGCAGCGCGCCGAGACCGCAGCCGCCGGCCACCTGGAAGACGATGTCGGCGCCGCCACCGATCTGGTTATTGGCGACGTCGCGGCACTTGGTCGGGTCGGTGAAGTCGTTGGAGTACCCAACCACGACCTTGACGCTCGAAAGCTCCTGCTTGGCGCCCCACTGGTAACCAGCGATGTAGCGGTTCACCGGCGGGATGGGCAGGCCGCCGACGGCGCTGATGATGCCCTGATGCTTGGGAGCGGAGCCGTTCTTCTCCAGCATGCCGGAGATCACACCGACCAGCGCGCCCGCCTCCTGCTCCTTGAAGTGGAGACCCTCAACGTTGGTGCGCTGGAGCGGGTTACCGCTGGCGTCGGTCGCATCGCCGTCAATGATGGCGAAGTGGGTGTTCGGGAACTGCGCGGAGACCGTACCGACAGCCGTCTGCATCAGGAAGCCGACCGCGATGACGAGGTCGTAGCCGCCCGCGGCGAACTGCGTCAGGTTCGAGACGTAGTCGTTGGGGGATTTCGACTCCTTGACGTCGCCCTGGATGCTGAAATCGGTGATGGCCTTCTGCAAGCCAACATACGCCGAGTGGTTGAAGCCGCGGTCGTTGAGGCCGCCGATGTCGGTGACGAGACCGACCTTCACCTTCTTGGTGCTGCTTGTGCCGCCGGTGCTGCTGGAGCCGCCGCAGGCGGCGAGCGTGGGCACCAGCATCAGCAGCAACGCTGCCAGGGCTACGTAACGCGCGCGAAGACGAGACATCACAATTCCTCCTCTGCCCCCATCGGCAGATGTTGCGCACGCGCTTTGCCCGGCTTCCGTTGTCATGGTCGGACGCGCGCGGACGGAGATATGCGTGGAACTATACCGGTACCTCGCCTCTTGTGCAAGCGGATGGTTATTCCGGCATAGCCCGCATGTCGGCTATAAGGGAAGTACGCTCGATCTCAGCCATTTCTCACGCCGACTTATGGTGTCCCGCGCGCATCCAGACGCCGCGTATCCCCGCAACCGCCATGCCGTGGTGGAGGTCCTCGTGGAAGCCTTGCATAGATGCGACGCCCCCGCGCGACAGTGCCGTGCGGGGGCGTCTTCTCACCCGAAGGTGAGCGGTTATGCCTTGCTGGTGACGGGCGCCCGGCCCTTCGCGGCCCGCGTCGCCTTGCCGGGGATGTTCTTGGTCACCGTCTCGGGCGTGGCGCCTTCGCCGAAGACCGGGGTGAGCCAGTGCGCGTACTCCGGCCGGCGCCC
>CAYYCB010000333.1:0-3282 GCA_964469715.1 uncultured Ktedonobacterales bacterium | reverse complement strand
CCTCGGCGTAGGCGCGGACCTCTGCCTCATTGGCCTTGCGCCCCAGGCCGTACCACGTCCCGATGACGGCTTGCAGCCCCAGGTCGCCGGCGGGGATGATGTCACGCGCGCCCAGACCTCGCATGAGCAGGTATTCGGCTGTCCAACGGCCGACACCCTTGAAGCGTATCAGGCTGGCGATAGCCTCCTCGGTAGGCATGGCGGCGAGAGCGGCAAAGTCTATCTCGCCGTCGCGGACGGCGCGGGCAAGCGCCGTCACGTATGCGGCCTTCTGCGTGCTGAATTGATGGCTGGCGCGGAGCACGGCTGGGTCAAGTTCGGCCACATCTTCGGGGCGCGGGGCAAGCCAATAGGTTTCGCCGTCCACTGTCATCGTGCGCCCGGCGAGCAGCGTCAAGGTATATTTGAGCTTCCGGGCGAAGGTGACGTTCACCTGCTGCCCAAGCACCGCCCAGATCAGGCACTCGAACGGGTCCGCAAGCAGGATTGGCCGCAGACCCGGCCGCTGGCGCACGAGCGTGGCAAAGACAGGATCGCGCTCGGCGGCCGCCAGGAACGGGCACACATCGGCATCCAGGTTGAAGAAGGCCCGCAAGCGCTCTTGCGCCAGATAAAGCGTTGCATCGCATACCGTCTCCCCCGCCAGCTCGACGGCCAGGCATGGCGCATCGGACGTGCCGGTGGGACGGATGGTAATCAGCACGTCGCGACCGCCGAGCGCCAGCGCGCGGCGATAGGTGCCGTCGTCCGCCACGCGCTCCAGCACCGCCGACGGCGACGTGCGGACATAGTTCGTGGCGAGCGCGAAGTCAAAGGGCGGCGTGGGCCGCAAATCGAAGTGGCTGCGCTGCATCTCCGGCATCAGGCCTCCAGCGCCGCGGGACGGCACATCTTGCAGGGGCGATAGCCAGCGGCGCGTGCCTGGGCCTCGGATGTGAACCGCTGGAGGTGAGGTGACCCCACACGGCGGGCATGCCGGCATGAAGGGAAGCAGAAGATGTGGGTGGTGTCGCTGCCGAAGAAGCGCACTCCCTGACGAGCTAGCAGTTCCACCGCGTCTGGATCTACCCCCTCCCACGCCAGAACGACACGCTTATTGTCGTCACTCCCCAGGCTATAGTGTCCGAGACGGCCGTCACTGCGCACGACACGATGGCACGGAATGATAAGCGGGACTGGATTGTTCGCCAGCGCTGTTCCCACCGCGCGCACTGCGCGCGGGCGCCCGATCTCGCGGGCGATCCAGGCGTATGGGCGTACCTCGCCATAGGGAATCTCAAGCGCCTTGAGGAGCACGGCGCGCTCGAAGTCCGAGAGGCCGAGCAGATCGAAACGCAACTGGGGCTGGCGCTCGCCACGGAGCTGACGCTCCACCGCGCGGCGCAAGCGCTCGGGCGGCTCGGACGCGGAGACGGCCTCACGGCCCGTCAGCGCACGGAAGCGCGTCGCGAAGTCGGCGGGGGTCTCGGCGCGCAGGACCGCGGAGATACCTCGCTCGCTGTACGCGATATAGACGGTCCCCACGGGCGTATCGAGCGGGAAGTACGCATCGCGAGCGCCGATAGCGGTGAGGATATGCCCCGCCAGAGATGTGGGCGCTTCGACGGAGGCAAGGGCGCGTAGATCAATCACGAGCGCGCGGCCCGCCGCGAGTGTCGGTCGATCATGTTCTGCTGTCATCGGATTCCCACCTCGCTCCGCTCGGGTTCGAGCGCCGCCCGCAATTGGCGCGAGCCGCGATGGACATGCGCCTTCACGGTCCCTACCGGCTGGCCCAGAATAGCCGCGATCTCGCCGTAACCCAGCCCCTCGACGTGCCGGAGTACGACAGCGACGCGGAAATGCACTGGCAGCGCGGCAAGGTGCGCCGCCAACTCGCGCTGTCGCTCACTAGATTCCACCACCTCTTCGGGCCGCTCACGCGCATCGCTCTCCACTTGAAGCGCAGGCGCGTCGTCGCGGTCGTCGTCGAGCGGCTGAGTGGCGAGCCGGCGGCCCCGTACGCGATTGCGAAAGACGTTGAGCGCGATCTGCAACAGCCAGGGACGCGCCCGCAACGCACGGATGCGGTCGTCGTCATAGTCACTCAGTGCGCGATACGCGCGGACGAACGTGTCCTGCGCGATCTCCTCGGCGTCTTCTCGACGGCCAGAGAGGCGCAGCGCGAAGCTATAGACGAGGCTCTGGTACTCGTTCACCAGCATCTCAAACGATCGCTCGCGCTCAGCCGCCCGCGCCGACGTTGGCTCACCCTTCGGCCTCGGCATGCGCTCTCCTCTTCTCGTCATCTGCTCTTGTAATGGAGAACACAACAGGCGCATCGCGGGTTGCACCGAGAGAAAAACAAATCCCCCGGAGCATTGCGCTCCGGGGGCGTCCAAGCTATCGCCTAAATCCGCGGCTCAGGCTCGACGGCATAGCTGCCGACGGCAGTGGATTCCGCGAGGCGATTGACGATACGAAGGGCTCGCGCGGTCTGCTGGTTGCGAGTGAAGCGATGCAGGGCGTTCTCATCGGTCAGCTCGATAGCCACAAGCGCGTGGCGATAGGCGGGCGCGTTGTTCACCCCGTAGCGCACACGCTCAACGCCAGGAATCTCGGCCACCAGTCCGCGGACGTCGCGTAGGGCGGACTCGATCTGCTCGCGGCTCACGCCCGGCTTCACGCGCATAATGATGTCATGCCGAATCATCTTCGCACTGCCGCCTTCTCTCGCAGCACCTCTTGCGTGCTGTTTACCCTAGGCATAAAAATAGCACATCCGCTCGTATGGCGCAAAGCGGCCCGCATGACTTAACCAGGGAGGCGTAGTAGCATGCGAGAGATGGATCGGCGTGTGGGGTTGCTGCGGCTGCTCCTCGCGGACCTCACCGATCGGGAGCGGGTCGCAAACGACGACATGAAGCAAATCCGCGGGCAGCTCCGGCGGATCGTGGACTTCACAGTGCAATTCAACGGCGGCGTGGCCAACGCGCTGGCGGCCATGCTTGAGGTGGAGGAGCGGCTGGCGCAGCAAGAAACGACACTGCGCCACCTGACGATGCTGCGTGACCGGGCGAATGGAGAGATCTACGCGCTGGTGGTGACACGCGACATCGCCGCGGCCAGGGCACGGCTCGATGAGCTTGAGGGCCAGCGAGCGCAACTGATGGAGGAGACGCCGCCGCAACAGGCAGAGGCGAACGAGGCGCCTGCCGCGACACTGGCGGAGGTGGAGGCCGAAATCGAGCGTCTGCGCGCAGCTATCGAGGAGGCCAGCGACGCTGCCGCACGCTCACTCAC
>CAYYCB010000332.1:0-3338 GCA_964469715.1 uncultured Ktedonobacterales bacterium | reverse complement strand
CCCAGCATCACGCCGCCCATGATGATGAGCAACTGCCGTGTGGTCAGATGCAAGCCGGTCGTGGTGACGTGTGTCCGCGGCGCCTTGTACTCGGGCCGCGTCGCATCCACGCTTGCCATGAGAGATGTCCTCCGTGCGTATTCTGATGAAGAAGGGGATGGGGATACGGCTGCTGCTTAGCGATCAGGGCCGAAGTTCTCGACAAGTCGGTCCAGATGGCCGAGCGCATGCAGCAGATCGGTGAGCTGGGCATCATCGAGACCTTCCAGGACTCGGACCAGCGCGGCCTGGAAGTGGGCGAAGAACTTGTCACGCTTGGCTCGCCCGGTAGGCGTGATCGAAACCCAGACGACACGGCGGTTGGCCGGATCGGTCTGACGCTGGACCAAGCCATTGGCTTCCATGCTCTTGAGCATCTTGGAGACGGTCGGCTCCGAGACGTGGCAGCGGTCGGCAAGCTCGCCGGCCATCAGCCGCTCCACCTTGGCAAGCTCGCCCAGTGCATGGAATTGCCCCGCGCCCACGCGTACCTCATGAGGGGAGATGTTGTGCTCCGCCATGAGCTCTTTCGCCGCAAGCTTCACCACACGCTGCGCCAGGGTCAGTCGTTGGGCAACCTGCCCTAGCAGCGCGTCGCGCCCGGTTGCCGTGTCGTTCGCTTCTGTTGTCGCCTTGACCGCCACCTCCGCCGTCACATCGCGCGGCTCTCGCGTCTTCATCGACATAGCCGCCTCGCTTTCGTTCTTGTGACGCGCGCCGTCGTTCGTCGCGCGCCATCGTATTGCCTGGCTAATGCTTTGCCGGGCAATCATTTTGCCTTGCTAAATATCCTGGGGAAAATATAGCACTGCAAACTATTGCCTGTCAAGCTCATACGACCAGCAACTACGGACGAGTCTGCGATCTATCAGGTAGAATGGGGTGCGCTTCCCCGTGCCCCAGGCTGTTTACCGCTCCGAAGCAAGGAGATCCCCATGCTGCTCGCCGGCGATATCGGCGGTACCAAGACCAACTTCGCCCTCTACGCCTCCGCAACGGACCTGCGAACGGCGCTGGCGGAGGCAACGTTTCGGAGCGCGTGGTATCCGAGCCTGGAGGCGATGGTCGGCGAGTTCCTCAAGCGGACGGATGCGCAGGTAGATCGGGCGAGCTTCGGCGTGGCCGGCCCGGTGGTGAGTGGGGAAGCGAAGATCACCAATCTGCCGTGGACCATCACCGAACGGGGGCTGGCGCATGCGCTGGGGATTTCGCAGGTGGGCCTGCTCAACGACCTCGAAGCCATCGGCAATGCCGTGCCGTTTCTGCGGCCGGAGGATCTCTTGACATTGAGCGCGGGCAAGGTGGTGGATCGCGGGACAATCGCAGTAGTGGCGCCGGGGACGGGGCTGGGCGAGGCATTCTTGACCTGCGAGAAGGACGGGCAGTACAGCGTGCATCCCTCTGAGGGCGGACACTGCGACTTTGGTCCGACGACGCCGGACGAGATGGACCTGTTGCGCTATCTCCAACGGACGATGGACCACGTGAGCTATGAGCGGGTCTGCTCAGGCATCGGAATCCCCAACATCTACGCCTTCCTCAAGAATACGGGGCGCTATGAGGAGCCGCCGGAGCTGGCGCGGCAGCTCGCGCAGGCGGAGAGCCCCAAGGACCAGACGCCGATCATCATGGACGCGGCGCAGCGGCCGGAGGGCGCGCCGGCAATCTGCGTGCGGACGGCGGAGATGTTCATCTCGATCCTGGCGGCGGAGGCGGGGAATCTGGCGTTGAAGGTGCTGGCAACTGGTGGAGTGTATCTAGGTGGCGGCATCCCGCCACGGATCGTGCCGCTCATGGCGGCCGAACGGTTCCTATCGGAATTTCAGCGCAAGGGACGCTTTACTCATTTGCTCGATGACGTGCCAGTGCATCTGATCTTGAGTCCGAAGGTGGCGCTGTTAGGGGCGGCACAGCACGCCCGGCAGATGTAGATGAGGGTGGAGTAAAAGGGTAGGTGGACAGAAAATCTGCCCCATGCGAATACTGAACGGGCCGGGGTCAGGCTTCAATATGGGTCGCGCTGGCGGGTCTCTCCACGCCCACACGGCGTAGGCTCGGCAACCCCAGCGCGGTCGAGGCACGCCTGCGTCTCCCACATGAAGCAGGTTATGGTCTCTTGCGCCGATGCGGCGACCGCCTGCCTTTCCGAAGCATACCGTTCGCACACATCGGCGCTTACTAGCCTCGTCCGGGCGTCCCGCGGAGGGAGCGCGACGCGGCTCCCTTCATACGATGACCATGCGAACGGCCTGAATGGCGTTGTTGGCGTAGCCGAGGCGGTTCCACAGCGGGTCGGACGGTTGGATGTGGCCGGCCTCGTCGGTTGCGCGGCTCCGCAAGATCGCCTCGCCGGGATCCTCCGCCTGCCACGCGTACTCCCAGGTTCTCCATGCGTAGCGGGCTGGATCGCTGGTCCAGGTAGTCGGCTCCCAGGTCGCGCCGCCATCGATGCTGATCTCGACGCTACGCACCGGCGCCTCACCGGACCATGCCAGCCCGCGAACCACGTGACGCCCGCGCGGCAGTGTGGCGCCATCCGCAGGTGTCGCGATGAGCGAGCGCACGGCCATCCTTGTGAGCGGCGTGTGGTCCGACTCGGCATGCCCTGGATGCGCCATGATGTAGCGGTCCACTTGATAGAACCCGCGGAAGGTGTGCGCGATCGCCTCGATGCGCCTCACCCACTTCACCGACGCCACCCCATACCAGCCGGGGACGATGAGACGCACGGGAAAGCCATGGTCGTGCGGCAGGGGGTCTCCGTTCATCGCGTAGGCCAGCAGCGTGTCAGGGTGCAGGGCCTGCTCGAGCGGAAGGCTACGGGTAAACGAGATCACCCCGTTCGCCGCGGCCACGTGGCCGCGGTCGGCGCCCTCGACCACAATCTCACGCGCCTCGGGCGACAAACCCGCTGCCGCTAGCACAGTCCGTAGGGGCACACCAGTCCACTCCGCCGTGCTCACCGCACCATATCGCCACGGCTCGCCCTCGGCCTGCGGTTGCATCGCCGCACGGCCGTTGCCGGCGCATTCTAGCGTGACCAGAAGCGTACGGCTCGGCAACGCCCGCAGATCCTCGTAGGTCAGCTCCATCGACGTCTCGGTCGCGCCAGCGACGGCCAGACGCCAGGCATCTGCCGTAAGGTCGGGGATGGGGAAGTGGTTGCGCACGTAGAACGCAGCGTTCGGAGTGACCACCCCCGTGTGCCGCGACAGCATGGTCTCCGCGTTGAGCGGCGCCTCACCAACCAGAATGAGACGCGAGTCGCGAGCATCGTTTGGAGCGAGCGCGACTGGGGC
>CAYYCB010000331.1:0-3340 GCA_964469715.1 uncultured Ktedonobacterales bacterium | reverse complement strand
TTTCGCCCTCCACCGTTCGGGCGCCGGGCAGCAATCCCGCAAGCTCGCCGATGCGTCGCCGGTCCCACTCCTCGCCACCGGAGGCCATGGCCGTCTTGAGCAGTCGCGGCGGCACGGACTGGAGCGCGGAGAGCATGTCGTCGCGGGTGAGGTTACGCATGCGCTTCTCGTGCTTGGCGTTGTAGGCGTCGATGTCGCGCACAGCGTTGAGCAGGACCGGCGGTAGGTCGCGCGCCTGGCTGATGTCGAGCACGGCGAAGGTCCACTCATCCCAGGCGATGAGGTGCGCCAGCAGATCGTGAATGGTTCTTCCGCCGGGCAGCGCGGGGTCGCGCCAGCGGTCCTCTTTGATCTGGTCGGCCAGCGCCAGGGTGGTCAGCCGGCGCAATTGCAGCGCCCTGGGCAACTCCGCCGCATCCATCCGCACCTCCTGAGCGTCCGGCCGGTTGGTTGCCGACCCTACGAGTTATACGGTTGAGGCCGGTAGGATACCGGCACTATGGAGGACGCTATACTTCGCGGCGCCCTTCGAGCGCGCGACCGAGCGTCCCTTCGTCGGCGTATTCGAGATCGCCGCCGATGGGCAGGCCGCGCGCAAGGCGTGTCACCTTCACGCCGGTCCCCGCGAGCATGGGCGCGATGTAGGCGACGGTGTAGTCGCCCTCGTAGTTCGGGTTCGTCGCCAGGATGACCTCGCGCACCGGCTCGGAGTCGCCACTTTTGTGGACGCGTGCGACGAGCTCATCGATGCGCAAATCCTTCGCGCTGATGCCCTCGATGGGGGAAAGCGCGCCGTGCAAGACGTGATAGAGGCCCTTGTATGCGCCGGTCTTCTCGAGCGCGAGCACGTCGAGCGGCTCCTCGACGACGCAGATGGAGGCGCGGTCGCGCTCAGGATTGGCGCAGATGGGACAGGGGTCGGTCTCGGTGATGTTGAAGCAGACCGAGCACTGGATGATGCTCTCCTTCACGCGCACGAGGGCCTCGGCCAGCCGCTTGGCCTGGTCGGCGGGGCTGCGCAGGATGAAGAAGGTGAGGCGCTGGGCGGTCTTCGGCCCGATGCCGGGCAGCTTGGCGAACTCTTCGATGAGCGCCGTCACCGGCGCCGCGGTCGTCTGCATGTCGTATCCGTCTGCCTCGCGCTGGACGCGGACGATGGCGTCTCTGCGCTCTAGAAATGAGGAGGAATCTACCAAAGAGAACACCGCGCGAGAGAACGCTGCGCACGCTCCGTCGTTTGGCGAGAGCTGCGCGCGAGCGGCGAGGCGGCGGTGGTGACGACGGGCAGAGGCCGCTGGCGGCTAGAATCCCATGCCCGGTGGGAGCTTCATGCCGCCAGTGAGCGAGGTCATCATCTTGGCCTGGGCGTCCGAGACTTTGCCGAAGGCGTCCTGGATGGCGGTGAGGATGAGGTCCTCCAGCATGCCGACGTCTTCCGGGTCCACCACGTCCTTGTCGAGCTTGACCGCCGTCACCTCGAACTTGCCGTTCATCGCGACCGAAACCGCACCGCCGCCAGAGGTGCCCTCGAAGCTGCTGTTGTGCAGATCCTCCTGCATCTTGAGCATTCGATTCTGCATCTGCTGCAGCGCCTTCATATTGAAGCCCATGGACGGCGCGCTCCTTTCAGCGTCGGCGGGGAAGTGGGAATCGTAGGTACCGGGGGCCGTGCGCCGCGTCCGGCTAACCTTCGCATTATACGACATCTCTCCAGCCCAGGCTATTTCGGAAGCGAGCGGAGAATGTGGGCTTACCGCGAAGGGCGCGGTGGAGAGGGCTACGCCGCATGGCCCACCCGCACCGGCACCGTCACGGTCAGCGTCTCCACTCCAGCGGGTCCGCGCCGCAGCAGTCCGACGCGAACCTCCGCGCCGTCGGTCGCGCGCTCAAGGAATCGTCTCAGCTCCTCGACCGTGTTGATCGGCTTCTCGTCAAGCCGGAGGATGCGGTCGCCGGGCCGGATGCCCGCACGCTCGGCCGGCGAGCCAGGCGCGACCTGCAAGACCTCGACGCTGCCCATGCGGTCCAGTCCGAGGGCACGCCGTGCCTGGGCCGGGAGCTGTACGTTCTGTCCCGCGATGCCGAGCCGCGCTCGCCGCACCTGGCCATGTCGCAGGAGCTGAGACGCCACCCAGCTTACCGTGTTGATGGGAATGGCGAAGGAGAGGCCCTGCGTCTGCTGCAGCGTCGCCACGTTAATGCCGATCACCTGGCCGCGCGCATCGACCAACGGCCCGCCGGAGTTACCCGGATTGATTGGCGCGTCGGTCTGGATGATGTCCTCCGCGAGCCGGCCGCCGTAGCTTGGCAGCGTGCGGTGCAGCGCGCTCACGATGCCCGCCGTCACCGTGCTCTGCAGGCCCGCCGGGCTCCCCAGCGCCACCACGAGCTGGCCCACGCGCAGCGCGTCCGAATCGCCGAAACGCGCCGTGGGCAGCGGCCCGCCCTCAGGCGGGGAGATACGCACCACCGCCACATCCGTCTCCGGATCGGAGCCTATCAGCTCGGCGGGGATGTCGTGCCCGTCGGCTAGCAGCGCGGTGATGCGCCGCGCTCCATCCACAACATGCGCGTTCGTGACGATATAGCCATCCGGCGTGAAGATCACGCCGGAGCCGGCTCCCTGGGCAATGCGCGCTCCCATGCCGCCGTAGCCGCCGGCGACCGCTTTTGTCACGCCGATCTGCACCACCGCCGGCGCCACGCGCTCGACCACGCGCATCACCGTGCGCGAATAGGCATCGAGCGCCTCCTCCTCTGAGGGCTCAGGCCGGCCGCCGCTCTGGCCGAACTGGCCGACACTCCCCTCGCCCGTCGTATATCGCAGCACGGCATCGTCCGCCATGATGTCTCGCTCCATTCCATTCCGTGCCCGCCTGCCGCCGCTTCCGCTCCCGCGTCCACCTGCGGAGAGGCCATTGCTTCATAACATGAAGTATGTGCGATGGGCGGGTCGCTGTCAAGATATATCGAATCAGTGGCGCGTATCCTGTGGCGGCGTGCACGGAACCTGCGAATGTCGCGCTGGGAGGGGGTCTTAGGCACCACTCGGATTGTTCCATCGCCGCGAGGGAGCGCGCATGCTCTTCAACTCTCTCCAGTACGCCGTCTTCTTCGTCGTCGTCCTCGCGGTCCATTGGCTGCTGCCGCGACCGTGGCGGCGGCCGTTCCTGCTCGCTGCGAGCTATTACTTCTACGCCTCTGCCTTCCGTGAGTATCTACTGCTGATCCTCGGCATGACCGCCGCGAACTATCTTTTCGGGCGCTGGATTGCCGTGACGCGCAAGCCGGCGCGCAAGACGCTGCTGGTCGTCGCGGTGGCGGCCAACCTTGCCACGCT
>CAYYCB010000330.1:0-3349 GCA_964469715.1 uncultured Ktedonobacterales bacterium | reverse complement strand
CGGCAAAATCGGCAAAGATAGGTATGGCAAAGCCGCTCGCTGTCGTGCCGGCCCATCGCGAAGCCGTCTCGGCTGCTCCAGCTCGCCGCACCCGCGCCTCCGTCAAGGCCGCTCAGCCGCTCGTTGCCGCACAGAGCAACCTCTGGGGCGAGCCCGACGCCGCGCCGCCCGCGCCCAACCGAAAGCGCAAATCGGCCTAGCTCGCATTGCAATACAGGATTTGGGCTGCCGTTGGGAGCCGAGAACCCCAGTCTCCGCCTCGGCGCTGAATTGCCGGGATGATACGGGACCCGGCTGGGCCATCTAGGGTCCGCGGGACGTACCGTCCGTGTCTGCGCCGGCACTTTGAGTGCCGCGATGGTTCCCTGCATCGGCGCCTTGAGCGCCGCGACAATGGATCAACCACCTCCCGGCGGATTCCGTTTGGCAACCCGCACTGCAACAATCCAGGCCGACGTGGTGTTTCGCGATTGTGCCGCGCCGCGCGCTCAATCGGCGTCGCGGTCGGCCAGTCTGCGCGCCGCGCTCGTCACTAGCGCCAGCATCCCCATCCCCAGCAGCAGCCCCGCTCCCATCCATGCGGCGCGTTGCGTCCAGTGGTCGAGCGGCGCCGCATCTGCTGCGGCGCGCAAGGCGACGATGCGCCCATGCGGCGTCCGTACCGCCGTTCCCGCTGCGAACGAAGGCTCCTCCTCGGCGGGCGTGTCCACGCGCAGCCGTTGGCCCAGCCTGTCACATAGCGCCTGGATGAAGGCCTGCGCCCGCTCCGGCTCCGGCGCCGTCCCGCGTTCGCCTTCGACGGCCTTGAGGTCGAGGACGTATGCGCCCACCGTATGCGCCCCTTGGTCTACTAAGTCAAAGAGGCCACGCCCACGGAGGTGTCCCGAGGCCGAGAACAGCTCGACTTCGAAGCGCGCGTGCGCCGGTGGGCGCACCGCCGCGAACGTGAGTCGCGCGGTCGTCAGGTCGCCAGCCAGTCGCAGCCGCGCCTCGAATGCCGCCGCGCCGCCCTTTCCGGCGGGGCCGAGCTGGATGAGTCGCTCGCAGCCCGGCAGCGTGTGCTCTAAGCCCGCGACCGTCGTGAGCGCGTCGTAGACCTGTTCGATCTGCGCCGGGAACGTATAGCCACCTTCGACTCGCATCGTGCCGACCTCCCCTGCCGTATCCGTTCGAGTCGAGCCCCGTCCGTGTGGTGATGTCCTTCCCGCGCGTCCAGCCCGACCCTAACGCCATAGTATACCCTGCCCGCCTCACGAAGCCCACCCCGACGCGCCACGCTCCTCATCGTCTCAGCAGTCGGGTATAAAGAAATATTTAGGTCTAGGCATGTTGCGGAGTTAGGCATCGAATGCTATAGTAGGGCGAGTGGCATGCGCTACGGACCCGGTTGGAATGCGCATCAATCGGGGAGTGGCGTAGGGAGAAGGGGCTCGTCTCGTGCAATTCCTGTCGCCGTACCGCCAGTACTTCCAGGTCGTCCAGATCATCGTCTCGATTGCCCTGATCGTCGCCATTCTGCTCCAGGCGCGCGGCTCGGGACTCGGCAGTGTGTTTGGTGGGACGGGCACCGTATTCAAGACTCGGCGTGGCATTGACCGGCTGTTGTTCCGGATCACCATCGCCTTCGTCGTGCTGTTCGTCGTCCTGGCCATCGTCTCCGCGATGATCCCGGCCCCCAGGTAGCGCGCATACCGCGCGCCGTTGTCATCCTGGGGCCGATCGCACCGCGACCGCCAGAACGTCAAATCGCCGTGGCCGGCAGCGTCGCCGAGTCGCGGCGCCTGCGGGATTCGCGCCGAGCAACGATGCCCGACCTCCCCGGAAGTCGGGCTTTTTTCATGGCCGCGGCATAGGCCCTGCTCCCGCCGCGATCATGGTCTAGCTCGTGGCCGTGACGACCGTAGGTACGTCCCATCTTGGGGGATTAACGTGTGAAGTAGGCGGCGTTGATCTGGATGAATTGCTTCCATTCGGCGGGCACTCCGCCCTCCTCGAAGATCGCATCCACGGGGCAGGCGGGCTCGCAGGCTCCGCAGTCGATGCACTCATCCGGATCGATGTAGTATTGCTCGTCTTCTTCGCGGGCGTGGATGCAATCTACAGGGCACACGTCTACGCAGGAGGCGTCTTTCACGCCGATACACGGCTGGCAGATGACGTAGGTCACGAGGCGAATCCTCCGAATGGGCCGAGGCCCGAAACGTTGCGGGCGGCTTTCCGCGACGCCGACGTCGCGTGGCAGGGCCTTTGCAGTGTGGGGATGGATGGGCATGGCGCGGGCGAACGATTGTGGTCGGGTCGCGTCGGTCCTCGCATGATAGCGCCGGGTCGCGTGGGCGTCAAAGGCCAGGCCGACCTGACGTACAAATGGTCGAGAAGCGAAGCATAGCGACAATTCACGACGAGATTCGAAAAACGGTCGAAGAGCGAGCGCAACAAGCAGCAGCAAACCCCGCCTGAGAACATGGCGGAAGGGAGATACAAGGCATGGCCATTCGGGAACGCGAAGCGACGCTGGCCGGGCTGACCCGCGAGCAGCTCCACCAGATGCACCACGATATGGTGCTGCTCCGCCGCTTCGAGGAGAAGGCCGCCGAGGAATACACCCTCGGCAAGATCGGCGGCTTTCTCCATCTCTACATCGGTCAGGAGGCCAACGGCGTCGGGGCCTTCTCCGCTCTGAAGCATGAGGATTACGTCCTCAGCGCCTACCGCGAGCACGGCTACGCCATCCTGAAGGGCATCGACCCCAAGGCGGTGATGGCGGAGCTCTTCGGCAAAGCCACCGGCTCCAGCAAGGGCAAGGGCGGCTCGATGCACATGTGGAGCAACGAGCACAACCTCCTCGGCGGGCAGGCCATTGTCGGTGGGCAGCTCGTGATGGCTGCCGGCGTCGGCTTCGGCATCCAGTATCTTGGCGAGCAGCGTATCGCGCTCGTGCTCTTCGGAGACGGCGCGGTGGACGAGGGCGCGTTCCATGAGGCGATGAACCTCTGCGCACTCTGGAAGCTCCCCGTGGTCTTCATGTGCGAGAACAACCAGTACTCGATGGGCATGGCCGTCACCAAGGCCTGGTCCGTCGCGTCGCTTGAGCCGCGCGCCGCCGCCTACGGCATGCCGTACATCAAGGTGGATGGTATGGACGCCCTTGCCGTGCGCGAGGCGATGCTCCAGGCCCGCGAGCGCGCCATCGCCGGTGACGGCCCCACGCTCATCGAGTCCCTGACCTACCGCTTCCGTGGTCACTCTATGGCCGACCCGGCCTACTATCGCACGCGCGAAGAAGAGAAGCTGTGGAAGGCGACGCGGGACCCAATCGCGCTCTTCGAGGACAAGCTCAAGGCCGCCC
>CAYYCB010000329.1:0-3366 GCA_964469715.1 uncultured Ktedonobacterales bacterium | reverse complement strand
GCGATGCGAGACGACGTGAATCCGGTGAGCGCGACATCTATGGGAGGAGCGCGTGGTCGCGCTCGTAGCCCTCGACGGCGGCGTGCGCCTGGGCGATGAGGGCGTCGTCGCCGCGCTCGTGGAGGGCGGATTCGATCTGTTCATCGTATTCGGCGGGGGCGACGCGCCAACCGAGACGATAGACGAGGTCGCCGCCGAGCCAGCCGGAGGCGCCAAGCAGGCCAAGCGCCCCCAGCGAGAGCGCGCGGCTGATGAGGTCGCGCGGCTGCGGTATCCACTCATCATCCCCGTCCGAGGGCTCGCCACGGCGCGCGAGGAGACTGAGGCCGAGCAGGGCGACGACACCGGCATTGAGGTAGCCGTGAATGGCGCCGGCGCTGCGGGCGGGATGTTCTTGCGGGACGGCCTGGTAATCCCATAGGCCGACGAGCGCGGCGGCGCAGCCGCTCACGAAGCCCGCGCCGACCGAGGCGTCCGCGGCGAAGCGCCAGCGCGGCGAACGCCGGGCGAGCGCGAGGGCGTCGAACGCGACGGCGGCGACGGTGGTCCCGATGGGCAGATCAGTGAGGACGGCGTGCAGGGGATGTCCCTTGACGAGCGGATCTTTCATGGTGACGCAGCCCTTTCGCACGGCGGATATGTCGTCGCACTCCCACCCGCACCAATCGGGCCACGTCTCCACAGCTTAGCGGTCCGTCATGCTGAAGCGCTGAAGCACTTTATAGATGGCGCCAGCGCCGAAGGCGACGGCCTCCACCGGGATGCGCTCGTCGGCGGCGTGGATGATCTGGGTGAAGTTCCAGCCGGCGGGGAGTTGCATGGGCAGGTAGCCGTAGGTCTGAATCCCCAGGCGCGAGAAGAAGCGTCCATCCGTGACGGCGGCGAGCAGCAGCGGCACCGGGATCGCCTCCGGGTCGGACTCGCGCAGTACGTCGCCGAGCGTGGCGAAGAGCGACAGATCAGGCGCGGCAGGCGCGGGATTCGGATCGTGTAGCAGGATGTCGAGCTCCACGTCTTCGCCGAGCAATGCCCGGAGCTCTCCGAGGAAGTCCTCTGGTGAGAGGCCGGGAAGGATGCGCCCGTCGAGCGTGACGGCAATCTCGCTGGGGATTACGTTGTTCTTCTCGCCGCCGCGCACGATCGTCGGCGTGGCTGTGGAGTGTAGCAGCGGGTCGAAGCCCGCGACGGCCTCACCCAGCGTGTCGAGCAGGGCGTCAGTTCTGGCGGGGTCGAGCAGACCGGGAAGGACGTCGGAGAGCGGCGAGGGCAGGCCCGAAGCAAACGCTTCGATCATCGTGCGCGCGACGGGGGTGACGTGGACGGGTAGGCGCTGGGCATCGAGCGTGGTGAGGAGACGGCCGAGCTTCGCCGTAGCGCCGCCCCGCAGTGGCGTGGAGGCGTGTCCGGCGGGCCCGCGCAGAGTGGCGCGGACGATGCAGCTCTGCTTTTCGGCGACCATGATGGGATAGAAGCGACGGCCGGCAAGCTCGATGGTGAAACCGCCGAACTCCCCCAGCGCATGGCGAATTCCGGCAAACTGCTCCGGGTGGCGCTCGACAAGGAAGCGCGCACCGTCCGCGCCGCCGGCCTCCTCATCGCTGAGGATGCAGAGCACGACATCGCCGGGCAACCGCGCATTTTCCGCCTTGGCGCGAAGGAATGCGGCGAGCATCATGGCGACGCCGCCCTTCATGTCGAGCGCGCCACGCCCCCAGATCATCCCGTCGGCAACCTCGGCGGCGAAAGGCGGGCGCGTCCACGGCTGGCTCGCGGTCGGGACGACGTCCACATGCCCCTGCAGCAACAGCGGAGGCGCGCTCCCCTCGCCCTTTAGCCGCGCGATGAGGTTGGGGCGATTCGGATCGCGGGCGAGAAGGGTGGACTCGATGCCAGCGGCGGCGAGCAGGTCGCGGATGTAGAGCACGCAGGCGGCTTCGTTACCGGGCGGGTTGGTGGTGTCGAAACGGATCAGCGCACGCAGCAGCTCCGCCGGATGCTGGTAGATGGTGGCCGCTGAGGCGTCGCCGGGAATCATGGGGAAGACCTCTTGTCCAGTAGGTGTGGCGCGACGTGCGCCCATCGTCGCGGCCATTGTGGGGGATAGGGACGGCGGGCGCAAGAGGCGCGCTCGAAACCCAAAGCCGAGATTACACCAGCGCAAGCATTCCACACATTGACAAGCTGGCGGCGGATTCCGCATGCTTGTGATGCGACGTCAGGTCGCTTTTGGCGGCGGCCTGCGGTTCGGGACAGCGCCATGGACGCCGGGACGATACCCCTAACCACGACGCTCCACTGCGGGCGCGGACCTCCTTGCGCGCTGATGACGCCGCAAGCGGCTCTGTCGATGCGGCGGCGAAAGCATGCCACCCGCTCACACGGCATACACGACACGCTGCGGGCGCGCTTGCCGCGTCGCATCGCTCACACACGGCATCGGTGGACCGGCCGACAATGGGGAGCGGCCGGAAGGTAGAGGCGAAAGTGCAGGAAAGCTCCATGATCAGCAGCTTCGCACGTGCCCTGGATGCCCGGCGCATCGTGGCGCCACTGATGATCGTCGCGCTGCTCGCGACGATGAGCGTCTCATTCGCGTTCGCGCCAACGGCGCGGGCGGCGCAACGAGCCGCCCTCGTCGGTGTGAAACACTATTACATCGCGACGGGCGATTCGCTGGCATTCGGCTATCAGCCCAATCTCGACTGGGCAAATGGCTACAGCACAGACTTCGCGAACCAGATGAAAGCGGTCGCCGGACTGGCCGACTACTCAAACTACGCCTGCCCGGGGGAGACGACGGCCACCATGCTCAACGGCGGCTGCCCCTACTGGTATATCCGCAAGACGATCTATAGCGGGTCGCAGATCAACGCCGTGGTCAACTTCATCAACGGCCATGTGGGGCAAGTCAGCCCCGTGACGCTCGACATCGGCGCCAACGATCTGGGCAACTGCTATTCCAACCACGCCATCGATACGACCTGCGGCACGAACGCGCTGAACGCGGTGAGGACAAACCTGCCGACCATCGTGAGCCGGATCAAGGGCGCGCTGCATGGGACCGGCGACCTTTTGCTGATGAACTACTATGACCCCTACCAGAACGAGAACCCCTCGACACTCTACTGGGTGCAGCAGCTCAACGCGATCATCGCCCAGGTGGCCTCGCAGTACGGCGTGCCGGTGGTAAACGTCTATGGCATCTTCCACACGGGCCAATACGTCAACGGCGGCAATCCGTACGTCTGCAATTGGACGTGGATGTGCAGCTTTTACAACGACATCCACGCGAACTCGACAGGGTACGCGCAGATCGCCGCGGGCTTCGAGGCCGTCTCTGGATACTAGGGACGCGTAATCAGCGTA
>CAYYCB010000328.1:0-3390 GCA_964469715.1 uncultured Ktedonobacterales bacterium | reverse complement strand
AACCGTATGAGTGGATCAGAATGCGCGGGCTAGAGGAGATCCGTCTTTTCGAGGTACACGCGTATAGTCGCCATCCAAGGTGACTACTGTAAGATCGTGTTCGAGCGCTGTGGCAGCGATGAGCGTGTCAATATCGCCGATGAGGCCTGGACCATATGGAGGGCGCATTGCCCGTCGTAGGTCTGCGTATCGTTCAAGGATGGGATACGTGAGTTCATACATGCGAATCTGGCGCATCAATCCCCTGAGGATGGCTTGACGCCCAGGGTAGTCCGTGAGGCTCTTGAACAATTCTGCGGCTTCGCCATATACGAGAATACTTGTTGCAGCCTCATTTCCATCAATCCAGGGCTGCACGAGGTGCACTGCTCCACGTCGGCCGCGCAGGTAGCCGGTGACGATTCCCGTGTCAAGGAGAAAACGCCTCATTCCTCCTCCAGCCACTTCAGCTGCTCTTCAACCGGCGGCGTTATGGGAGCTTCTCTCCGCCATCGAAGGAGTATTTCCTCAGCGTCGTCTGGCAGGTCAGGCATGGACCCGGCCAAACTTCCGACGGGAAGTTCAAGCGGCTCTGTCCATTCCTCGATGTGCTCGGCGAGCTGCTCTTGCACCTCAGGCGGCAATTCCTCGACGTGCTCAAGAGCACGCTGCAGTCGCTCAATCATAGCAGGCTCCTCGCGTGGTCGGCAGGCATTCCACCCTTAGTTTAGCATTCGGGCACTCGAATCGTCGCAACAGGGTCGGTGGCCGACGGGCAATCGCGCCTGGCGTGGGAGCACCCGCCACTCCTCGTCCATCCATGCGGGCTGCTCATCCATCGGCGGCGTGGGCTTCGACTCAGGACGCCATAGTAGCGGCGCTATTTGCCGTTGCAGCCTGCCTTATTGGTGGTGGAGACGTCGATCTTGAGGGCGATGGCGTGCTCGTCGAGGTCATGCTGTAGGAGGAAGGCGCCGAAGCTCTGGTCGCCGGTGTTGATCTGCACATCGAGCGAGCCGTTCCTGGCCGCCACATAGCCATTCGAGCCGGTGAACGGTTGCCCGTTGCGGGTGATCGCATGGGCGAAGTTGCTGGTGACGCATGACCAACTCCCCCGTGTGAATTGGTCTTTGAAGAAGCTCATCACGGCATCGTGTGAGGAATCGGGCACGGCATAATACCAGATCGCCTCATGATCGTTGGGATACTCTTCCCAGCGCACCAGGCTCGCATGCGGGGGAAGGGTGAGGCTTGGCGGCCCTTGCGTATCAGGGAGCCCTGGCGCGGTGAACCGGCCCACAAGGAAGGCGGCGACCACCACCACGGCGAGGAGGGCCAGGGGCAGCCAGCGTAAGCGTCCGGCTTGTTGGGCGTAGGCGCGCACTCTGGCCGCGAAGACAGCGGGCGCATCCACTCTGCTCATGAGCTAGCCTCCGCTTCCGACTCTGGCCGCCTGCCCACCAGTATATCAGGGGGACAAAGGGCAATCGTCGTGAGACCAACCCCGCCTTGAGCGTCGGCGCCTTGGCTCACGACGCCGAAGCGCCGGTGCACGGCTCAGGTTACGCCAACGCCTGTGCAGAAACGACCTCTCCGGGCTATCCGAAGAACGACGTGGCCCACGGGCGCGTCGGCACTGTGTAGACGGGGCGGAGGCCGGCAGCGGCGTAGAACTGGAGCAGACGCTCCTCACCGTCGTTGGCGCGGTAGAGCGCGCGGCGGAAGTCCCAGACGGCGGCGAGCCAGGGGCGCAGGGCGTCGAAGAGGCGACGGTCGAGGTCGCGGGCAAGCTCATCCTGACGCGCCCAGAAGTGGATTGCCGCCTCGTCGCCGCCCACGGTGTCCATTGCGGACTCGTCCGCACCGAAGCGGCGCAGTGTGTCGCGCAGCGGATTGAGATAGACGCAGCCGAGGCAGCGCGTCTCGTCGGGCGTCATGACGGTATAGGTGAAGGCGCGACGCGCGAGATGGTCGGCCTCGTGCTCCTGCAGATCCTTGAGGTTCTCGTCCCAGGTGAAGCCGGGTCGCGGCCAGCGCCCGTTGCTCTTGACGAGCAGCAGCTCCGCGCTCGCCATCACGGCGTCGTAGTCGCGGTCGCAATCGCTCGCCCGCAGCGGCCGCAGCACGAAGTCGTCCGTCCGCAGCCCCTCGGGGACCGGCGCATCTTTGGGATAGAACCGTGGAAGCATGGAGGCTCCTCCGCACCCTCTGGGCAGCCTCTACCGTTAGTCCCCGACACCGGGCCGGTTGCGCACCGTCATGATCGTCGCGAGCATCGTCGCCACCGCGTATTCCTCGTCGTGCCCGTCGCGATAGGCGACCACCTCACCCTGGCAGACGGTGATCGTGTATCCCGGCTTCAGGACACGCCCGCGCGCCACGAAGCGCGTACCCCTAGCCGGTGAGAGGAAGTTGGCCTTGAATTCGACCGAGAGCACGCCAACATCGGGTGGCATGAGCGTCAATGCGGCGTAACCGCAGGCGGAGTCTACAATGGTCGTCACGATGCCCGCATGGAGGAAGCCGTGCTGCTGCGTGAGATCCGCGCTGAATGGTAGCGCGATATCCACCTCACCGGGGGCAACGTGCGCGATCCGTGCGCCTATCGTCGTCATCACCGTCTGGCGCGCGAAGCTTGCCCGCACGCGCTCCTCAAATTGTGGATCCTGCGGCTCGAACACTGGCTTGTCCCCTCCCGACCGCGCTCCTTGGGGGTTGGCGGCGCGGGCATTGTATCATGGCGTCTGTGCCGACTTTGGACTAGGGCGGCGCGGCAGGGTGGAGGAAACAGCCGTACAGCCGCCCTTGACGCGTCGCTGTGCGTCGTGCTACTGATGATACCGACAACTGAAGATTTCCCACCGCAACGGGAGCTTGGGGAGCCAGGCTGAGAGGGTGGCCGAACCGCCGCCGACCGACGGAACCTGATCTGGGTAATGCCAGCGCAGGGAGCAGGGCTTGAAGGTTTGCCTTCGAGTCGTCACTTGGGGACGCTGGCATTCGTGCCGGCGTCCCATTTTTGTTGGGCGCCGTGCGACGCGAAGGGGCAGCGCATGGCGGAGCCGCGAGCGCCAGAGGGGGCGGCGGACGTGACCGTTCGCGCGCCAGCCGAAGATGCGCCTCTGCTCGACGTGCGTGACGTCTCGATGCGCTTCGCCGGGCAGCGCGGGCGGCAGCCGGTGGCGGCGTTGGAAAGCGTGAGCTTGCGTGTGGAGCGCGGCGAGCTGGTGGCGCTGGTTGGCCCTAGCGGCAGCGGCAAGAGCACCCTCCTCTCGCTCATCGCCGGCCTCGCGACGCCCTCCTCCGGGTCCATCGCGCTCCACGGCGACCCGAACGCGCGCCGCCTGGGGTGGGTCGGCTACATGCCCCAGCGCGACCTGCTGCTGCCCTGGCGCACGGCGCTCGGCAACG
>CAYYCB010000327.1:0-3390 GCA_964469715.1 uncultured Ktedonobacterales bacterium | reverse complement strand
CAAGAACGGCAAGAACGGCAAGAACGGCAAGAACGGCAAGAACGGCAATGAGCACCCTCACGAAAATCACCCGCACACATCGAAAACCGGCCACACTCGGCCATCACCTCGCACGCGTGCCATCGAAAAATCGGCCACTTCGGCCACGCCTCACCCGCACAACCCTGCGCTCGGATGGCGGTGGAGTAGCCGCTACCTACCTCTCCCCGCCGCAAAATCACCCGCGCACACGAAATCCGGCCACCGACGGCCAGCCGCCACGCCGCCCGAAAATCATATTCGTGTACAGAAATCCGGCCACACTCGGCCACTTCGGACAACACAAAATCATCGTCCTCGCGAAAAACCGGCCACACTCGGCCAACATCTCCGCCGCCCCGCCGCCATTGCCGCGTGCGCTGGCATCCCCATTTCCGATTGCGGAGGCACGCGGCGGAACGACGAGACGAGGCGCGCATCTTCACAGGTCGCTGCGTGCCCATCCACCGCACATCGCCAAGGAGCGCATCAACGTGCCGCAGATACATCCACTCAGCCGTCTCGCCAAGAAGCCGCGCCTCGTCGTCGCCGTTCGCGGCGCCGCGGGAACGGGCAAAAGCACCTTCGCCGCGACCCTCGCCGATGCTGGCCTGGGGCGTCTCTGCTTCTTCGATACCGAGCGCAAGGCGCGATTCCTCGCCGGATCCGACGGCGCGCACTTCGACGCGCTGGAGATTGAGCATCCCGACGAGCTGCCCGCCTTCATCGACTGGGCGCTCACAGAGGGCCGCGAGCAGCGCGGCTACGGCTGCTACGTACTTGACTCCTGGGCGATGTACTTCGGACGCAAGCACGCCGAGACGCTTCGCGCGCTGCGCAAGGCGACCGGCGATCCGCTGGCGCAACCGAGCGCCGAGTTGCTGGCCGCGGATCAGGTCGTGCTCCAGGAGGTGTTGCGCCGCCTCTGCGTGGATTCAGGCGCCAGCGTCGTCATCACCGACCAGATCGGCGCCCGCGGCAAGGAGGAGCGCGAAGAGAACGAGCTTGGTCGTGTCCTGCCAATGACCGCTTCCGGCCTCGAATATTTCGTGGATGTGCTGGTGGAAATGACGACCCGCATGGAGGGTTTCGAGCTGGTGCGCGTCGGGCGAGTCGTCAAATCGAATAGCGCCGCCTTCCCGCTTGGCCTCGAGGTGATCAATCCCACCTTCGTGGACTTCCTCTCCCGCTTGCCCGTCGCCGAGAGCGTATCGGACCCGACCCCGGCTGCCGACCCAGCCATCGAGGCGATCCTGGCCGAGGCGGCCGCCGGCGAGCCTGCCAAGCTCGATCCACGGAGAAGCCTGGATGATCTCGTGCGGGCCGCCGAGGGTTACCGGCTTAGTCGCGCCCAACTGCTGACGGCCGCACGCCACTACCATCAGGTGGACGACCTCGGCCGCCTCACCCCGGCGCAGATCGAAGACCTCTATGCGCGGCTGGTGGATCGCTACGGCGCGACCTCCGATACGCCGGCTCCCGCCACGCCTGGCGCCAACACGACGGAGGCGGCGATAGACGGCGAGGTCCAACGGCAGCGTCCGGCGGCGAGTCCGGGCGCAAACGGCGCTGGCCGTCGCACGGTGCGACCCTAACCGCCGTCTAGGCCTATTTGGCGGCTTGTGCCCGCGCCGCCGTGGATGTCGCCGCGCCGCGTGAGACGTGCGACAATGGATGGGTTCCTTTGGCGGGCGCGCTGAGCTTGGCGCGCCCGATGCCGTTGAAAGCGACTCCTCCATGGCCGGCACATCCGCATCCACCCCTTGGGTCGTCGTCCTGGGCGACGTGATGACCGACATCCTCGCCCGCACACATGGTCCGATTGCCACCGCCAGCGACACCCCGACGACCATCGGCTTCAGCCCAGGCGGGTCGGCGGCCAACGTGGCCTGCTGGCTCGCCGCGGCGGGCGTCGCGGTCCACTTCGTAGGCTGCGTTGGGGCTGACCCTTTCGGCGCGCTGCATCGCGCGGCCTTCGAGCGCGCCGGGGTGGTTCCCCATCTCGCCGTGGACCCCGACCGCCCGACGGGCACGTTGGTGGCGCTGGTGGACCCGGAAGGCGAGCGGAGCATGCTCTCGGATCGCGGCGCGAACCTGAGCCTCACGCCGAGCGCTCTCCCTCAGGCGCTCTTCGAGCCGGGCGCGGTCCTCCATCTCTCCGGCTATGCCCTGCTCGCGCCCGAGACACGCCCCGCCGCTCTGGCGGCGCTTGCCCTCGCCCGCTCGCGCTCGATGCGTATCTCCGTGGACCCTGCCTCGGGATCTATGCTCGCAGCCGCCGGCCCGGCGGACTTCTTCGCCTGGACTGCGGGCGCCGACCTGTGTTTTCCCAACCTGGAGGAGGGGCGTCTCCTCACCGGCCGCGCGGACCCCGGCGAGATTGCCCAAGGGCTCTGCCGCCACTACACTGAGGTGGCGCTGAAGCTCGGCGCTGAGGGCGCGCGCTGGGCGCATGCCAACGGCGCTGCCGTGGAGTGCGCGGCTCATCTGGTTACGGAGCCTGATACGACGGGCGCCGGCGACGCCTTCTGCGCGGGCTTCCTCAGCCGCTGGATTGAGGGGGCGCCTGCCGATGAGGCGCTCGCCGCTGCCGTCCGCCTGGGAGCAGATGCGGCCTCCCGTGTGGGGGCGCGGCCGCCGGGAGCATCCTTCCCCGGCTGACCGTACCCAATCATATCGATCTCGTCTGGGGTGTTGGGGACTCGTCAGGGCTGTAGCCCATCTCGCGCCCTGCGCCGGCCCTTTCAAGGCCGCGACGGCACACGATACCTTCCCACCCGGAATCAGTCTCCCCTTGGCGCTATTCCTCGCCGTGCCCGCGTTGCGGCCCAGGGCCGCCCCACTGGCCGCCCGGTCCTGTGTCGAATGGAGAGTTGCCCGCGGCCTGCGACGGGGCCGACTGCCACGGGTTCTCCCAGCCGGGTTGCCCGCCAGGATTCCCCTGGAGACGCGGCGCGGACTGGCGGCCCATCTGGGGAGGGAAATGGCCCATTGGCGGCTGGCGTGTCGGGCTCAGCAGCACGTCGAGAAGGCGGTCCACGCGCGTTCCAGTGGGAGCGGGCCAGATAGGCCTGCGCCCCTCGCGCGCCTGAAGGAGCGCATCGGCGAGCCGGTCGATCTCCTGATCCGTCCGCTTAAGCTGGAACTCGGACTGGCCGGTTTTCTGAAGGCGAGCCAGCAGATTGTTCAGCGACGCCGACACCTGCCAGAGCGCGTTGCCCTGGTTCATCGGGGCGCGGGCGCTAAAGTCGCCGTTCGCCGCCCGGACGTGCGTCGACAGCAGCTCCTGCACGCCGATTTCGAGCTGGCGCCGCTGCTCCGCCACTTCGTGTTCGAGCTGTGCCAGCTCCTCGGCGCGGTCAGCGCGACGGA
>CAYYCB010000326.1:0-3413 GCA_964469715.1 uncultured Ktedonobacterales bacterium | reverse complement strand
CCCTCAGGCACGGTGAGCAGGCGTGTGACGCCCTCGCGGCGCAGGACGAAATTGAACGCCGTGGCGGAGTCGTCGGAGGCGGACCAGAGCGGACGCGCGAAGATAGGCTCGACGATCTCCCAGCCATCCGTCAGGGCGGCGCGTAGCTCACCGAAGCGGCGGCGCACACCGGTCTCCTTGAGCGAGCGGCGGCCGGGCACGTCGCCAGGGAGCGGCAGGGGAGGAAGTGTATGGATGGGGGTGACGTGGGTCGCGGGCGCCCCGGAGATATAATGCACCGGTTGCTGGGCCACGGCCGAGGCGAGACCAGGCAGGGCGGACTGCACGGCCGGACGCCCCTTCTTGGCGGGCGCGGCCGTCATCGCCACCGTCGGCACCGTCACTGTCTTTTTCTTCCGTGTCGCCATGGTCAGCCTCCTTTGCCGGTCCCGGTCCTTCATTGGGCCAGTCCCCGGCCGTGACGTCCGTGCCTGGGCGACGCGCGCTGCGCGTCACTTCCTCAATGCTTGCTCTCTCGGAACGCACTACGAAGACGACTTTCGAGGTCCGCTAGCCCACCCGGTCGGGCGGGATGCGATAGTAGACGAAAAGCTGTTGGGCCAATGCCCGCCAGAGTGGCCCCGCCGCCGACCCGCCGAAGATGTCGGTCTTGGGATGGTCGAGCTTGACCAGCAGCACGAAGCGCGGGTTCGACGCGGGCGCGTACCCGAGCACCGAGGCGTAAGTGAGCGAGGGATTGCGCGGGTCGGGCGTAGACGTGCCGGTCTTGGCCGCCACTGTGTATCCCTTGATCAAGCTCATCTGCGCCTCACTGACCTGTGCCGAGTCCACCAGCATCTGCGTCACCGCGCGGGCGGCGTCCGCGCTGATGACCTGGCGCACCGTTTGCGCGCCGTAGCGTGTCACGCTCCCGTCACCGGCTGTGACGCTGGCGACGATATGCGGTCGCACCAGCACGCCCCCGTTGGCGAGCGCGGCGTAGGCGGCCACCATCTGGAGCGGTGTCACGGCGATGCCCTCGCCGAAGGCGTTCTCCGCCGCCGTCAGCGCCGAGTAGCCGCCGTTCTCGCTGCCGCGCAGGCCGGCTGCCTCCGCTGGCAGGTCTACACCGGTGGGTGTGCCAAAGCCGAAGGCGTCCAGATAGCGCTCGAAGCGGTCGCGTCCGATCTGCTGCTGCGCCCAGATGGCGCCGGTGTTGGCCGAATACTGCAGCACCTGCGTCATGGTGATGTCGCCGTAGGCGCGCATGCCCCAGTTATGGAGCGGCTGGCCGTCCACCATCACCGTCCCGGTATCGTCAAAGATCGAGTCGGGGACGATGCTGCCGGAATCCAGGCCCGCCGCCATCGTGATCGCCTTCATCACCGAGCCCGGATCGTAGATCGCGCTCACCGCCGGATTTGGGAAGCGGTCGAGCGAGGACTGGCCATAGGCGTTCGGGTCGAACGACGGAAGGCTTGCCATGGCGACGATGGCGCCGGTCTGCGGATCCATGACGATGACCGTCCCACCGTCAGAGCCAGTGGCTGCCACCGTCTGCGCGAGCCCCTGCTCGGCCCAATATTGGACCGTCGCGTCGAGGGTCAGCGTGACGTTCGCGCCCGGCACTGGCGGCGTCTCGCGGCGGATGGTGCTGGCGAGGGGATGGCCTTGCGCATCGTGCGCGGCGGAGATGAGACCGGGCTGGCCGGCAAGCATCTGCTCCTCCCGCTGCTCCACGCCGTAGGCCCCTTTCCCGTCGGAGCGGCTAACGAACCCGAGCGCCTGCGCCGCAAGCGCGCCCGCCGGGTAGACCCGAGTTACCTGGGGAATCAAGGCGACACCCGCAAGTTTGCGGTCGCCGATCGCGCCGGCGACCGCGTCGCTCTGGTCCTGCGAAAGAAGCAGCGTCGCGCCGCCCGCATCGCGCAGTACGACGTACTCACCAGGCACGTCGAGCTCGTGTAGGACGAGATCGGCGGGCAAGCCCACCAACCCCGCGAGCACGGAGGCGGCGCCCGTCAGGCCGCCGCCCGCGCGGATGACGGTCGGGTCGGCGATGACGGTATCCTGGGAGACGCTGAGGGCAAGGATGCGCCCACTGGCGTCGAGGATCTCGCCGCGCCCCGCCGGAACCGGGAAGTTCTCGCGCTGCTGCTTCTCGGCGCGGGCCGCGAGGGCCTGGTGCTCAAAGAGCGTCCAGTAGGCGGTGCGACCCAGCAGCGCCGCCAGCACGAACGCCACGACGAGGAACACCGCCGCCTGACGCCGGCGCGCCCGCTGGAGCGTCGCGCGCTCGGAGCGGTCGCGCTCGCGCTCGGCACGCAGCCCGGTGGCACGCTCCGGGAGAAGTTCGGAGAGCCATGCCCGCACCGCATCTCGACGATCCCTCATGGCTGCCCCCCGCCGCCCGCCGTGACGATAACCACCCCGGCGGGATCACCCGGCTGTAGGCCAAGCTCGCGGGCGCGTTGCGCGACGAATGCAGGACTCGTCACCGTACCCAACTTCGCTCGTTGTGCCGCGTCCTCGCGCTCAAGGCGGGTCTGCGTGGCCTGGAGGTCGCGCAGCTCGGCATTCGCCCTGGTGACGCCCGAGACCTCATTGAGGTAGATCAGCGCCAGCAGGCCCACGAGCGCAATGCCGAAGAGAGCGAAAGCGGACGGCCGCCGGAACAGCCGCACCACACGCCCGCGCCAGCCCTGGGCACGCGCCCCGCCGCCTTCACCCTGTATACCCAGAGAATCGAGCGGACCCGATCCATCCCACCTATCCATGCCGTCCTCAGCTTTCTCGTCCCGCGCATCCTTTGATATGCGGGAATAGACCATAGGCTAAGTAAGCATGTGCCGTGCCGGATGGGCCGAACGGCCAAAGCCGTGCGGTGGGCAAATAGGGCGCGAAAGCGACCTGGCGGCATTGCCATTTCTGCCGCATTTTCAGCTCATGGCCGCGCCCCACCAGATCCGCGGTGTGGTTTGTATGCCGCCGCGGGCCGGTAGGGCGTGGCCTATTCAATTGTTCAGGTGCGCTGTGAGGGCACATGTGGCGCGCCCTCACAGGCGTTCCGCGACGCGGAGCTTAGCGCTCCGGGCGCGGGGGTTGGAGGTGACCTCCGCCTCACCCGCGACGACGGGGTGGCGGGTCACGATGCGCAGCCGAGGCTCGTGCCCGCAGACGCAGGCGGGCAGCCCTGGCGGGCAGATGCAGCCGCGTTCCTCGGCCTGGAAGAAATGCTTGACGATGCGGTCCTCCAGAGAGTGGAAGCTGATGACGGCGAGCCGGCCGCCGGGGCGAAGCAGCTCGACCGCCGCGGGGAGCGCCGTCTCAAGGCTGCCAAGCTCGTCATTGACGGCGATGCGCAGCGCCTGGAAGGTACGCGTGGCGGGATGGATGCCGCCAGGCCGGCCGTGAATCACGGACTCGACCAGCCG
>CAYYCB010000325.1:0-3417 GCA_964469715.1 uncultured Ktedonobacterales bacterium | reverse complement strand
CCCTCGCGCCTACGCCAACGCTCTCACCACACTGTCGCTAGTTCGCGTCCCCAAACTCAATCGCTTCGAGCACGAACGCATCCTCAGTGTGATCGTCCGCTGTGGCGGGCCGTAACGCCTGGATGCGTAGCTCCGCTGTGTCGAGCAACCTCTGGCAGCGCTGGGCCAGCCTGATGCCTTCCTCATACAGCCGGATGGCGTCCTCCAGCGGGATCTGCCCGCCTTCGAGCGCGGCGATGGTCTCGTCGAGCCGGCCAAGCGCCTCCTCGAAGGCCACCGGCTCCTGGCCTGCCCCGTTCGCGCCGTTCTGCGCCGTGCCGCGCCGCCGTCGTTCCGTAGCCATGCGTTATCGCTCCTTCTGCGCGGAGGCGAGGGTATCCGCCGCGATGGGATGATCGGACGTATCGAGGGCCACATCAGGCTCGGTGTCGAGCCGGGGACCCGCGGTGGCGGCGAAGATGCCGTCGGCCACGCGGACGGCCAGGCCCTGGCCAGGCGTTACCTGTGTCACACTTGTCACGCGCCTGCCGTCTGCCTGCCGCTGCACCACCGCAAAGCCGCGACCGAGAGTCAATAGAGGACTGAGCGCATGCAGCCGCAACGCCGCCGTCTGGACACGCTGACCCGCAAGCTCCAACAGGTGCGCCATGTGAAGGTCGAGGGCATGCCGCGCCTCGTCCACGCGCTGCCGTCCCTCCGCCACACGGCCCGCCGGACCCGCCCGCTCAAGCGTGTGCCGAGCGACCGAAAGCCGCTGGCGCTCTGCCGCAAGCCGGCTCGCCAGCAGATAGCTCAGGCGCTCCTGCGCCTCGTCCAATCCGGCGCGCCACGCGGAGGCGTCCGGCACGACGGCAGTGGCCGCGGCAGTAGGCGTCGAAGCCCGAAGGTCGGCAACGAAATCCGCGATGGTGAAATCCGTCTCGTGTCCGACCCCCGTCACCACGGGAACATGGGAGCGCGCGATGGCCCGCGCGACCACCTCCTCATTGAACGCCCAAAGCTCTTCGAGCGAGCCGCCGCCGCGCGCCACCACGATAGCGTCGGCCTCGCCTTGCGCATTCAGCAGTTCGATAGCCGCGGCCACCTGCTCCGCCGCGCCATCCCCCTGAACCAGCGACGGCGCGAGAATGACCCGCACCAGAGGGCATCGCAGCCGCAGAGTGCGCAGGATGTCGCGCAGTGCCGCGCCCGAGGCAGACGTGACGACGCCGACCACCGCCGGCATCGGCGGCAGGGGCCGCTTCCGCGCGGGATCAAAGAGCCCCTCGGCCTCCAGTCGCGCCTTGAGCTGCTCGAACCGCAGGTGCAGCTCGCCGATGCCCGCTAGCTCGATCGCATCCACATAGAATTGGTAATCGCCGCGCTGCTCGTACAGGCTGACACGTCCGTGCGCGATCACCTCCATGCCGTTGCGCAGGGGAGGCGTGTTCGCCGCGTAGCTGCGGAACAGCACGCACTTGATCGAGCTAAAGTCGTCCTTGAGCGAGAAGTACAAATGCCCGGATGGATACTGCTTGAAGTTCGTCACCTCGCCGCGCACCCAGACGTCCTGCAGGAGATAATCCTCCTCCAGCAGATCTTTGATGTACTGGGTGATCTCGCCGACGGCTACGATCCGCATGAAGACTCCTCAACACGCCGAGCGCGGCGCCAGGGCTGGCCGCCCGTCCCGCTCGCCATATCGTTGCTATTACGTCGGGGGTGGCCAAAAACGGAAAAGCGCGGAGATAGATTCACTACCAACGCACAGAGATAGCGCGCGCTGCCAAAAGAAAACGGCGGTCCCCCATGCAGTATCGTACATAGGGACCGCCGTCGCGACTGCTCTAGGACAGACGTTCAGCTTCGGCGCGGCTTATGCGCATAGACCGGCAAAGGCCGTTCAAGCGCGATGCGGCTCGACGACGAACAGCGGCTGGCCGTACTCGACCGCCTGCCCCTCGTCAACCAGGATCTCGCGCACCGTGCCAGCCGCCGACGCCTCCACCTCGTTGAACACCTGGAGCGCCTCAATCGCGGCGACCACCTGTCCTTCGCGCACCGTTGAGCCCACGGTGACGAGCGGCTTCCCACCTGGTTTCATGCTCGCCCGGAAGATGCCGACCAACGGCGCGCCGACCTCCAGATTCGTGGGCTGCGCAGCGGCGCGGTCGGCGCCGCCATCCATCTCGTCGGCGTACTCCGCGCCAAGTTCACTGAGCCCGATGACGGCAGGCGCGGGCTTCTTCAAGGTCAGGTGCACGCCCTCTGCGGGCGCTTCGATGGTAATCTCCTCGATGTCACCCGACGACATCAGCGTAACAAGCTGATGCACCACCGCAACGTTCAATGTCGCCTGGGACTGCGCCGTGGTCGCGTCGGACGGACGCTCGGCTCGCTCGCGCGCCATGGAGACCCTCCCCTGAGAAGTTACGCGCCGCTTGCCGCGGCGCACGAAGCCGCGCGGACCGCCCGCGCCTCGCGCACATCGTCACACAATCGCCGGGTTCGCCGAACGCTAGCCGACGCGCTCCACATAGCTGCCGGACTCGGTCTTCACGCGAATCTTGTCGCCGGTCTTGACGAAAAGAGGCACCTGCACGACCAAACCGGTCTCGACCGTTGCCGGCTTCGTGCCGCCGGTGGCGGTGTCACCCTTGAAGCCCGGCTCAGTGTACGTCACGGTCAGGTCCACGGTAATGGGCGGGTCAATGCTAATCGGCAGATCGTTATAGTACACGACCTCCAGCTTCATCCCGTCAAGCAGGTACGACTTGGCGTCGCCGAGCTGCTCCGCGGTCATCTGGATCATCTCGTACGTCTCTTCGTCGAGAAAGAAATAGTTCTCCCCGTCGTTGTACGAGTACTGCACCTGCCGTCGCTCAAGGTACGCGCGCTCGAAGCGCTCGCCCGCGTCGTATGTGCGCTCGTAGATCGCCCCGGTCACCAGATTCTTGAACTTGATCCGCACAATAGCGCCGCCGCGCCCCATCTTGATGTGCTGCCATTCAAGAATAGTGACGGGCTGGCCGTCGAATACGACGGAGATGCCCTTCTTCAGATCACCGGTCGAAATCATAGATCCTCCCGAGCCAGCAGGCGCCGACCCTCATATGCTGCGACACTCCGGCCCGAGCGGGAGTCGCGATACAGATAACTTAGTGGCCCGCCATGCGCCACCGGATACAGGCAAGACAAGGCCGACGATATTCTATCATGCGCAGCGCACATGCCTCAATTTTTCCGCGGCAGCCGCTTCACATGATTGCTCCGAAGCGCGAGCGGCGCGATAGACGCGCGGCCTCCCACCCTACCGCGCGAGGCTGAAACGTTTGGGCGACTTCGTCAGCACGCGCACGCCCTCCTCGGTCAATACGGCGGTATCCTCGATGCGGACCCCACCCCAGCCGCTGATATACGCGCCCGGCTCGACCGTGA
>CAYYCB010000324.1:0-3424 GCA_964469715.1 uncultured Ktedonobacterales bacterium | reverse complement strand
ATCACTTCGCGAGTGTCGCCACTGTTACGCCCTCGCCGCCGTCCTTCGCGCCAGCCGCCTCGTAGCCCTTCACCAGCGGATGCTGCGCGAGCTGTTGGCGGATTGCCTGGCGCAGCGCGCCGGTTCCCTTGCCGTGCAGGATGCGCACGAACGGCATGCCGGAGAGGTAGGCATCGTTGAGATAGCGATCTACTTCGGGCAGCACGTCTTCCACCCGCTGCCCTCGGACGTCGAGTTGAAGGTCCACCGGCGCGGAGGGCGTGACGTCGGGTAGGCTGACGAGCGCGGGCGCCTCCGCTGCGCGCGCTTTGCGGCGGCTCATCCGCTCCAGATCGGTGGCCTTGACCCGCATCTTCAGTGGCCCGAGTTGCACCTCCACCTCGCCACGGGCATCTGGCAGGGAGAGCAACTCGCCCATCTGGCCCATAGCTCGTACCCGCACGCTGTCGCCAATCCGGAGCGGACCACTCAGGGGAGCCGGCGTCTCCTCACTTTCGGGCGTCTCGGGCATGAGCGGTACTGGCAGGAGATCGGTCTTGCGCTCCAGATTGCGCACGCGATTGTTCAAATTAGTCAGCCGCTCGGGGTCGAGTCGTTGTTGGCGAGCAACTTCGGTGCGGACGCGGGCGAGCTGTGCCTGGACGGCTTCAAGCTCGCGGCGTGCCTGGCGCCGCGCATCGTTGATGATAGTGGCGCGCTGCTCCTCGGCGGCGGCGCGCTGGCGCTCAAGCTCGCGGCGCTGGAACTCGGCCTCAGCGCGCTCCATGCTCAGGCGGTAACGCTCGTCGGCCGCGACTTTGCGGTCGGCCTGGAGCTCGGTGAGCAGGCTCTCCATCTCGACGCCCGCCGTGCCCAGATACTCGCGGCCCTGCTGGATAATGTCCTCGGGCAGTCCTAGGCGGGTGGCGATGGCAAGGGCGTTGCTGCGGCCAGGGAGGCCGAGCATGAGGCGGTACGTGGGCGAGAGCGTCTCGACGTCGAATTCAACTGAGGCGTTGGCGACGCCGGGTTCTCCGTGTGCGAAGGCTTTGAGCTCGGAATAGTGCGTGGTGGCGACGGTAGCGATGCCGCGACGAAGCAGGTTCATCAGGATTGAGCGTGCGAGCGCCGAGCCCTCGCTGGGGTCCGTCCCCGCGCCGAGCTCGTCCAGCAGAACCAGCGCGCCGGCGTCCGCCGTGCCCAGAATCTCGACGATACGTTTCATGTGCGAGGAGAAGGTGCTCAGGCTCTGCTCGATGCTCTGCTCGTCGCCGATATCGGCGAAGACGTTATCATAGACCGGCACCTCGGAGCCGTCCTCGGCGGGGATGTGCATGCCGGCCTGGGCCATGAGGCAGAGTAGGCCGACCGTCTTGAGTGCCACGGTCTTGCCGCCGGTGTTCGGTCCGGTGATGACCACCATGCGGAACTCGTCGCCCAGCCTGAAGTCAATCGGCACGACATGGCCGGTCAATAACGGGTGCCGGGCCTGATCCAGCTTGAGGCGTCTCTGCGTGTTGACCGTCGGAAGGCCGGCGCGGAGGAGGCCGGCGTATTTGCCTTTCGCGAGCTGAAGGTCGATCTCGGCAAGCAACTCAACCGAGAGGCGGACATAGGGACCGTCGGTGGCGACCTCTTCCGAGATTTCGGCGAGGATGCGCTCGATCTCGGCGCGCTCGTCAAGCTGAAGCTGGCGCAGGCGGTTGTTCATCTCGACGACCACCAACGGCTCAACGAAGACCGTGGCGCCGCTACTCGATTGGTCGTGGACGATGCCGCGCACGGCCCCGCGAGACTCGGCGCGCACAGGCAGGACGTAGCGGTCGCCGCGCATCGTGATGATCGGCTCTTGCAGGGCGGAGCGGAACTCGCCGACGAGCGTGCCGAGGCGTTCTTGCAGGCGCTGTTGCGCGCCGCGGATCTCCGACCGTAGGCGCCGCAGCTCCGGTGAGGCGCTATCGAGCACCTCGCCCTCCTCGCTGATGCTCTCGGCAATGCGCGCTTCGAGCCGCGGGCGTGAGGGAAGGTCGGAGGCAAGCGCACGGATCAGCGGAAAGGTGTCGTCCAGGCGAGCTGCGGACTTCGCTACGTAGCCGGAGGCGCGCAACGTCACCAGAACATCCACCAGGTCGCCCGGCCCGAGCACCGCGCCACGTTCGGTTGCGGCGACGTGCGGGCGGACATCGCGAGCGCCACGGATGCCGAAGTCGGGCCGCAGCTCGAGGAGACGGCGTGCCTCCGTCGTGAGGGCGAGACGTTTCCTCACCTCGGTAACGTCCGCGCTCGGCTGGAGCTCCAAGGCGAGCGTCTTGCTCGCGGAGAACGCGGCCTCGCGGGCCAGCCGCTCGACAATCTTTGGATATTCGAGCGTGGCGAGGCTTTTCTGGTGCATGACGCGCGACTGCTCGTCAGTTGGCGGGGTGTCGAGTGTATTCACGGGAATATCTATGGACATTTCTCCGGGGCCGTCTTTAAGCGTTGGCTCTGTTCATGTTAACGTGCGGCTGGGTGCTTTGGGGCGGAAGATTTCTCACCGAAACAGAGATAGGCGATCCAGAACGGGCCGGAGACGGTCTCGGCCGACGGCTCCAGACCTGCTGAGCTGAGCGGAGCGGCGACGGCCGGGAGCGGCCTCCGCTCATCTGATCTAGTGTCGCCTGACGCGATGGCTCGGCGTGGCGCTCGCCCATAGACGAGTCGCTGTAGCGCGATGAACGGCAGCAGCGCGACGGACTTCGGCATGAGCGTGGCGCCAAGGACGACGATGAGCCGGCCGTCGGGACGCAACACCCGCGCGATCTCGGCGAGCGCCGCTGGGTCCGCGATGTATTCAGTGGGGAACGTGCTCACCACTGTGTCGAACGACGCGCCGGCGAATGGGAGCTTCTGCACCTCGGCCTGTTGCACGATGCGCGCCGGGAAGCCGGCCCGAATCAAGCGGGAGCGGGTCGCCGCCACCATTTGGTGCGAGCGATCCACCGCCTGACAGGTGAAGCCCGCACCCAGCATATCCGTGAGCAGCGTGCCGGTGCCGCAGCCCACTTCGAGGACGTCGTGCCCACGGATGCGTGGAATCACGAGGCGCTGCCAGACGCGCCACTGGCCGGCAAACGGAATCGTGCTGGCGAGCCAGTAGAGGGTGTGGCTGCGGTAGAGCAGCTCGAAGAGCGGGCGCATGATGCGCCATCGTAGCGATGATCTACGCTCCGCCATCGCTCCCCCTGGCGTCGCCCGCAAGGCCCAACACGTACGCGAAGCCCCGCGACGAGCAGATGCTTCGCCACGGGGCTCCCCATGCGTATGCCGGCGCTGCCTAGCGAACCGCAGCGACTTCCTGAGCCGTCGGGACGAGAATGTCGTCCACGATGCCATACTCGACGGCGGTCTGGGCCGTCATGTAGAAGTTGCGGTCCGAGTCGAGCTTGATGCGCTCCATCGTCTGGCC
>CAYYCB010000323.1:0-3456 GCA_964469715.1 uncultured Ktedonobacterales bacterium | reverse complement strand
GCTTGCCCGCAAGTGTACCATACCGGTCAACGTCCGGCCAGAGGCTAAACGCCCCAAACAAAACTGTGATACTGGAGGCATGATCAACCCATATGTCGACGATGGCAGTTGTCGGCAGTAGTCGCGCCGCCCAACGAGCGACCGAAACCCGCCGCTTCCTGATGAACGGCGCCCTTGACCGGTAGTCTATTTCTGCTCTAAACGCGCGGATATAGCTCATGCCGCTTTCGCCTACGGTGTCGAGGTCACTCCAAGGCTGCAGCCCATCACCCACCCTGCGCCGGCGCCTTCAGCGCCGCGACATCACACGACAACATCCCACTCGGACGCCAGTTCTCCCCGCCTGTAACGCCGGCACCCCTGTCGGCCACACCCCTCGCCTGTAACGCCGGCATCCCTGCCGGCATCGGCGCGCCAGCGCCGGCCACCCCCACCCTTCCCCCCTGGAGTTCCCCCCATGGCCGCAAAAAAATCCCCCAACAAAGCCGCCCGGCGCGCCTCCCAGAAGCGCAGCACATCCAACGCCGCATCGCGGCCGAGCAGCCCCAAGACTGAGGCCAACCGCACCCGCGCCACCCAGCTCTACGTCGCCGGCAACCCGCCCTCCGCCATCGCCGCCCAGATGGGCATCTCAGAGCGCAACGTGCGCCGCCACGTCGAGCAAACCCGCAAAGACTTCGCCGCCGACCACCAGGCCGAGCGCGACACCATGATGGTCCGCGCCATCGAAAGCCAGCGTGCCCTCGCCGCCGCCGCCCTCGCCGCCTACGAAGAAGAGCGCGACCGCGAGCTCGCCATCCTCACCGGCCAGCACGACTACGTCAAGCGCCGCATCGTCCGCCGCGGACGTCCCCGCCGCGACGCCCGACCCGACGACCCCGACGCCTGGGACCCCGACTCCGACTACTCCGGCGACCTCGTCGAAGAGATCGAGCGCCCCCGCCTGCCCAGCCAGCGCGCCCGATTCCTCGCCGTCGCCTTCAACGCCCACCGCGAGGCCGCCAAGCTCCAGGGACTCTACAATCCCCAGGCCCAGCAGACCACCGGCCCGAAACACATCCTCGTCACTGACGACGTCGATCCCGAAACCGGAGAACCCATCATCGTCCCCGTCTCGGCCAAATACTCCCCCACCGACCAACCGAACGACGCCCCCAATGACCCCGACCAGCCTAACAACCCCGACCACACGACCGCTCTCGCCGATCCAAGTGCAGGCATGCCCGCGCCCGCCAACATCGGCGCACCCACCAGCGACAAAAATATCGGCGAACACGAAAATCCGGCCACCAACGGCCAGCCCACCGACACCTTCAATGGCATGCACACGCCCCAACCTGACCACGACCCTCTAAATCCCCAAGACACACCAAAACCGGCCACTAACGGCCACATCTCCACCAGCGCAAACCCGCCCCAACCCTCAATCCCGCCTCCGCCCGCCAGCGCAAACCCGCCCTCCAGCCCCGGCTGACCCAACGCCCCCACCCTACCGCGCAACATCCACCCGCCGCATACCCCGGCCTTAAACGGTTGGTGTCAAATTCCCCGCGAGAGCTTGCAATCGGACCTCCCGAAACGACGTGCAGCACATCCACTCTGCCGCTTTCCGGGACAGCATCCCGATTGCACCTACTGTGTTGGGGCATCGTGACAACTTCAGCCCGCCTCACGCCCTGCGCCGGCGCCTTTAGCGCCGCGACCCCACGCCCGCCTCACGCCCGCCTCACGCCCGCCTCACGCCCTGCGCCGGCGCCTTTAGCGCCGCGACCGTACCCGACACCTCCTCATACCGTGCCCTGCTCGATCACGGGCAGGCTCCCCCAAATGAAAGAACCTCACCCCCATGCCAACCTCCACCCCTCCCTCCACCTCCTCACGCCAATCCAAAAGACTCCCCCTCGACAAAGAGCGCGACTGCGTCATCTGGAGGCTCAACGCCATGCAGCTCGGCTTCTTCAATAGCGGCGCCCGCTTCGCCTTCTACGTCGGTGGCATCGGCGCCGGCAAGACCACCGCCGGCGCCCTCCGCGCCATAAAGTTCTCCGACGAGCACCCCGGCTCCCTCGGCGTCATCGGCGCCCCCACCTACACCATGCTCCGCGACACCACCCTACGCACCTACTTCCAACTGCTCCCCACCAACTGGATCGCCTCCTACACCGCCGCCGACCATCACCTGCGTCTCACCAACGGCTCCGAAATCCTCTTCCGCTCCCTTGACGACCCCGACCGCCTTCGCGGCCTCAACCTTGCCTGGTTCTGGCTTGACGAAGCTCCCCTCTGCGGCCACTACGCCTGGCAGATCCTCAAAGGCCGCCTCCGCCAGCGCGGCTACCTCACCGCCGGCTGGGCCACCGGCACCCCCAAAGGGCGCGACGGCTACTGGCGCGAATTCGAGGCCGAGCCCGACCGCGGCCACATTCTCTACCGCGCCTCCACCCGCCTTAACCGCTTCCTCCCCGCCGGATACATCGAAGACCTCGGCTACACCGGCGCCTTCGCCCTCCAAGAGATCGAGGGGCGCTTCGTCGCCTTCGACGGCCTCGTCTACACCTTCGAAGCCAGCGTAGAGGGCAACCTGCGCGAACCCGACTCCGGCCACCAGCCCTGGTCTGACGTCATCGGCGGCGTAGACTGGGGCTACACCAACCCTGCCGCCGCCCTCGTCTTCGGACTCGACAGCGACGACCGCGCCTGGCAGCTCGACGAATGGTGCCAGCGCCGCGCCTCGCTCGACGGCGCTCTCATCCCCGCCCTTCTCGACCTCACTCGCCGCCACCACGTCCGCCGCTGGTACTGCGGCCCAGACGAACCCGAGCACATCGCCGCCCTCGCCGCCGCCCTCGCCCGCGAAGGACTCCCCTGCCGCGCCGTCAAAGCCGACAACGCCGTCCGCCCCGGCATCCAAACCGTCACAGCCCTCCTCGCCCCGCGGCCCGACAAGACCCGCGGCCTCTACGTCGCTCCTCGCTGCCGCCGCACCATCGCCGAATTCAGCACCTACCAATACGCCCCCTCCCTCAGCGGCCCCGGCGACGGACCAGACGGCGCCCCCGCACGCCCTGCCAGCGAAGAACCCCTCAAGCGCAACGACCACTGCATGGACGCCCTGCGCTACGCCCTCCACACCGCCCTCACCGAAGGCCGCCGCGCCGACACCTACCTCGCCAACCTCCAACGCATGACCGACGCCCACGCCAATCCCTCCACGCAAAGCACCCCCCAGTGACCACACCCCGCCCCCAACCGTGCCCTGCCGGTAAACGGTCGGGGTTCTCCCCATCCTCACATCGTGCCCTGCTCTTTTATGGGCAGGATCATCCCACCCCCGTCGCCTCGTGCCCTGCCCGTAAACGGGCAGGATCGCACCCTGCCCCCTACCCACGCCAGCTTGACACCTTCAGAGGGGCATGGTATACACGAAGAAAGCGCCTACATCTCCAACAGCATTGC
>CAYYCB010000322.1:0-3488 GCA_964469715.1 uncultured Ktedonobacterales bacterium | reverse complement strand
GCGCGCCGAATTGCGCGTTCGGAGTGTAGCACGGGGGAGGCGCAAGCGCAGAAAGGGAGGTGTCCCAAAGCCCGTCATTTCCCGTCATTTCCCGTCACGAATATTTGGGATGCGCGGGTTAGGCTGGGACGCCCGAATCATACCGATTCCAATTGGGCTGTTGTCGTTTACCGCCTCGGCCCTAAAAAGGCCGGCGCAGGGCGGTGTGTGGTCGCGGCGCTAAAGGCGCCGGCGCAGGGCATGTGGCGGGCTGAAGCCCTCACGAGACCCCAACAACCCAGGCGAAATCGGTATCAGACCAGATCCGCTGTGTAGTCTATCGCGAGGAGCACATCCGAGAGACCGCTGAAATCCACGCCGGCATTGGCGGCGCGATCGACGGTGAGCGTGAAGGTCTGGACGACCTCCTGACCGGCCAGGACGTTGAGCGGTGAAGGGGTCGCGGGCGGAGGGAAATCCGCGCCGGGAGCGGGCGGCACGTTTGAAAGGGCAACGCCGCGATCAAAGGCGAGGCCCGCGACCAGTGTTGGTCCTGCGCTCGCTTGCAGACTGGCGACGATCTTGGTGGGCACTGTGTCGCCGGCCAGAAGCAGGACGAGGTTGTTGATCTTGCGATGTTGCTCGGCCCTGGGCAGGCCAAGGGCGGCAAGGTCGAAGCGGAGGGTCGCCGGGGACGTGGGGCCCGCGCGCAGGGTGTCGAGACTCTTGGGCTGGTAGCGGCGCGCGGACATGACGGCGAGGCGCTGCACGGTTTTCGGCATCGCCGCGAGCTGCTTGTCGCGGAGGTCGGGCGAGTAACTGGCGCGCACGTCGAAGGTGAGAAGCACGTCCGCGAGGCCGTCCCGACCGTAGGGATTGGCAGCGGCCGGGAATTCGAGTCCCCAGAAGGTGTCGACGCCGCTACCCTCGAAGGCGAGCAGCGCCTCATCCGGCAGGCTATAGACGGCCATATCGCTGCGCAGGCGGAACTCTGAGAGGGCGAAGGCGTCCGACGGGCGCACGGAGACGTGACCGGAGCCATCCGCACTGGAGAGCAGCGAGACCCCCTGATTGGTGAGCAGGCCCCGGAGAGGAGGCGTGGCGGCGGCGCTGAGCACCTCCACCGTCACCGCCCGGACGCGATATCCGTAGGTGCCGGGGTAGGCCCAGCGGAACGGGGGCTCCTGGGTGCGGAAGGCGCAGCGGCCGGTTTTTATGAGCTGGCCGAATTGCAGGGGGAAGTCACGGAGGAGCGAGAACGTGTGCTTGATGGGCACCGTCTCTCGGATGCCGGCGAGACGCGAAGCCTCTAGCTCCGCCAGGTCGGCCTGCAATTGATCCGCGCCGGTGATCCCGTAGAGCTGCGTGGGGTAGTAGTCGAACCGAATGAGGCGCACGGCTCGGTCCTGCTCGTAGGAGAGCGCGCGCTCCGCAAGCCAGGCAGTCTTTGCGCCGAGCTCCAGATAGCGTCGCATCACACGCTGCATGACGTTCGCCAGGCTGGCCCAGAACTCGGGCGAGAGCGTGCGCGTGACCTGGAAGGAGATGAGGTCGTGGGCGAGGTCGGCATCCGCCTGAACAAGCTCGCCTTGCAGGTGAACAATATCCAGATCGCGCTGCTTCACGCGCACCTGCTCCTGCGCGGCCGGCAGTGTCGTGTTCTCAAGGGTGTTGAGGTCGTCTCGGCGCTGATTGGCGGCGTCGGCCATGCCGCCAATCGTCTTGTACGAGGCGTAGACGAAGGCCCCATAGCCCAACATGATCGAGCCGCCCGCGGCGAGCGCGGCGGCTCCCTGCGTGTCGGCGGCCGATGCGCCCGCGGTCGCGGCGGCATCGCTGGTGCCGGCGGCGTCAGAGGCCGTGCTTGCGCTCAAGCTTGGCTTGGCGACATCGGGGAGGGAGCTGAAGGCGTTGACGAAGCCGCTGGCCGCATCCGAAACCTGGCCCCAGAAGCTATCGTGGTCCTCGATCTCCTGTTTCTTCTTCTCGATGGCGGCGCGGACCGCGTCTACCTGTCGGTTTGCCAGATCGATGGCGTACTCGGCATCCTTTGCCTGATCTTGCACGATCTCGCTCTGGATTTTTGTGCGTTTGAGCATGTTTGCCGTGAGGATGCTGTCTTTGGCGGCGTCTTCAATTTTGGCCATGAAGGCGAGCCAATCTTGCTGCGCCACTTTGGCCAGAGCGGCAAACGTGTCGGCGGCGTCTTTGAGCGGACGAAAGCGCAGCGTCGGCACGAGATCGTTGTGGTACCCGTAATAGTTGAGCCCCGATTCGATTTGATAGAAGCCAAGCCGGGCGCGCGATTTCTGCGAGGTGAGGGCGGGGTTCTCGGCGTGCGCGACGAAGCCGGAAGCAGGGCTGGACTTGAGCCAGCTAACGCCCAATGCGGCGGCCAAGCTGGCGGCGGGGATGGCTGCCGTGTGGATGGACTTTATGAAGTTCCAGTTGGGCGCGATTGGCGGCATTTCGCCGTGCAGGAGGAGGACACCCTTATAGAGCTCGCGGGCCCGCGCAGTGCTCGAGGCATCGTCGCGGCGGTAGAGGGCATCGGCCCATTCGAGCATCGCGTTGCCCAGGCGAAGGCGAAAGAAGCGCTCCTCGACCGGATGAGCCAAGCCCTGCTTGATGAAGATGGAGGCGTCTGGGTAGCGCTGCCGCGAGGTTTCCCGCAGATACGCCTCGCTGGGCGAGGTGAGGGAGGGATTGTAGCCGAGGGCCGCGACATCGAAGGTGTAGGGGAGATCGCCAGACTGATAGAGCGTGGAGATGCCGTTCCAGCCGGCAGGTGAGTCCAGGCTCGCCAGGCCGGCGACGAAGCGCGGATCAAGGGCGCGGAGATACTGCGCGACCGCCTGCGGATAGTCACCCATCGCTAGGGCGAGGTCGCCATAGAGAACCGGGAAGACGCAGGCCGCGAGAAAGACGTATGTATATTGCCCCTTCTTGCCAGGCCGGTTATCATCGTAGAACGATAGGTCGAAATCTTCTAGCAGCCGCTGGAGGCCGGTCATATCCGCCACTTTCATGTCGTGGCGTGTCTTGAAGTACGCAATGGTCTCTGGCGCCAGATTGTTCAGAATGACACCGACCTGATCCGCATATGGCTCAAGGGTTGCCGCGCGCAATCGGTCTGCCTTGGCGGCGTCGAGGAGCGACTGGCTCGCGGCGTCGGCAGCGATATTAAATTGCTTGAGGGCCTCGCCATAGCGCTGTGACTGCACGGCGGCGATTCCAGCGGCGAAGGCGGCGTTGAGGGCGGTGAAGTCGAGGTCCGGATATTCTTGCCCCCGACGCTTCTCATCATCGGAGCCTTCCCGAGCGTACATGTATCCTGCCGGCCGGCCAAACGGGTAGGTCGGGCGAATGTGATAGAAGTTTTCGGCGAAGAACGGGGCAATGCTGGCAAGCCACTCCTCATATTCGAGGAAGAAGGGCGGGGGGACGTGCGCCGGGGGGGCCAGGTCGAACGACTTGAAATCCGCGTATTCCGTAGCCGGTGGGATGAA
>CAYYCB010000321.1:0-3490 GCA_964469715.1 uncultured Ktedonobacterales bacterium | reverse complement strand
AAGGACGAAGCTGCCCGAACGGCCGTTGAGGCGGCACGCGATCCGCTCGAAGCCGGCGTAGGCGGCGGAGCCGTCCTGGGCGCTGGCCATCAGCAGCTCGGCCGTGCTCGTCCCTTCGATCTCGCCGTGGAAGGTCTTGGTCACTCGCGTGCGGGTGAGCGTCGCCCCCTCGGCCTCGTCATAGGGCGTCGCCTCCCACGTATCGATATCGAACGTGCCAGTGGCGCGGGTGCTCATGGCGACTCTCCTTCTGCATCGTGCATCATCCTCGGCGCCACAAGTTATACCAGACCGCGCCCTCCCGAAGCGCGGAATGGGCACAACAGCCGGTCGTATCGCCACGGACCATCCTCATGCCGTGACCGATTATGGGCAGGATCGCCCGCTGTCCTCAGAACGTGACCGTCACCATCGTGTCCTGGTCGAGACGCGCCGTCGCCCAGATCGGCTTTTTGCCCACGAGAAGCGCCGCATACTGCTCATGCGTCGTGACGAGCAACGCCCCGTCCGACACCGCGCCCGTCCGTGGCGTGGCCGCGCCGACCTGGCTCGCATCCACGTAGACCGTCAGGTAATCAACGCTTCCCGGCTGCTTCTGCACAAGCTCGGTGTAGGTCCCGTGGCCGCTGGCATCCTTCGTGTAGGCGTGCGGCGTATACCAATCGAGGAAGATCGTCTGCGAGCGCATCACCGGCTGGTTCAAGCAGATCGTATCCTCCGACTGCCCCTTGCGATTGAAGAATTGATAGTCGTAGAGGGTCTGATCTATGCCGTTGTTCCAGCCCGTGCCGTCGCCGGGACTGCACATGACCATCACGCCGCCCAGCACCATCGCGCGCCCCGGCGTGTCGCTCTCCGTCGACGGCTGCGTCAGGCGATGCAGCACGCCGCAATCGGTGATCAACGACATCAGGCCGCCGCACCGGTAGTTGCCCAAGACAGGGGGCGTGAAGCCCGAGTAGCCCAGAATCGTCGCATCGCTTGGCAGATACGTGCGCTGCAAATCAATGTAGTCCTTCTGCGCTTCCGTGCCGTCGTAGACGCTGCCCGCCTTGTTATAGGTCACCACGATCTGCGTGTGGTGCAGCGCGCCGCCGTTCGGCAGCAGCGTCACGTAGTCCGTCTGGTCCTCGCGGACGTAGGCGTTCGCCTTGTTGCCGCCGAAGTTGGTGTCCACCACGAAGAAGCCGTCCTGGCCGCCCGTGTTGACCTCCGAGGCCAGGCCAAGCTGGCGCAGTACGAGCTCGGCGTTGGGGTCGGCGAAGTAGAGCTGCACCGCCTTCGTCTGGACCGACTTCTCGACCACGTTCAGCACCGCCTTGAGCGTGTCGCCATGCGCCTGCTTCAGACGCTCGATCAGCGCGCCGCCCAGGTCGTGAGTGAACGCCTTACGGCCCGCGTCTTGCGGCCCCTTGCTGTTCAGTTGGTGCTCGTGAATCTCGTGTTCGAGGTTCTCCGAGGTCACGGTGAGATTGCCCCATGCCGGCAAGGTAATCGGCCCCAGCACGTTTGGCTGCAGCAGGCTCGATATAAGCTCAGGTGTGAACGCGACGACCCCCTGAATAGTGCCGGTATTGGGCACGAGGCCCGATTCCTGGGCGATCTGGATCGCCATGCGCGCGTTGAGTGGGAAATCCGGCGCGAGATTGACGTCGCGCAGACCCCAGTTGAATTGGCACGTCTTGTTCGCGTTCGGATTGTCTGAGAGCCGGTAGGGCCACCACCAATAATAAAGCGGCGGCTGGTCGAGATTGCCGTTACCCGTGCAATCATGGATGTCGTTCGTGCCATGGAGGCGCTGGAAATAGGCCGTATCCAGGGCATAGGTGTCCTCCAGCCCCACCGGCGCCGACTTGGACTGCTTGCCGCCATCCAACGTAAGGATGCCGTAGTTGCCCTGGAACCCGCCGCCCGGTCGCAGCTCCGAACGGTCCATCGCGATCAGCAGATAATTCGCCGGCCGGCCTACCCCCAGCAGGCCCGACGCGCTGTCGAGCAGCACGTTCATCTCCGCCAACATATCCGGCGCACCTGGCAGCAGGGTCAGATATTTTCCGTACTTGCCATGCGGTTGAAGCTCGGCCGGTAGCGCGTGCGTGTCGAGCTGCGCGTAGGCCTGGGCCGCATCGTGCAGGCGTACGCCCGCGTCGGCCAGCACGGCGCGCGCCTGATGAATGTCGCCGGTCGTGATGCCGGGGCTGGTGGCGTTCGAGGAGAGGGCGCCGCCTTCTAGCGGCAGCAGCAGCGTCTGGGCCACGTCCAATCCCTCGTCGGCCGAGGCGGCTAGGTCATAGCCGATGCGGGCGAGCAGCCGATAGTTGCGCACCTGCGGGCTGATGCCGGTCAGCGGTGCGCCGGCGATATTCATCACGCCGTTGATCTCGTAGAGGTCGCGCGTGATGGCGTCCGTTTCCGCCTTCGCCTGCTGCAGCTTCGGCCCATTGAGAAGCGACGCGGCCCCGCCGGAGAAGAGCCCTTGCAACGTGGAGATGCGCTGCGCGGCGTCGGCGGCGTCGTAGCCGAGGCGCAGCAAGGGGATGGCCGGCGCGCAGCACGTCAGGACGAAGCCCAGCAGGAAAAGCGAGAGCAGCGCCGCCGACGCCGGCCGTTGTCGAAACAGCACACGCAGCCGCTCGCCACGTCCCATTGGCCGGCTCGCAATCTCCGCCAGCCCCACCAGCGGACCCGACTTCGTCGCGGTCGCGCCAGGCCGCCCATCGCCAGCCTCCGACGCCCCCGTCCAGCCGGTGTCCCAGGCGCCGGTCTCCCAACCCGGCGCGTCCTCGCCCTTGCCGCGCGGCCCACCGTCACCCTGCATACCGCCGCCTCCTGGCCAGCAGGGGTGCGTACCGCGCTGCTGTCGTGATGTGTCGCTCCGAATACGACATGCCGACGGCGCCGGTTATGACAGGTGCGCGGGGCAAGCGATCTGTATAGGAGCATACCAGCGCGCGCGGATTACGACATCCCCGCATTCAGCGGTCGCGCCGCGCCGCTCGCGCGCTACACCTGCTCCTCACGCAACTCGCGTGCCCGAATGACTACATCCTTCGGCAACCCTGCCATTTCACGCGCGGACGCATCCTTTTGCCCGCTCCTCGCCTCGTCCCATGCTCTGCCAGCAGCAGCCTCCGGCACTTCTCGCAGCAGCTTGTTCACGCGGCGCGCCACGGACCATGCGTCCGGTGTGAATCTCGCTCGCGCACGGCCTCGCGCAGCCGCGTCCGCAGGCGCCGCTCTGCCGCCTCTTGCGCCGCCAGCAACGCTTTCTCCCCGGCGGGCTGAGCGCGTGGAATCGCCACGACCTGCCCGTCGCAGAGGGTCGCGAAGTCCACGTCGTCGCTCCGTTCGACCTGACCAGCCGCCTCCGTCTCCACCGCCGGCATCCTCGACGCCGGCAGCAGGCGCCTCCAGAATCGCAGTGAGAACCGCATCGTCGACCTCCTCCGCGCCGCGAACCGCCGCTGGAAGGCGGCCCTCCGCCTCACCT
>CAYYCB010000320.1:0-3517 GCA_964469715.1 uncultured Ktedonobacterales bacterium | reverse complement strand
GCGAGGCCAAGAGCAGCATCTTCCGCTATCAGGGGCCGGACGACGTCGCCCTCTTCAATGCCGACAATGACTACACCTTTCGCTACAGTCGTGAGGCGCCGGGCGGCCACATCTGGCTCTATAGCCCCCAACGACGGATCGCCTTTCCCCGCGACGTGGCTGAAGGGGAGCGGCCGTTTCTCTACGCGGGCGACGTCCGGTTGCGAGGCGCGCACAACCTGGGCAATGTCCAGGCGGCGGCGCTGGCCGCGGAGCTGATCGATGTGGACGAGGCGACGATTCACCGGGCGGTGGCGAGCTTTGGCGATGTTCCGCACCGGCTGGAAGTGGTGCGCGAGCTAGAGGGTGTCATCTACGTCAACGACAGCGCCAGCACGGCGCCCATCGCGGGCATCGCTGCGCTGCGCAGCTTCGACCAGCCGTTGGTGCTGATTGCGGGTGGCAACAGCAAGGATCTCGACATGGCCGATTTCGCGGCGGAGGCGGCGGCGCGCGCCAAGCGCGTGATCGTGTTGGCCGGCAACGCCTCGGACGCGTTCGCGGCGCGGGTGCGCGAGGAGGCGGCGCGGTTGGGGCGCGGCGAGCTTGTCAGCGGGCCGACGGATAACCTGGCCGCGGCGCTGGGCGAGGCGCGGGCGGCGGCGGCGCCCGGCGATGTGGTGCTGCTCTCGCCGGGCTTCACTAGCTTCGGCATGTTCCTCAACGAGTTCGACCGCGGCGAGCGGTTCCGAGCAGAGGTGATGGGGTTGAAGTAAGTAGGCGCCACAGGGTTTGGAGTCGCGGCACTCAAGGTGCCGGCGCAGAGCGCGACGTGAGGCGGGCTGAAGCCCTGACATTACCCCAACGGCCCAAGCGAAATCCGTATGAGATTTCAGCCGATGAGGTGGCGGACGAGGCCGACGAGGGCTTTGCCGAGCTTGGCGTGCTCACTGGCCTCCCAGTGGACGCCGTCTTCGTCGGAGGAGACGATGTAGTCGCCGGCGTTGAGGAAGGCGCATTCGTGCTCGGCGGCGATGCGTTGGTAGTGCTCGGCGAGCTTTCGCGACTTGGCCTCGGCGCCCTCCCAGGACTCACCCCACGGCTCGGGCAGCGGCTTGAGTGGCGGTGGAGCGATCAGCAGCGCTTCGGGGGCGATGCCGCCGTGCCCCGCGCCGGATTGCTCGATGAGGCCGAGGAGCGCGTCGCAGCCAAGGGCGATGTCGAGCGCGCTGGCGGAGTAGATGGCCTTGAGATCGTTGGTGCCGAGCAGGAGGATGACGAGGTCGAGGGGCGCGTGGGAGCCGAGGCAAGGAGGGAGGTAATCCCGGCCGCGCTTGTGAGGCTCCAGGGGATCGTCGAAGACGGTGGTGCGTCCGGGGAGCCCTTCCTCGATCACGCGATACTCCGGGCCGAGCAGCCTGGCGAGGACGCCGGGCCAGCGGACCTCTGGGGCGTAGCGCTCGCCGGTGGCGGGCTCGTAGCCCCAGGTGTTCGAGTCGCCGAAGCAGAGGAGAGTCTTCATCGCCGCGCCTTTCGCTGCCCACCCGAGCCGTCCGCCCCGCCGGACATGGCAACCATATCACGGCGGGGCGTTCCCCTGCGCAGGGACGTTGCGCGGCGGGGTGGCTAGATGTTGGTGGAGAAGATCAACGCGGACTGAGTCTGCGCCGTGCAGGAGTTCGTGCCGAGGGCGTTGTACATGTCGTACCACGCCTGCGACGGGGTGTTGCCGGTCGGATACTCGGACATGACGCCCTTGAAGTACATCGGGCCGCCTTCGTTGTTGCAGGCCCACACGTTCAGTGGCTCCCAGTCGTAGACGGCGTCGGCGTTGTAGTAGATCTCCGGCAGGGGATAGCTGTCGGCGGCGCCCCACGCCACGTACCAGACGTCGTAGGCCGTCCAGGGTGAGGGGCTGGTGCCGCCGGAGTCGTCGCCGTAGTCGAAGAAGAGGCGGGTGGAGGCGGCGTTGTAGCCGTTGACGAAGTTGCTGGTGAGCGTGAAGTTGGCCCACTCGACCTCGATGTCATCGGCGCCGTAGACACCGATCAGGTTGTTGTAGCCGTTGCTGACGCTGTAGTTTTGGGCGTTGTTGACCATCTGGCCCCAGGCCTGTCCGGCGGCGTACCACGAGGATGAGCTGTAGCCGCCCATCCAGCCACCGTAGTTGCTCGTGCCGACGGCGACGGCGATGTTGGTGGAGCTGGTGCGGCAGTTCCAGGCGCCGTAGATGAAGTTGGCGGCGGCGTGGAAGATGGCGTCGTCGGAGTCGAAGTGGCCGCCAAAGTCGTTCGTGCCGTAGACACCGCCGGAGTAGGCAGGCTCGCCGAAGTCCAGCACGACGATGCCGGCGGGGCCGCGAGCCGCCGTGCAGCCCTGATTCTGGAGGGTCGTATAGGCGGTGGTGGACTCGTAATACGAGGTCGTGTAGGCGGGGGCGGAGGCGGCAGGCTGGATGCCGCGAGCGGAGGGTTGTGAAGTGATCGGACGCGGCAGGATGTTCACGTCGCCTTTGTGGTGGACGTTCGCGCTCACCGGCGCCGGCCGCGCGTGGGCAGTTGGGGAGACTCTGAGCCCCTGGCCGGCGAATAGCGCCGCGGCGAGCAGGGTTGCCGTGGCCGGGATGAGCCAACGTTTCGCCTTCATACAACCGACTCCTTTGTGCTTGGTCGGAGTCTTCTTCGGCTCCGACCCCATCCGCGAGCGCCAAGCGGGCGCTCACGCGGGGAATGGTACACGGAGAGAAGCTGACCGCGACAGGTGCGCTCGCACCAATTTTGTAGGTGGGCATGAGTGGGAGAGGAGCAGGTGCGTATGTGGCCGTTCGTGGCCGATTTTCGTGTGCGCGAAATATTTTTCGCGCGGGGCGACGCAGATATTGGTGACGGATCGTGTGCGGCTATGGGCGAGCGAGCGACATTGCCGTTTTTGCCGCTTTTTCGATTTCTCCGCCAGTGCGACGAGGCTCCAACCCAGGCTGCATCGGGCTTGAGCTTCTCGCAGTGGCCTGGGATGGGCAATGCCATTTTTGCCGTTTTTTGTTGTGATCTCGCTGTCATCCATAGGTATGGCTCCGGGTGATACTGATTTCGGGTGGGTGGGTTGTGGTTGGGGTGGCGGCGCTGAAGGGGTTGGTGAAGGATGCCGGGTACTGTCGCGGCAGTTTCACTGCCGGCGCAGGGTGCCGGATATGGTCGCGGCAGTGAAGCTGCCGGCGCAGGGGCGCGGCGGGCTGAAGCCCTCGCGACGCGCCAATTCCCCAGACGCAATCAGGATGAGAGGGGCATGGCGCACGAGGAGGTGTTGGCAGGGGAACGCGGGTATTTGGGGCGACGGAGGTGGTGGGGAGGGTGGGCGAGGGGCTGTAGGCAGCCTAGCACACGGCGCGGGCGGCTGCGACCGTCAAAGCCTGTCATATCCCGTCAAATCCCCTCATCTCCCGCCACGAGTTTTGGGCTTTGTGGGGTGTGAGGGAATGGGAGCGGCCGAGGGGATCATCATGCGTATCGAGGCGGACTGGGCGCGGCAGATCGGCGAG
>CAYYCB010000319.1:0-3539 GCA_964469715.1 uncultured Ktedonobacterales bacterium | reverse complement strand
GAGTCGTCATCGGAGTCGTCGGGTAGGGTGGGCGCATCCTGAGAGGAAGCCGGGTCACGGAGCGCGCGCCATGGTGTGGATGTTGCGAGGTCGGGCGGCGCGGCGGGGCGCAACAGCGCCAGTGGGAATGACTCGCCCGAGGCGAGCGAGCGCACTCCTCCATCGCGCACGATATGGACGCCGCCCGTGCCGATGACCGCCGCTTCGTCCGCCGCGAAGTCGAGGATGCAGCCTGTGTGCTCGTCAATGCCGAGGACGACGGCCTCTGGTGGGAGTTGGGCGAGCAGGGCGTCGAACCGTCGCTCGCCCAGGTAACAGAAGCGCGTATCCACCTCGGCGCCGCCTTCACTGTTATTCCAGTGCGGCACGAGCGCGAGCCGGAGGCCGTAGGGGCTGAGAAGATCCAGCCCTTCGCGCCAGGCGACCGGTTCTCCCGCTTTGAAGATCTCGTAGACGGGGATGGTGTAGGCGCCAATGGCGAGGGCCGCCGCGCTGGCGATGCAGAGCGCCGCGCCGGCCGCGTGCGCGCGTTGGAGCGCATCTATGTAGGGGCTCCCGCGCAGCTCGCGGATCATGTAGGTGGGGCTGCCGGGGCCGGCGAAGATGCAGCGGGCGGAGGAGATGGCGCGCAGGGCGCTTTCCTCGCCACTGCCGCCGGCGTCTGAGGGGCGTGTCTCAACCACGGAGGGATGTGGGTGGCGGTCGGCCAGCTTTTCGGCGATGAACTCCGCGACCTTCTCGGCGACGCGCCGGTGGTTGGGCTGAAAGCCCGCGGGGGTGTCGAGGACGGCGACGGTGCGCGGCTCAGGGAGCGCCGCCAGCACGCGCCCCAGCACGCGACGGCCCGCCGCGGCGGTCTCGCCGGAGCCGAGCAGCGCGACAAGGCCAGGGACCGTGCGCGCGACCGGGATGGTCATGGCGTCCTCCCGTGTATCTATGGTAAGCACTATAGCAAGGCGTCGCGGTCCCGGCTAGTCTCTGTAGCTTCGTGCGCCGCGCGAAGATGGAGACCGTCCGTAGGAGTATCTCATGCAGTCTACGCCGCCCGCATCTCGACAAGGCCCGCTCGCGCTCGTAGGCTCAGGCGAATACCTGCCGGCGATGGAGGAAACGGACCGCTACCTGCTCGATCTCGTCGGTGGACCTGAGCGGGCGAGCGTGGCGCTGCTCCCCACGGCGAGCGGCCTGGAACCGGGGCGACCCGCGTACTGGAACGACCTCGGTCTGGCGCACTTTCGCGCATTGGGTGTGACGGACGTTCGCGCTACGGCGATCCTCGACGCTGGCGGTGCGCATGATCCGGCGCAGGTCGAGCTACTGCGCGGCGCCACTTTCTATTACCTCTCTGGCGGCGATCCGGTTCATCTGATCGAGAGCTTGCGCGATTCGCCCGCCTGGTCGGTCATCGCGGAGGCGCATGCCAACGGCGCTGTGCTGGCCGGCTGTAGCGCGGGGGCGATGGCATTTGGTGCGCGTACGATCTCGCCGCGCCAGGTGTTCGCGGGAGGCCAGGCCGAGTGGAGCGAGGCGCTGGGGGTCGTGCCGGGGATCGCCGTCATTCCGCATTTCGACCGCATGCGCGGGATACGGCCGGGTCTGCTCGAAGATGCGGGCGCGGCTGCGTCACCTGACCTTGCCCTGCTCGGTATTGACGAGGATACGGCGCTTGTCTTGTCCGGGGGCGAGTCTGGGCCAGCGGCAATCTGGCGCGTGATGGGCCGGCGGAGTGTGACGGTCTTTCGGGCAAGCGCGGGGATGCGCGTCTACTCCGCGGGCGAGGACGTGGCGCTGTAGGCGTAGGCGCTGCCACACAATTCGTCGCTGGCCAGCCCGAGCGCGCGCGATTCGACCCTACACCAGCGCGCCGGCGGCGTAGGAACAGACTTGATGAACGATGGCCCAGCCGTCGTCAAGCGTGTTGAGGTGCTGCGAATAGACGGCGATGATGTATGTCTCGCCGCCGACCGTGACGATGCCGGAGGAGTTCATCACCCAGAGGCCGTCCGCTCCCGGCACCCAGCCGTCCTTCATCTGCACGGTCGCCCCTTGCGGCGCCGTGTCGCCCACGCCGATTTGCTGGTCCGACTCGACGTTGCCCATGAGATTGAGCGCGAGCTGGCGATCTTGAACCGTGAGGATCTTGCCGTCGTGCAGCAGCGTCAGAATCTTGACTACTGAGAGCGGCGAAAGAGTGCTCCAGCCCCAGCCGTTGGTGTTGGGCGTCCAGTCGTGGATGCCGATGCTGCTGAGGTAACCCGCGATGGGGTCGTCGTAGCCCATTTCTTCGTAGAGTGCCTGCGCGGAATCGTTGTTCGAGTTCTCGATCATGGTCGTGAGCAAATACATCTCGTCGCTGTTCGGCTCGCGGTTCTGGCTCTCGGTCCAGTTGAGGAAGGTGACCATGATGGGCACTTTTGCCGAGCTTGCCATGGTGAACGCGCCGTTCGGGTTGTAGGTGTAGTAGCGGCCACGGGTCTCGTCGTAGACCACGGCGCCGGCGTTGTCACCCTGCGCGGCGAGATACGTCGCCAGGTCGGGCGAGAGGACGTCGAACGAGGCGGTCGCGGTCGCGCTGGAGGGCGTCTGGAATGCGACCGACGTGGCGGAGAGCCAGCCGTCGCCGGAGCGCTTGGGGGCGTCCCAACTGACGTGGTACCAGAGCGTGCCGTCTACCCACGCCGCCTCCGTAACCTTCAGCGGGAAACCCGCCCCAATGTGGACGGTCGCACTGCCGCCCGGCCGATCCATCAGCGCCATATCCGCCGTGGCCCAGGCGGGCGTACCTGTGCCCAGCGCGGCGGGAGGCGGCGCGAGGGTGCGTAGATAGTCTATGCCAGCCGTCACTGGGGCAACGGCCGGCCGGCCATCCTGCCCGGCGGCATCCAGGTCGAGCGCGAGCACGCTGTTGGCGAACGCCTGCACGAGCAGGTGATGGGGTGAGCCGGAGCGCGTCACCACCGCTGGCAGCGCTTCGGTTAGGGGCATGCCCGCGTCCGCGGCCCAGCCGTCGGGCGAGACACCCGGCTGAGTGAGGTAGGACCAGATGGCCGCGGGGATGAGGTGACCGACGGTCGTCTTGCCGCGCAATCCCTCGGCGATGAACGTGCCGCTCGTGTTGGCGGTCGTGGTGGGCCGCGCGACCATGCGGGCGGGCGCGGTGGCCGCGCGCAGGTCCGCGTAGCTGAGTGTGCTGCCGTCGCCGCCAATTGAGGCCAGGCTACCCGAGGTGAGCAGCTCCGGCACGACGTCTAGTGGGTGGACCTTCGGCGTCGTGGTCGCCTGCCCGGCAATATGCCCGGCCCCGGCGCTCGGCAGCACGAGTGCGCCATAGATAAAAAACTGTACCTGTCCGACTTGCGCGGGATAGGCAGCGGTGATGGGCGTGCCGAGCAGTGCCTGTCCGCCATGCGCGTCATAGTAGTCTGCGAAGATGGAGGCAATGGCGATTTGCTGGTCGGCGGCGGGGGCGTCGAACGACGGAGGTGTGGTGCGCGAGCTGCCGGCGTAGCTGGTGACGCCGGGGGCGGTGATCTTGGTGC
>CAYYCB010000318.1:2486-3544 GCA_964469715.1 uncultured Ktedonobacterales bacterium | reverse complement strand
GCGGAGTCTGCCAGCCAGGCACCGTCGGCGAGCGGCAGCAGGCGTACGCCTGTGGTGGTGTGGCGGCCTTTGCCGGTGGCGTCGCTGATCTCGGAGGTGCGGAGCGCGGCGTCGGGCAGGATGACGTTGATGAGCGAGGACTTGCCGACGCCGGAGGGGCCAGTGAGCAGAGAGATGCGGCCGGCCAGGCGCCGCTGAAGCGATTCGATTCCCGCGCTCGTGGCGGCGCTGGTGTGGATGACCGTGTAGCCGAAGCTGGAATAGAGGTCGCCGGCACAGGCCACTTCCTCGGGCATGCCGAGGTCCATCTTGTTGAGGCAGATGGTGACGTCCACCCCGGCATGTTCGCAGAGAGCGAGGTAGCGGTCGAGCATGCCGAAGTGTGGCGCGGGCTCGCGGACGGCGAAGACGAGGACGGCGGCGTCGAGATTGGCGAGCATGACGTGCTCGGTCTCGGCCTCGCTGCGCTGGCGAGAGAGCACCGTGCGCCGTGGGAGAATCTGCTCGATGACGCCCTGGCCGCCGCCGAGGGGACGGAAGATCACGCGATCACCAGCGGCGACTTTGGTGGGCGCGCTCGGAGCGTCGCCTGGCGCGGGTGAAGGCTCAGCTCTGGGGCGCTCGCGCGTGCTGGCGCGGGGTGTCGGGCCGCGCGATTGCAATGCCGGTTGGCGGCGTGCCTCTGGAGCGGGGCGGCGCTTCATGAGCTTGCCGCGGAGTACGCAGAGGTATGTTTGGCCGCTGGACCAGACTTCCGAGTAGCCGTGGGCGATGGCGACCACGATCCCTTCCCGTGGAGCACCGCTTCCCGTGGGCTGCGCCTCGACCGCCGGCAGTGTCGCCGGCTCGATGCGCTCCGTCTCGGTCGTCCCGTCGAGCAAAGGCTACATCCTCTCGCGCTGTCGCATCTTCATCACGCGCACGCCGCGCCACATCTCTCATACGCAGCGTATCTCGCGAGACGTATGCACGTCAAGCCGGCTGCTTGTACGGTAGGGCGGCGCTCACGCTACGCCGATGAGCCGATCCACGCGATCTTCGCGCTACGTCCCGCTACG
>CAYYCB010000318.1:0-2386 GCA_964469715.1 uncultured Ktedonobacterales bacterium | reverse complement strand
CACCGCACAGCCGCATTGACGCGCGCCGCCGCTTCACCACCACCCCAAACGCGAGCATCCCGGACGCCTCGAACTCCCCACTGCCACGTCGTCCGCACCGGATCCGGCATGCTCGGCTTTTCACCGCCGCGTATCCTAACCAGGCGTCCTGGCAGGACACGTCCCGAGGTCAAGTCTAGCACTGTGCGCTGGACATCGTATGAACGTAGCCCATCCAGTTCTGACGGAATCGTCATGCCAGCGGTTGTGGATGAAGTCGAGTGGGTTCGCCGTCTGACAGTGTTGTCATGTACCCCGCGTGGACTGGGTGAGCGGGCCGGACGCATCGGGCAACTGGCGCCGGTGAGCGGGGCTGCGTTATGGGATAGTGCACAGGCACGCCGATGCACGAGCGCGCGAGTGGATCCGCCCACATGCGCTAGGCCTGATGAGAGGAGTCTCCATGAACGGCTCGCCACTGGCCGCCATTGACGCCGGCAGCAATACGATTCACCTGACGGTGGCGCGGCCGACCGAAGGAGGCGCCGACCTGAACTATCTGGCCGACGAGCTGGAGCTTGTGAGGCTGGGCGCTGACGTGGGGAAGACGGGGAGCATCGGCGTGGAGCGGATGGCGCGAGCCGTCGAGGTCGTGCGCGCGCAGGCGGAGGTGGCACGGGCGCATGGCGCCGCGCGTATCCTGGGTATCGCGACGGAGGGCGTGCGAGCGGCGGGCAATGGCCGGGAACTGTTGGAGCGCGTTCGTGCGGAGACGGGAGTGGAGTTTGCGCTTGTGACGGGCGACGAGGAGGCGGCGCTGACCTACTGGGGCCTGACAAGCGGACTGGGCGACGGAGGCAAGCGACGGGCGGCGCTGGATCTGGGCGGCGGGAGCCTGGAGGTGGTGGTGGGTGAGGGGACACGGCTGGCCTGGCGCGTGTCGCTTCCGCTCGGCTCCGGCGCACTGCACGACCGCCTTGCTCCGTCCGATCCGCCGCGACCCGAGGAGCTTGCGGCGGTGAGGCGCGAGGTCGAGGAGACGCTCGCGCCACTGGACGTTCCGCTGCCGGTGGAGGAGGCGTTGGCGGCCGGGGGGACGGCCACGACGCTGGCGGCGCTGGCGGCGCGTGTGCTCGACGGCGGACTCGCTGGCGCGGCCGGTCAAGAACGAGTGGACTTCGTGCGCATCCTCTCGGTGGAGCGCCTGGGCGAGCTCATCGGGCTACTTGAGCAGCTTCCGGCGGCGGAGGTGGTGTCGCGTTATCAGATCGAGGAGGCGCGCGCACGGCTGCTGGCGGCCGGCGCGACGGTGCTGCTGGCGGCGCTGGCGCGGCTGGGTGTGCCGGCGCTGCATGTGCGGCGGCGCGGTATCCGTGAGGGCGCGATCCTGGCGTACTATCACCGTGGAGACGGCTGGCTTGAGGCGGCGCGTGTGGGAGAGGGGTGGTGAGAGGTTGCGCTAATACAGGATAACGGGGTCGCCATACTGCATGAAGTCGTAGAGCCAGGCCATGTTGGCCTCGGGGAAGTTGACGCAGCCGTGCGAGCCGCCGTCGAAGGCCAGGGGGTCGTAGTGCGGCAGATTGGAGCCGGGGCCGAACTTGACGCGCCACCAGGCGTCATGGAGGAAGTAGCCACCTTCGGCGTAGAGCAGGCCGTAATTGATCGGCGTCGGCGCGAACCAGAACGGCGAGCCGGGCGGGTCGCCGGAGAAGAATTCGGTGTGGGTAACCTTCTGCATGACGAAGTGCAGGCCCGGTGGCGAAGGCCTCTCTGGCCTGCCCGTCGTCACGTATGACCAATAGATCAGCTTGCCGTTCTGGTAGACGCGGGCGGTCTGCTCGCGGAGCGATACGACCACGACACGCTGGTCGAAGACGCCATAGGTCTTCATGAGCGTGATGTCGGCATGATGGACGTCGCCGGGACCGGGCGCATTCGTCCCCTGCATTTCGCGGAGGTTGTCCTGCAGGGCGCGGATGCTCGTCAGCATGCCGCGAATCTCACCATCCGCCCGCTGAAAATCGTCCGCCGATGAGGCGGCGGCCAGATCGGATTCAGGGATGCCGACGCCCTCGCCACTCTGATACTCGTAGACGAGCAGCGGGCTCCGTGCGGCGGCCTCGCCGATGGCTGTTCGCAGCGCCGCCATGTCGTAGCGCGCACGTCCGCGCCAGTAGACGTCTGTGGAGGCGGCCATCTGGCGATTGATGACCTGACCGACGGTGAGATAGTCGGCGAGCGATTTCGCGGAGGCGAGCTGTTGCGCGTCGTCGTCGTGCTGGCGTTGCAGGGCGTCGGCGTTCTCGCCGAAGCGGCGCAGCTCGTCAATGCGAGCCTGGAAGGTGTCGAGCAGCACGCCGCCGACGTAGGGCATCGCCTCGGTCTGATCGGCAAGGAGCTGCAT
>CAYYCB010000317.1:0-3555 GCA_964469715.1 uncultured Ktedonobacterales bacterium | reverse complement strand
GGTCTTGCCGCCACGTTCCTCGAAGGTGAGGGTTTCCATGGAGACATGGCCCGGCACGCCCTCAAACTCGAAGGTTCGGACCATGCCCTGCGGCGACGGCGTACCGTGGAAGACGCCGTGGAACGCGAATTCGTTGCCGTCGCTATCCCGATGAGTGAACCGCCACGAGCCGCCGTCGCGGACGTCATAGTGGTCAATGCTCAGGGTCAGCCGGCGCGGCCCAAGCCACTGCGTTAGAAGCTCCGGCTCGGTGTAGGCGCGGTAGACGAGATCCCGCGGCGCGTCGAATTCACGGATGATGAGAATCTGCGGCATGCCGGGTTCCGCGATGATCTGCGTATCTGTCATATGACGCTCTCTTTCTCTGGATGGTCTTGCTGTGATCAATCGGGGCGTTTGTTCTGCAATTCCACGAGCAGCGCGTCGAGCCGGCCGTAGCTCTCCTCCCAATAGTCGCGGTAGCCGGCCAGCCAGACGGTCGCCTCGCGGAGCGGCTTCGCCTCAAGGTGGCTGAGGCGGGCGGTCGCCCGGCGGCGGCGCGAGATGAGCCCCGCCTGCTCAAGCACTTTGAGGTGCCGTGAGATGGCCGGCTGCGACACCTTGAAGGGCGCGGCCAACTCCGCGACGTTCGCGTCACCATCGGCCAGCCGCGCGAGAATCGCGCGCCGGGTGGGATCGGCGAGCGCACCAAAGACAGCGCTAAGCTGGTCTACCGACATCGATAACCAACTCCTTTTATAACCACTATGTTATTTATACTCGCCGCGCATCGCTCTGTCAAGGATTGGCGCGCCGTCCCAACCTGCCAGCGCCGACCGCCTTTCTGAATGGCGCGGCTACCGCTCGTAGCCCATCCCTCCCGGCCCGGTTGCACAGCCCGCACGCTGACGTTACTCTTTCCCCTGGCGTCCGTCGTGGCGCGAGAGGACGTGGTTGTGGGCCGGTGGGGACGGTTGCCGATGGAATCCATACGCGGACTGCTCTCCCGCTTCGCGGAGAATTGGCGGGCCGCATCGCCACGCCAGCGCCGCACGTGGACCGTCGTGTTGGCCTCGGCGCTCTGCCTCTTCGCGCTGACCAGCGCGCTCGTCGCGGCGCTGGCACATCCCGGCGGCACGACCACCGCGCCGCGTGTCGTCAGGGCAACCAGCACCGTGATCGGCACGTCCACGGCCATGAATACGGCAACCCCCGCGCCCAGCCCGACGGCGACGCACGCTCCCAGCAAGCCCATCATCATCTCGCACCCGCTGCCACCTCCGCCGCCGACACCGCCACCCCCGCCGCCAACGCCGACGCCGACTGTCTACTGCACGCCGACGCCCGTGCCCACCGCGACGGCGGTTGCCACGGGGACCAATACCTCGACTGTGACCGCGACCGCCACATCCACGCCGACCTCCACTGCCTCCCCCACCGCGACCGCGACGACCGGGGGATCAGGATGTCAGACCTGCCCGTACTACGCCGGCAATAACCCGACGCAGGACCAAATCCGCGCCGCGCTCGACACCGCCGCGACGAAGTACAGCATCCCCAACAATCTGCTCTACTCCGTCGCCTGGCAGGAGAGTAAGTGGCACGAAGACGTCACGTCCTGCGACGGCGGCGTCGGCCTCATGCAGATCCAGTATTACCTGGCCGACTACTTCAACCACAATATCTCGTATCAGACCTGCGGCCTGGGCGATACGTCGTATGACATCCATGTCCTGCAAGACAACGCCTATCTCGGCGCGAAAATCCTGCGCTACCTCACCTGCTACTACTGGTATGGCGCGGGGTATGGTGGCCGTCCGTGGCCCCCAAACTCCACAGGTGACGGCACCGGTTACGCCAACGGGAGCAGCGCCTACTACTACTGGCAGGCGGGGCTCGCGTATCCCGATCTCACGAAGGCGGACGGCACGGCGAACCCCAAGGGATTCTGCGCCACCCAGTTCGCGACGAGCGCGCTCTACCCCGACCTGCCCTCCACGACGAAGGATTATTGGAGCTGCCCATACACGCCGACGACGGGCGACACCCCCGTAGTCGACATCGTGCTCAGCGCCTACAACGCGGGGCAGGGTGCGATCTACAAGTGCAACTGCATCCCGAACCCCGATTACGTGGCCCACGTCGAGGGCTATGTCCCGCAGTTCGCGAGCGGCGCGCTGCCTAAGCCCTGGCCGTAGCCCGCATCCGTTTCTTCCACTCCCCGATCCATCCCCGACTCAGCAGCGGGAGTGCCCTAACCAACGGGCTTCTCCATCCGCCAGACGCCTGGCGCTACACGTTGGCACAGTCTGTGCCAAATTACGAGAATCGATGCAAGACGCCCACGAAAGCCGCCCGCGACAGCACTCCGCGCGACTGCCCGGATGGCAATGGAATGCGAAGTCCTCTTATGTCTACGATTCGATTACAACCGACCGCCGACACCCGGACCTGGACGCTCCATCCCCCGGCGACCCAAACCGTCGGCCGCGAGGATGCGCGAGGCCTCTTCCGGCACCCTTCCACCGAGGCGGAAGCGCACCTCGAACGGCGACTCGGGTTGGATGAGACACCGTCGGTCCTGATCGTTGAAGACGAGTCGAGCATCGCCGAGCTGATAGGCGACGTGCTTGAGTCGGCAGGCTATCGCCCCCTGGTCGCCCGTAACGGTCGCACCGCGCTGGCCATCGCGCGCCGCGAGCGGCCCTCCCTCGTCCTGACCGACCTGATGATGCCCGAGGTGGACGGCGCCGAGTTCGTGCGCCGCATGCGCGCGAGCCCTGTGACGAGCGCGATCCCTGTGGTTATGATGAGCAGCGTACGCCCGGCGCTGGCCACCGCGATCGAGGGCGACACCGCCGCCCGGCGGCTGGACCAGTACGTGCTGCGCGCCATGCCTCAGGCGCAATATACCCGCGTCGGCGATGAGGTGATTCCATTTCTCGCCAAGCCGTTCGACATCGACGACCTTGTAGACCTTGTGGATACGTTGGTGCGCGCGACACACGAGGGCACCGAGATCAAGACCGCCGGTTTTCACTAAGCGGCCACCAGCACTGATTGCCGAAGGCGCCCGGTCACTCTACCGGGCGCCTTCGCATGTGCCTATCCAGAGCACACCATGCCGTGCGGCACTCAATACACGATGATACGCTGCCTGACAGATGAAATTGGCGCTGTTCTCCGGTATACTGTTCTGGCCGCCAGCATGAGGCTGCGGCGACGCCATGATCGCACCGCGGCGACACCACACACGGTCAGCATGGAGCCAGGGAGGACGACGAGGATGATGGAGCCGATGCGCGAGGGCCAACGGGTGCGCTTTCGCCTGGGTACGACGCGAGTCAATGGGGAGCAGCGGGGGCGTGTCCTACGCGTGTTGCCGCCCGGTGTGGGCGACCGGAAAGAGCCGCTCTGTGTGGTGGAGCACGCCGTGAGCCGCAAGCGCCATGTGCTCTACCTCTCCGAGCTACACCCGGAGGGTGAGGGCGACTCCGCGCGTAATTGAGCACGTGTGAGTGAGGATTCGGGTGGGTCGTGGGAGATGGGGAAACGTGCGGTTCCGCCGAATCCTGC
>CAYYCB010000316.1:0-3557 GCA_964469715.1 uncultured Ktedonobacterales bacterium | reverse complement strand
CCCGCACCGCCTCGACAGGCATCCGCGCCGCCAATCCGGTACAGGGCCATTGCGCCTGTGACCCTACGCCCAGGCGCGGCGCCGGGACCAGCGTCGCGATGGGAGCGAACCGGCCCGACGCCAGCGGCGTCGCCCCCATCGGTGAAGGCGTGACCACCAGATGGACGACTACCCCGTCGTACCGGGGGTCGCGTGCATGGCCGTGTGCCGCCCAGCCTCGCGCGTCGAGATGGATCTCCACATCGCCACAAACCGACCCACCGTCCGTGGCGAACACCGCGTCACGGAAGTCCGGCCCCACCGGCCCTCCGCGCCTCCCCTCATAGACCACGGTGAACGACTCACCCGCCCCAGTCGTCAGCGTCGCGCCGCGGTACCGCCCCGACGCCCACTCGGCCTGCACCTCGCGCTCGTTCCGCCGTCGCGGCCCTCTCGCATTCGCATCCTGGCCGCCCACCTCCGCCACGGCTCGCCCCATTGTCGCGCTCCCACAAGAAGACGTCTCGCCGTACTACACTTACGGCGATCCGCGTCATTTGCGGAAACACGCGCTCGTCCCGTCAGACCAACCGCCCGGCAATCAGCCCCCTTCCCGGCCTAACTGGTTTGACAACATCGTCGCCAAAGTGTGACAATGAGCTAGCGGTGATTGCCGATTTGCCGCGCCTCGCGTCGTCAAATGCGTTAAATGCGGATGAGATGGGACACGAGCACGAAAATGCGGCAGAAATGGCAATGACGCTCGCTAGGTAACTGTAAAGGGTAGAGAGGGTTAGCTCGGCTATATAATGAAGGAAGGCCACCACCCAACCGCGCCGGGTGCCGCACTCACGTCAAGCGGCTCCATCGCGGCAACGGGCCAACACAGGGATGTGATCCGCGACCTCGGCATCGTCCCAGACGATGACACGCCCCCGTTCGATCTCATCGGCGACGTCCACGGCTGCTACGACGAGCTCACGCGTCTGCTATCGCGCCTCGGCTACGCCCACCACGGCGACGTCGGCTTTCGTCACCCCGACGGCCGGCGGCTCGTCTTCGTCGGCGACCTCGTGGACCGCGGGCCGAAAAACCTCGACGTGTTGCTCGCGGTCCTCGCCATGCGCGAAAGCGGGACCGCGCTCTCTGTCCTCGGCAACCACGACCTTAAGCTCCTGCGCTGGCTCCACAACGACCATGTCCGCATGTCATACGGGCTGGCGCTGACGGTGAGCGAGATCCTCGCCCTCTCCGAAGCCGAGCGCGAAACGCTGCGCGCCCGTCTCATCAAGCACTTCGAGAGCACGCCCGGCTACCTGCTCCTCGACTCTGGCCAGCTCGTTGTGACGCACGGCGCCATCCGAGACGACATGATCGGCCGCTGGGACGACGAGGTCCGCGCGTACTGCCTCTTCGGCGAAGTCGAGGGCACTAACGCCAGGGGAAAGCCTCAGCGCCGCGACTGGGGCGCCCTGCGCGAGCAGCGCATCAGCCTCGACTCCGCCCCCTACATCGTCTACGGCCACAATCCGGTCCGCGCCGTGCGCTGGCAGAACCGCACGCTCGATCTCGACACCGGCTGCGTCTATGGAGGCGTGTTGAGCGCCCTGCGCTACCCCGAGATGAGCATCGTCCAGGTCTCCGCCGACCGCATGTATTTCGCCCGCTAATGTCCTCGCATATCGCATGCACATGCCATTCGACGCCCTGGGTACGCTAAACCTCTTGCGTCGCCGTGCCTCAGGGTCTACACTCTCCCCAACGGACGCTCTCCGCTCCAAGCGCTACGACGGCGCGGGGGAGGCGAACATGTCACTGGTGCTGGTGGCAACGGCCGATGGCGAGTTGCGCGCGGCCCTGCGCGACGCCTTGCAGCGCGAAGGATACACCGTCGCGGGGGTGGACGACGGGCGGCGGGCGCTCAATGCCCTCGTGAGCTGCTCGCGGCCAGCGGTTGCCCTGCTAGACGACGCCCTGCCCATCTTCGACGGAATCCAACTGCTACGCTACCTGCGCCTGCTCCCCGCCGATAGCCCGCGCCACCCAGTCGTGCTGCTGGCAGAGCGCTTCGGTGTCGTACGCTCGCTGGTTGACGCCGGGTACGATCCAGCCGCCGTGCGCGTCGTCCTCAAGCCCTTCACACTGGAGACGCTCCTCGAAGCGGTGGACTACGCGGCGAGCCGGCTCACCGACGAAGGCGAGCCGGCCGGAGAGGCCGCCCCACCAGAGCGCCGAATGGATTCCGGCGCCTTCGACGATCCGCCGCGTTTCTCGCAGGGCCGGTGAGGACGGCCTCCCGCCGCTACGCGCGGCCGTCCTGCGCTTCGCGCCGGTCAGTCTCCTCGCGTGCCTCGGTCACCTGATCCCACCCATCCTGGCGCACCGGCGGATACCCCGTGTTGATGCCCTCGCGCTCGTCAGGCTGGGGAGCCGCATCCCTCTCCAGTTCTTCCATCGGCGGAACCGGCTGCGTCTTCTCGTCCACATCCTGTCGCACCGGGTCCAACGTCTCGCCCAAACCATCGTCTATCATCATGTGCCTACTCTCCTTCTATCTGCTAGTCGTCCGCTCATTCGGGCGGACGCGATCTGCGCGCGCAGGATGCATGCCGCGCGTCGCGGCTCACCACCTGTTGGGAGTCCCATCGCGCGTCCCGTCTCCGCGCACCCCGAATGGTATACTGACCGTATTGGTCTGTAGCAGGGCGCTCCGATTGGCGCGCGGTCAGAGACGCCCATCCTTTCCTTACCCTGCTCCGCCAGCTTCACCATTGTTCTAGCGAGCGCCCGCCTTCTGGACCCGCATTCTCTCCACTCATCCCTCCCCATGAGGAGACACATCATATGTTCGAAAGCCTCACCCAACGACTCGACACCGTCTTCGACCGGCTGCGTGGCAAGGGCAAGGTGACGGAGAAAGACGTCGAAGAGGCCATGCGTGAGGTGCGCCAGGCCCTCCTTGAGGCCGACGTCAACTTCCGGCTCGTCAAGCAGTTCGTCAAGACCGTTCAGGAGCGCGCCGTAGGCGCCGAGGTGCTCGAAAGCCTCTCGCCGGCCCAGCAGGTCATCGGCATCGTCCACGATGAGCTGGTCAAAATGCTCGGCGGCGATGACACCAACGCCGGCAAAATCCAATTCGCCGGCGCCCCGCCGACCATACTCATGCTCGTCGGACTGCAAGGCTCCGGCAAGACCACCCACGCCGCCAAGCTCGCCAACTACTTCCGCAAGAACGGCCAGAAGCCAGGCATGGTCGCCGCCGACATGCAGCGGCCCGCCGCCGTGACCCAGCTCCAACAGCTCGGCCGCCAGCTCGATATTCCCGTCTACAGCGAGCCGCCCGGCAACAAGCCGGTGGACATCACCTCGCGCGCCGTCAAGTGGGCGCGCGAGCAGGCGCTCACCATCCTCATTCTCGACACCGCCGGCCGCCTGCACATCGATGACGACCTCATGCGCGAAGTCGCCACCATCCGCGAGCGCACCCACCCGCAGGAGGCCCTGCTGGTGGTGGACGCGATGACCGGGCAGGACGCCGTGCGCGTCGCCGACGAGTTCAACAAGACCGTCGGCCTCAC
>CAYYCB010000315.1:0-3570 GCA_964469715.1 uncultured Ktedonobacterales bacterium | reverse complement strand
CAGCGAGTACGAATACGTCCCGCCAGAGACCAACCCGCATTCGTAGGGGCGCACGGCCTTGCGCCCGCCCATCCCGCGATCTGCTCCCACAATCTGCCGCGCCCACCCACCAAAGGAGCCTCCCTATGCGCCTCGGACTCAATCTCGGCTATTGGGCTGGCAGCGCCGTCGACGCCATCCCCATCGTCACGGAGGCCGAGCGCCTGGGCTTCGACTCCATCTGGACCGCCGAGGCCTACGGCTCCGACGGCGTTACTCCCCTGGCCTGGGTCGGCTCCCACACCTCCCGCATCAAGCTCGGCACAGGCATCCTCCAGATGCCCGCCCGTACTCCCGCCAACACCGCAATGACCGCCGCCACCCTTGATCTCCTCAGCAATGGCCGTGTCCTGCTCGGCCTGGGCGTCTCGGGACCGCAGGTGGTCGAAGGCTGGCACGGAGTCCCTTACGGCAAGCCCCTCCAGCGCACGCGCGAATACGTCGAGATCGTGCGTGCCATCTGGTCGCGAAAAGACCCGCTCAATCACCAGGGCGAGGAGTATCAAATCCCCATCCAGGGCGGCACCGGCCTCGGCAAGCCGCTCAAGCTGATGATCCACCCGCTGCGCCCGCGCATCCCCATCTACCTTGCCGCCCTCGGCCCGAAGAACGTCGAGCTCTGCGGCGAGATCGCCGACGGCTGGCTCCCCATCTTCTACGCCCCCACCCGCGAGAGCCTCTTCCTCGGCCCGCTCGATGCCGGCCTCGCCCGGCGTCAGGCCGCCGAGCCGTTCGACATCGCGCCCACCGTCACCGTCGTGCTCGGCGACGACGTCCAGTTGTGCCGCGATATGGTCAAGCCGATGCTCGCCCTCTATATCGGCGGCATGGGCGCTCGCGGCAAGAACTTCTACAACGATCTCGCCTGTCGCTATGGCTACGAAGACGCCGCCCACCAGATTCAGGACCTCTACCTCGACGGCAAGAAGAAAGCCGCCATCGCCGCCGTCCCCGACGCCCTGGTGGACGAGGTCGCCCTCTGTGGCCCTCGCGAGCGCATCGCCGAAATGCTCGACCCCTGGAAGAAGTCCCGCGCCACCACCCTCGTCATCGGCACGATGCAGCCCGAGGTCCTTCAGGTCATGGCCGAGCTGCTACTCTAGCGCCCGTGCCCCATAGGGCGGGCACCCGGTGGGGCTGTCCGCCACTGCCCGTGCCCAGGCATCGTCGGGGCGCACGGCCGGGCGCCCGCTGCGGGGCGATCACCCACCGCCCGCACGGGCCAGCCCAACGAAAATGGGGACCCAGAGCTCTAGCCCCAGGTCCCCATCGTGCGAGCGTCCGCGCTGACTACGCCTTGACCATCCGGCCGCCGGCCGTCTCGCGCGTCTCCTTCTCCTGCAAGCGCTGCTGCCAGGCCCGCCAGTAGGTGACGGTGGCCGCGACGAGCATGCCGAACGTGAAGGCGCGGGTGCGCTTCGCGGCGTTGGTGGCGCGCTTGCCGGCACGCTTCGTCGCGCGGTTCGTCTGTGTCGCCGCCTTGGCGGCCTTCATCGCCGCCGCCGCGGCCACTGGCTTCGCCGCGCTTGTCAGCTTGTCGGCGCGGTCCGCGGCCTTGCTAGTGACCTTACTGACCCTGGCCCTGACGGAAGAAGCCGTATCCTGCGCCTTGCCGCCGCTGAACAAGTCAAGGACGCCGGTGCGTGCGACAGCGGCCTTGGCGGACGTGTTGCGGCCTTGCTCCTTGACGGCCTGCTTGGCCCTCGGCGCATTTGTGTTCCAGAAGCCCGTCACCGAATCGAGCAGCCCCTTGGCACCCTCGGAGGCCTGTTTGGCCGCGGCCAAGGTCGCCACCGTGCCGAGGAGGTCACCCGCGCTGTCGCGCCAGCCCGACGCCGTATCCGGCAGGTTCTTCGCCGCGCCGCGCACAGTCTCGACGCCCTGCGACAGCGCCCTGCTGGCAGACGTCGTCGCCTGGCTCCCGCGCACCGCGTCCATCCAGTCTCGGCTCTGTTTGGCGAGCTTGCTATAGGCCGCCACAGGCGCCGGTTTCTGCCGCCGCCGCAGCAACACCACCGCCGCCGTCGCGCCCGCAGCCACCGGGACGGCCACTGCCGGGACCATCCACCATTGGAACCCAGGCCGATTGGCCAGGCCGGTCGCGTCGCCCATGTTCGCGCCGTAGCCCGCGGGGGTTGGCTCGTAGCTGTCGATCTCGACCACCTCGACGACGTCCACTGGTTCGCCGAGGTCGCCCGTTGTCGCGTCAGGCGGGAGCGCGCCCGCGTTCGGCTGCGTGAGGTTGTTCGTCAGATCTGTATCACTGGCGCCGCTCATGTTCGTGGATGCCATGTTCCTCCTCCTTCAGTCGAGCATCTATAGGACTGTGCCGTCACACTGCACGCGGGCAATCAGACTCGCACGTTTTATGCCGTTTCGCCGCCGGAACGCCGCAAGGCCGTGCCTACCTCCAAAGGAAGTGAGAACACGGCCCAGATGCGTCTGAGATTCGGTCGCGCGGTTGTTCGTGCCGTCGCTAGTCGTCGTGGCCGGTGGAACCGGCATCCCGCGTCAGCAGCACGGTGAAATTCTTGCCGAGTAAGCCGATGGCCCAGGCGGTGTAGGTGCTATCCTCGCGGAGGAACCGCGGGGACGTCTTGTACACCGCGCTGGCGGCCGAGCTGGAGGGGCTGGCGGCGATCGCGAAGCGATAGAAGCCCTCGGGCACGGTCAGATAGCCGGTAGCGTTGGGATAGGTCGCGCCGGAGACCGCCTTGGCGAAGCGGCCGAAGTTGCGCGCGGCGTAGACGTCCACGGCCGGGGCGTTGGGTGAGAGGTGCACAACCCGGATGCGTGCCTGGTCGTCGGCGTTGCGGTTGTTATCCGCGAAGACCTTGACGGTGAAGCCGTTGCCCGTCTTGCCCGGATTCAGCAGGCCGATGGCGGCGACGGTCTGATAGCCCGCAGCGAACTTGACGCCGCGCAGCTCGAGGACGGTGGCGCTCGGCTTGGCGGCCGGGACGATCTTGACGTCATACGGCGTGCCGGCCTGCAGCTTGAGGTAGCCGGTGATGTGGCCGAACTTCAGCCAGCTGACGGCGGTGGTGCCGTTCACGACGATGTTCACGGCCGGTGCGTCGGGCGAGGCGTGAAGCACCCGCACGTAGGCCTTGGCGGAGGAGCGGGCGTGAGCTTCGGCGCTGGCAGGCGCGACGGCGGCCAGCGCCGTGAACACGAAGACACCCACGACCAGCGCAAGCGAGAGGAACTTGAGGTGACGCGGCAAGCGAAACATGGCGAGCCTCCGGTGGACTTGTGGACGAACTCCTTGGTGGCCTTGGTTGCATTACAGTTGCATCATGTTTGTCGCGACACTCCCCTGATACGTTGCCTCTCGTTCAACGGATCACATGCCGCAATCGGGCGTGCGATCACTCGCCCTTAGGATAGGCCGCGGCGCGGTTGACCTCGTCCGTATACTGGAATGGCCGCCGAGCGGCGACAGGAATCGTGTGGAGCGGCAGGGGAGGAGCGCGACATGACCGACGAGCCGACCGAGCACCTGCCGCCCGTCGGCCCGGCTGTCGCCGT
>CAYYCB010000314.1:0-3579 GCA_964469715.1 uncultured Ktedonobacterales bacterium | reverse complement strand
ATGGGGAGGGAGACGAGGGCCGGGCAGCAAAGAAGGCAGGTGCCGTGCCCGGGCAGCAAAGAAGGCAGGTGCCGTGCCCGGGCATGCGATTGGGTACGGTTGCAATGGGGACCGGGCTCGGTCCTGCCTCAACGGGATGTGGCGGTTGGCTCGCGGGCCGCTGCCTGCCGCTCGACGTGTGATCGAGACGGCGTCTTCGAGTAGTATTCAGCAACCTTGATGCCAGTTTGGGATGGGGAATCCGGCCTGTGAACGGGAGACGGTGGAGGTCCGGCCCGTTCACGGGCCGGGCACGGTGGCTTGGGCGTGAACGCCCAAGATTGGAGTGGGGCGTGAACGCCCCTGGAGGGGGCGGTGGGGCAGGATGTCCGCCCCACCTTGGTTTGCTACGGGGATAGGCTCGTTGGGAGAGGGTTAGGCGTCGATCTGGGCGCGCTGGAGCTTGCCGGAGTAGTCGACGTAGATGGCTTTCCATTCGGTGAAGAACTCTAGGGCGCCGAGGCCGGCCTCGCGGTGGCCGTTGCCCGTGCCTTTGGTGCCGCCGAAGGGGAGCTGGATCTCAGCGCCGATGGTGCCGGCGTTGACGTAGACGATGCCCGAGGCTAGCTCGCGCATGGCGACGTTGGCGGCGTTGATGTCGCGGGTGAAGATGGAGCTGGAGAGGCCGTACTTGGTGCCGTTGTTGACGGCGATGGCTTCATCCAGGCCGCCGACCTCGATCATGGAGAGGACCGGGCCGAAGATCTCCTCCTGGGCAACACGCATGTCGGGGGTGACGCCGCCGAAGAGCGTCGGACGGTAGAAGGCGCCGTTGGCTAGCTCGCCCTCGTGGGCCGGCTCGCCGCCGGTGAGGATGCGGACGCCTTCGTCGCGGGCGACGGCCATGAAGGAGTGGACGCGGTCGCGCTGGGAGATGTTGATTAGCGGGCCGACGTCGGTGGTCTCGGCGAGGCCGTGGCCCAGGCGCAGGCGCGAGATGCGTTCGAGCAGGCGTTCTTCGAGCTGGGGACGGACGCCCTTCTGGACGATGAGGCGGCTGCATGCGGTGCAGCGCTGACCGGTGGTGCCGAAGGCGGACCAGACGATGCCGTCTACGGCGAGGTCGAGGTCGGCATCGTCGAGGACGATCATGGCGTTCTTTCCGCCGAGCTCAAGGGTGACGCGTTTGAAGGAACGTGCGGCCTCGACGTTGACTTCGCGGCCGACGTCGTTTGAGCCGGTGAAGGAGACGGCGGCGACGTCGGGATGCTGTGTGAGGGGGGTGCCGACCTCGGAGCCAGAGCCCATGACGAGGTTGAGGACGCCCGGCGGAAGCCCGGCTTCCTCGAAGACGCGGACGTAGTTGACGGCGCAGAGGGGGGTGTCGCTGGCGGGCTTGAGGACGACGGTGTTGCCGGCGATGAGGGCGGCCATGGTCTTCCACGAGGGGATGGCGACGGGGAAGTTCCAGGGGGTGATGCAGGCGACGACGCCGATAGGCTCGCGCACGCCGTAGGCGGCCTTGTTGGGCAGCTCGGAGGGGACGATGGCGCCGAAGAGGCGGCGACCCTCGCCGGCCATGTAGTAGGCCATGTCGATGGCCTCTTGCACGTCGCCGCGGGCCTCGACCAGCACCTTGCCCATCTCGCGGGTGAGGTCGCGGGCCATCTGCTCCTTGTGCTCTTCGAGCAGGCGGCCGACGCGGTAAAGTATCTCACCGCGCTTGGGAGCGGGGGTGCGGCGCCAGCTATCGAAGGCGGCTGTGGCCGCGGCGACGGCGCGGTCCACATCGGCCTGGGCGGAGCGGGGGAAGTGGCCGATGAGCTCGCCGTTGGCGGGGTCGTGATTTTCGCCGGTGCGGCCGTCCGCCGCGGGGACCCACTCGCCGTTGATGTAGTTGTGATAGGTCTGAACGTCGCTCATGGCCGGAAGCTCCTTGAATTCACCAGAGAGGTACATGGAGGTTGTCGATGACGGGAGGGGATGGTGGAGTGCGCTATAGATCGGGCGCTCACCGCCGGGGCACGCCTCAGGGTATCACGAAGCGGCAAACGGCTGGGGAGGGCGATTGACGGCTACGGTGGGCGAGTCAATGTGTGGCCGTTCGTGGCCGGATTTCGCGATGTGCGGCGCATTTTCGTTGCGCCTCGTTCCGAGCATTCGCGTCCGCAGGACAGGCGGCTCTGCGTCGCTCGTGGTAGGTGATTGTGTGGCCGATTGTGGCCGGATTTCGCGGCATGGAGATATTTTTGTGTCGCGCGGTGCGCGCGTGTCGGTGGCCGATTGTGGCCGGATTTCACGCAGCACGGAGATTTTTCGCATGGCGATGGCGATCGCACTGTCATGCCGTGATCCATAGCTACAAGGCGGAGGGAGTTGGACCGCGTGTTTGTGATGGCCGATTGTGGCCGTTTTCACGTGTTGCGATGACATTTTTCGTATCCCTTGCGAAGACGCTTGGCGCCTGGGCGGAAGTGCCCTCGGACGGCTTTCGATTTTGTGTGTTGGGAGTGTAGCACGCATACCGATGGCTATGGCGCGGGGCGCACCCTCAAAGCCTGTCATTTCCCGTCATATCCCGTCACAAGTTTTGAGCGCCGGGCGCCGAGCTGTCGTGCCTGGTTCATGACGACGAGTTTGCAGACACGTCCAAACGGCCAGACGCCTCCCTCCCCTTTCACCGTGAGGGCCACGGGACAGAGTTCCTCGCGCACCGCTCATCCGAATGACGTACACTTGCTATTGCCGCGAGGCCCATGTGGCGCAAACGGCGCGCCCACCTCCTCTCGGCATTTGGCAAAGGAGCCGCGTCATGATCGCTCGTATCACCTCCGTCTCGATCCAACTCGACAAGATCGACGAGGCCACGCGCATCTACGACGAAAACATCCTTCCGGCCATCAAGGCCGCGAAGGGGAACATTGGCGCCTACCTGCTGACCGACCGGGCCAACGGGAATAGTCTCTCGATCACGTTCTGGGACTCCGCCGCCGACGGCCAGGCCTACGACGCCAGCGGCACCTATCGCGAGCAGGTCGCCAAGATCAGCCAGTTCTTCTCGTCCGCTCCCACCCTCACCACCTACGACGTCGGTTCCCGAGGCTAATCCGCTTCCCTACCCCATCGCGCCGCCCGCTCCTACGTCACCATACAAGCATCCGCTGCCCCACGGACCCTTCCCTATGAGGGAAGGCGGGGTCGCCTTCTGGGCTTGTAGGTGTTAGGGCGTGTTGGCAAAGGTGTGCTAGGGTGAAGGGATGGTACGCCGACACGAACTGACGGACGAGCAATGGGCGCGGTTGGAGCCGCTGCTGCCGCCCCAACGCCCTCGACGGGCCGTCCCGGCCACGGCCTGTGGACCGGGGCGCCCGCTTCGACCGTGCGCTCTATCGCCAGCGCAACCGTGCCGAGCGAGGCATCAACCGGCTCAAATCGATTTGGGTTGGGGTGTTGTGGTTTGCCGTCGCGGCAGTGAAACTGCCGGCGCAGGGTGCGCGGTCGGCCACAGCCCTTGAGATAGACCAACAACCCAGACGTAATCAGTATCAAACAGTATCGTCGGGTGGCGACCCGTTATGAGAAACGCGCCGACCACTACCT
>CAYYCB010000313.1:0-3580 GCA_964469715.1 uncultured Ktedonobacterales bacterium | reverse complement strand
CGCCGGCATCTGGGTGGACGGTGTCTTCAGTTGGCTCGACGCCGAAGGCTGGCGGCGCGAGCTGCTCTATGAGCCCGACACGCTCGTCACGCAGGTGCGCCTGGAGCATGCGGAGCTCGGCCTCACCCTCCTCTGCACCGACGCCGTCGACGTCGGCCGCGACATCCTCATCCGTCGCATGGAGGTCACGAACCACGCCGACCACCTGCGCGAGGTGCGCCTCTTCTTCCACCACGACTGGTACATCAGGGAACGGGAAGGGGCGAACACCGTCTGCTACCGGCCGGAGCTCAACGCCCTCGTCGCCTACAAGGACCAGTCATACATTCTCGTGAACGGGCTGGTCGGCGGTGCCAGCGCGGGCGGGCCAAGCGAGACGCGCCAGGCCGACGTGGGCATCTCCTATTGGGCCACGGGCTACAAGGGCGTCCACGGCCATGAAGGCACCTGGCGCGACGCGGAGGACGGCGAGCTGGGCGGCAACCCCATCGCGCAGGGCGCGGTGGATAGCTGCGCGGGCTTCCACCTCGGAGCCCTCCCGCGGGAAGGATCGGTCCTCTGCTACCATTGGCTGGCCGTCGGCCCGTCGTTCCCGGCAGTCCGCGAGCTTAACCGGCTGGTGGTCGAGCGCGGCCCCCAGAGCTTCATCGACCGCACCCGCAGCTATTGGGACCTCTGGATCAACCAGGTGCCGGTGTTTCTGGGCAATCTGCCGAAGCCGCTGGTGGACCTCTACAAGCGCAGTCTCCTCATCTTGCGCACGCAGATCGATCACGACGGCGCCATCGTCGCCGCCACCGACCACGACGTCTGGACCTTCAGCCGCGACTCCTACGCCTACATGTGGCCGCGCGACGGCGCGCTGGTGGCCAACGCGCTCAGTCACGCCGGCTACAGCGAGATCACCCGCGCCTTCTTCCAGTTCTGCGCTCGCGTCATCACCGACGAGGGCTACCTCCTCCACAAATACACGCCGTCCGGCGCGCTCGGTAGTAGCTGGCAGCCATGGCTGAACCAGCAGGGGCAGCCGGAGCTGCCCATCCAAGAGGACGAGACGGCTCTTGTCGTCTACAGCCTCTGGGAGTATTACGATAAGTTCCACGAAGTCGAGTTCATCAGCCCGCTCTATCGTCCCCTCATCAAGGCCGCGGCGGACTTCATGGAGCGCTTCCGCGAGCCGCACACGAAGCTGCCCGCCTCGTCCTGGGATCTCTGGGAGGAGCGGCGAGGAATCCACGCCTACACCGTCGCCGCCGTCTACGGTGGGCTGCGCGCCGCCGCGAAGTTCGTCGCCGCATTCGGCGAGCCGAATCTCGCCTGCCGCTACAGCGCCGCCGCCGACGAGATCAAGGAGGCCGCACGCAAATACCTCTGGCACGACGGGCGCTTCGTCCGCCGCATCACGGTCCACCGCGACGGCACGATCGAGCCCGACACGACGCTCGACAGCTCGATCTGCGGTCTGTACCAATTCGGCATGTTCCCGGCCGACAGCCCGGAGATCCGGCACACCATGGAGGCCATCGAAGCACGGCTGAGCGTCAAGACCGCGGTCGGCGGCGTGGCGCGCTACGAGAACGACTATTACCACCAAATTAGCCACGACGTGGCCGATGTTCCGGGCAATCCCTGGTTCATCTGCGCCTGCTGGCTCGCGGAGTACAAGATCGCCTGCGCGCGGAACGTGGACGAGCTGCGCGAGGCGATCCCGCTGCTGGAGTGGGTGCGCCAGCGCGCCTTGCCGAGCGGCGTGCTGGCCGAGCAGATCCACCCCTACACCAACGAGCCGCTCTCGGTCTCGCCGCTGACGTGGAGCCATGCGGAGTACGTCGCGGCCGTACGCTGGTACGCCGGCAAGTTCCGCCGCTTCGAGGTGGACCGGCTGCAGGCGCAGTCGCAGGCACAGCCCGACGTAATCGAGGCAGCCGTCGACGCCTCAGGCATCTACGCGATACCGCGGCGCCCGCTCGCCCCAGCGCCCGGCCAATCCTGACGCTCGCCGGCGGCCCGCGCGCTGTGCGCCCCGCGGTTTCCTCGTTCTCCACGCCACTGCTCACTTGACCGCCGACGCTGTCCGTGCGCCTAATTGGGCATCCCCTCGCGCCGCGTGTCGTCCCCGCGTGTGTCGTCCTCAACAGTCAGATGAAAGCAGGGAGAAAGGATGGGCGGACCAATGGCGGGCATTCGGAACGTCATCTCGACGCTGATGCCGGACGGGCAGGAGGTGATGGGTCCTACCATCCTCCTCTGGCACTACCCCAACAACGACATCATGAACGGGTCGCTGCTGACCGTCGAGAGCAACCATTTCTGCGTCCTCAAGTCGCGCGGCGCCATCCTCAACGTCTATGAGACCGGCCAGTATCAGGTGGAGACGCCTCAGCGGCTAATCCTCGGCTCGCTGCAACAGGCCTTCTATGGCGGCCAGAGCCCCTGGCAGTATGAAGCGCTCTACGTCAACCGCGCCAAGTTGGTCATCCGCGCCCAGGGGTCGGCGCTCTCGCGCGAGCTGGCGCTGATGAACTATACCTGCGATTACTATATCCACGTCGAGACGAAGGACGACGCCTTCAAGCTCGTCCAACACATGCCGTATCAGGGCCACGCGCTCACCACCGACGACCTCAACAACTACGCGGGGCCAGTGGTGGAGCAGGCCATCAATCAGGTCGTTCAGGTGACGCCGCTGGAGCAGGTCAACGAGAAGATCCACGAGCTGACCCAGATCGTCCATGAACACCTGCAAGAGTTCCTCGCCGGCTACGGCGTGACGCTGGATCTGGTGAAGGTGTTGGTCTTCCCCGGCGACCAGCGCATGCGTGAGCTGATCTCGCTCAAGGCCTTCGGCCTCTCGGAATTGGACGCGGTGCGCTACTACACGGCGATGATCATGGCGCAGCACGGCGTCGTCTCGGCGCCGAACATGGCAGTGGGCGAGGCGTTCCAGATGGGCGGAGCGATGCCGACGATCCCCGCGCCTTCGATTGCTCCGACGGCCACTGCCACTCCGTCGCCCGACGCCACGCTTGCCGCCATGCCAACCTCTACCGCGGCGCAGGGGGCGCGTACCCGTGGCTGACGCGATCCGGCACCAGCTCAACCTGCTGCTGACCGGCTACGGCTACAACCTCTATGAGGACAAGAACCGGACGCGGGCGGACGACCTGCTGGTGCGGACACAGGCGGCGGGAGCGCTCGGCGAGGGGGCCAACGCGCTGCGCGCGCTGCGCACCGCCTACTCCCGCCGGTTTGTCCCGCCGCCGACGCGCGAGCAGCCCTCGCCGCCCGCTGAACGGCTGGCCGACCTGACCGAGATGGCGCGGCTCACGCAGCGCCTCTCGGACCTGGAGGTCGCTATTCGCAGCATGCCCGCCCCGACGCAGGATCGTGTCTGGGAGCACTTCCGGCGGGAGCAGACGCTGCTCTCGGAGCTGCTGCTAGCCGACTACAACCTGATCGCGCCCTGTTACCAGCTCCGTGACGAGGTGGCGGCGCTCACGCCGGAAGGGTGGGGGCCAGAAGCGGCGCAGAAGGTGGAGCAGACGGCACGGCAGGTGGAGATGGCGACGCGGGCGCGGTC
>CAYYCB010000312.1:0-3593 GCA_964469715.1 uncultured Ktedonobacterales bacterium | reverse complement strand
TGCTCGACCGGACGGGCGCCACCTATACGCTTGCGGCCCCAACCGGGCGGGCGGCGAAGCGCATGGCGGAGGCGACCGGGCGACCGGCGAGCACACTGCACCGGCTCCTAGAGTTTATTCCGAGCACGAATGAGTTTGGCTATGACGAGCACCGGCCGCTGCCGCAACGGTTCATCGTCGTGGATGAAGTCTCGATGCTCGACATCTTGCTGGCGTACCGGCTGGTGCGCGCCGTCCATCCTGAGGCGCATCTGCTATTGGTAGGTGATGCGGATCAACTCCCGTCTGTCGGGCCGGGCAGCGTGTTGGCGGATATCCTGCGCAGCGAGGCGGCGCCGGTGGTGCGGTTGACTGAGCTCTTCCGGCAGGCGCGTGAGAGCGTGATCGTGGTCACGGCGCACGGTATCCGGGCGGGCGTCATGCCGCAGCTCAAGCCGATTGCCGGGAGCGACTTCTATTTTTTGCGGGCGGAGGAGCCTGCGGCAGCGCAGCGGCTCGTCGCTGATCTCGTGGGGCGGCGGCTGCCAGCCACGTATGGCTTCGACCCGGTGCGCGACATTCAGGTGCTCGCGCCGATGTATCGCGGCCCGGCAGGCGTTATCGCGCTGAACCAGGCCCTGCAAGCACGGCTCAATCCCGATCCGGCGGCGTCGGTGGCCTTCGGTGAGCACACACTCAGGACCGGCGACAAGGTGATGCAGGTGCGCAACGACTACGACAAGGGCGCGGGCGGCGTCTTCAACGGCGACATCGGGCGAATCGTAGACATCGAGCGAGGGACGAATGTCGTGCGCGTCGTCTTCTCGGATGATCTCGATGCGCTGCCCGTCGCCTACGAGCCGCATGAGCTGGACGAGCTGACGCTGGCCTATGCCTGCTCCATCCACCGCGCACAGGGGAGCGAGTATCCGTGCGTGGTGATCCCGCTCGTCATGCAGCACTACCTGCTCTTGCAGCGCAACCTGCTTTATACGGCACTCACGCGCGCCAGGAGGCTCTGCGTAGTCGTGGGCGATCCGCGCGCCATGCGGCGGGCCGTGGAGAACGACGCCGTGGCGTCGCGCAATACAGGACTGGCGGAGCGATTACGGGGGCCGACGCTGGCGGGTGTGGAGCGGGAGTGAGGGATGCCGGTCACGAAGGCGGGAGCAGCGCCAGCAGGGAGAAGAGCATGCGGCCGGTGGCGCCCCAGATGCGGTAGGGGCCGAAGTCGTAGAAGTGGATGGTGTGAGTTTGGCCGAGGCGCTGCCAGAGCTCGGTATGGTGAATAGCGGGGTCGTCCAGCGCGGAAAGCGGCGCATCAAAGACCTCGGCAACCTCGCCAGGGTTGGGGGTGAGTTGAGGCCGTCCTTCTCCCAGCCAGCCGACGAAGGGCGTGATGAGGAATCCGCTGCCACCAGCCGTTACGCGGGGCAGGGGGCCGAGAATCTCGACACGCTCGCGCGAGACCCCCAACTCCTCCTCCGTCTCGCGCAGGGCGGTATGCTCGGCGGAGCGGTCGTCTGGGTCGCGCGAGCCGCCGGGGAAGGCGATCTCGCCGCGGTGGCTGGAGAGATCGGCTGAGCGCACGGTGAAGAGCAGGTGAGGCGCGCCGCCATGGCCGAAGATCGGTACGAGGACAGCGGCCTCGCGTACGCGGAGCGCGCCAAGGTCGGGATCTACGTACTCCAACGTGGGGAGGGTCTCTCGCAGGTATGAGACGAGCGCCGGGGCATCGCGCACTAGCACCTCGCGCGCAGACCGCGCGCTCCAACTCATACTTGGGCTCTCCATCCAGTCCGATCAGTTGCTGACAATTCTGTCAGATAGGCGCGAACAGCCCCAAAACGGGCGTGCCTATGCTTGCGGGGTACTAGCCCTAATGGTATACTACCCGCTGAAGTGGGGGCATGCAACGCGGCTCGTATAGGACGCGCATTTGGGAATCCGACTGGCAGCCGAGAGCGGGGAACGACCGCCCTTCGGCACGTCGGCGTCTCAATGGGCGCGCCAAGGGGTTTTCGTAGCGTCGGACGCTCGTACGCAGCACTGTTTGTCTACCGCGAGCAGTATACCAGACACGCGGCACATCTGCCTAGTCGGGTAGATGGGGCCTCCTCCGACCTAGCGCGCCTCTTGTCGGCCCGCCGGCCATTCCCCCGCTTTCCGGCGCGTTTACGTGCTCGCGCTCGTCGATGCCCCGCTATTGGGTCGCGCTCGTCCATCGGTGCGCGTCCGGGCGTATCTCGCCATGCCGCACGCGGCGAGGCGCCCATCCGGCGGGACTCCACGAAAGCAGAGCAACCAGGCCGGGGTGGCGTTCGTCTCCATTGATGGCGGCAAGCGCCTCACCGCAGGCCTCGACAACGCACGCGACGACGTATGAGCGCAATCTTCGGGTGGACGTGAGGGCGGCGTCACCCGGCGCTCGGCGTACGCGCGGCACGCCGGCCACATCTCCGGCGCGGCGGAGCGCTCCTGGGGAGCGCACAACTACCGCGGGCCCGCATTTTGCCCGTGGTTGTCCCAGTCGGGACAGAACAATCTTCTACGAAAGGGGAGGCGGCGCATTTCTCCACCCGCATGCCGGACACGGCCTGGCGGGTCCACGGCGCCGCACGTAGGACACACGATGAGTGTAGACAACGATGACATCACCGCGCAGCAGGGGCGCAACGGTTTCGGTCCTGCCACGGGCTACGACACGGCGAGCCTGAGTGACGACGACAGGCCTGACATGAGTGAGATGGCGCGCCTCCTAGAAGAGCAGGACGCCCAGGTCAGGACGATCAAGCGCGGCGACGTTGTTGAAGGCCAGATTGTCCGGATCGACCCCGAAGAGATCCTGGTGGACATCGGCCTCAAGAGCGAGGGCGTGCTCTCGACCAAGGAACTGCCCACTTCCGGCTACGGCTCCCTCTCCGAACTGCAAGTGGGTACCGACGTCCTCGTGTACATCATGCAGCCCGAGACGCCCGAGGGCCACGCGATTGTCTCCATCAAGCGCGCGCGCCTTGAGCGGCAGTGGCGCATCGCCCAGGAGCAGTACGAGCGCGGCGATCTGCTTGAGGCCGAGGTGATCGACTTCAACAAGGGCGGCCTGATCGTCAACCTCGAAGGCATCCGCGGCTTCGTGCCCATCAGCCAGATCCTCAATCTGAAGCGGGAAGACACCGCCGACAGCACGGAGACGCAGAACAAGCTGCAGACCATGGTCGGCCGGCGGCTGCAGCTCAAGATCATTGAGATCAATCGCAATCGCAATCGCTTGATCCTCTCTGAGCGGCTGGCCGTGCAGGAGTGGCGCGCGAAGCGGCGCGAGGAGCTGCTCAACGAGCTGACGGTGGGCGAGGTCCGCAAGGGCGTCGTGTCGAACCTCTCGAACTTCGGCGCGTTCGTGGACCTGGGCGGCGCCGACGGCCTCGTGCACATCAGCCAGCTCGCCTGGAGCCGCGTGAATCACCCAAGCGAGGTGCTGCGCGTGGGCCAGGAGGTCGAGGTGCAGGTGCTCTCGGTGGACAAGGAGAAGAAGAAGATCGCCCTGTCCATCAAGCGCGCCGAGGTCGACCCGTGGACGACGGTGGAGAGCCGCTACGCGGTGGGCCAGGTGGTGA
>CAYYCB010000311.1:0-3606 GCA_964469715.1 uncultured Ktedonobacterales bacterium | reverse complement strand
CGAAGCCGAGCAGCGTCACCGGCACGGCGAAGAGCAGGATGACGGCGACCATCGAACTGTAGAACACGCTGCCGTTGCGGTCATTCAGGCCGCGCGTGCAGAGATGAAGGATCGGCTCACTCACGAACGGGATCAGGCCAGTGGCGAGCGCCGCGACTGCCGTGAGGCCGCAGAGTACGCGCGCCGAGGGACGGCGATCTGCCACACGGCCGCCGAGGAAGTAGCCGACGGTAAGGTAGGCGAGGAAAAATCCAATGATATTGGCCCAGACGAAGAGATCAGTGCCTACGAATGGGCCGAGCAGACGTGGCGCGCACATCTCAAGCGCCAGCGAGCTAACGCCTCCAGTGAAGACGAGGACACGCAGCCAGCGCAGCGCGTCGGCGGGCGCGAGCACGAGATCAACCGCGGGCGCTGCCACGACATGCGACACCGTGGATGCGGGCGCGGAGGGCCGCGCGCCGGCTATGCCGGAAGAAGGGATGCGCATGCGGCGACTACTTCCTCAGGTCCGCGGCGTCTGGGGCGTCAGGAACGTGAAGGAACGAAGCATCGGCCCGAAGTAATCTTCCTCGGCGAAACTGAAGGCGGAATCAGCCGCGAGCAGGTTGAGGATGACGGGACGGCCGTTATGCACGGTGGCGTAGACCTTCACCCGCACGCGCGCCTGGCCGTCGCCGATATAGCCGATGCCCGTCTGCCACTGGGCGCCACCGAAGGTGACGGCGGGAGTCGGCCCAACCTCTCGCTGGAATTGTTCGCCATAGAAAGTCGTCAGGCTGTTGAGCTCGTAGTCAACCCACGCGCCGGCATCGGCGGCATCGCTCCCCCGGTTGCCAAGCGCCTCGGGGTCGGGCAATCCGATCTCGGCCTCGAAGCTCGCATTCTTCGGGTCGTTCTGGAACTGTATCCCTGGATGGGTGGGTGTCGCGGTCCAGCCGACCGGGTATTGCAGCAGAATATCCTGCCCGCGATCCAGGTACACCTGGAAGCCAGGCATCGCTGTGGGGGTGGGCATCGCGGTCGCCGTGGCGGTGGCGGACGTGGCGGTCGGCGCGACAGTCGGGCCGGCACGCCCCTCAGTGCGCCCTGGCGCGCCCCCCACGACGGTAAAGGTCACGATGACGAGCGCGACGACGAGCGCCGCAATCGTCGCAAACACCATTGGGCGGCGCTGGGCCGTGGCCTCCGCGGACACCGCAATGTGAGGCGCGCCTGTGGCCGCCTCGTGCATCTCTATTTGGTCGGTCTCGTTAGGTGTGATAGGTCTGCTCACCGTGGCGGTTCGAGCGGAGCGCCCAGTGCACCCGTACTCTTCGTTGTCGTTCAGCATCCGCTACCCCCACACGGCAACTTCCGCGCCGCGACGGCTCAGACGGCTGCGCAGGCTCTTGCCGCCGAGCACCAGGCCCATTATAGCAGCATGCGCCAGGTAACGCGGCGAAGGCGCCGCCCGGTGGCCCGAAGGTCCAACCCCCGTCAGGTGGCCGGCCGGCCACAAATTGACACCCCTGCCCGCAGGTCATAGAATGCCTCCACATGCGACACCAGCCGGTGTGTGGCGCCAGCGACGATACGTCACGGAGGCGGGGAGCAACTCCTCGGCCTCCGTTTCTTTGCGCGTCATAGCCGGATGGTGGCCGGCAAGATGCCGGCGCTGCCGTGGGCGCGCGGCGATATACGCGGACCACGGTGTGCGCCGTGTCATAGGATTGAGAGCGAGAGGGGCTCTGAGATGGAGAAGCGCGCGGGCCGCGAGCCCGACCGAATGGCGGACGTCGTCTCGCTATGCAAGCGGCGGGGCTACATCTTCCCGAGCAGCGAGATCTACGGCGGTCTCAACGCCGTCTTCGATTACGGCCCTCTCGGCGTCGAGTTCAAGAACAACGTCAAGCGCGCCTGGTGGGACGCCATGACGCGAATGCGTGACGACGTGGTCGGGCTGGACGCCGGCATCCTGATGGCGCGGCGCATCTGGCAGGCCTCTGGCCATGAGGACGTCTTCACTGATCCCATGGTGGACTGCCTCAACTGCAAGGGGCGCTTCCGTGCGGATCAGGTGGAGGAGATGAGCGGCGCGCCCGATGTCTGCCCCAACTGCGGGCAGAAGGGCACGCTGACCGAGCCGCGCCAGTTCAATCTGATGTTTCGGACGTACATGGGGCCAGTGGCTGAGGATGCCGCGCTCATCTACCTGCGCCCGGAGACGGCTCAGGGCATCTACGTCAACTTCGAGAACGTCCAGACGAGCATGCGCAAGCGCCTGCCCTTCGGCATCGCGCAGATCGGCAAGGCGTTCCGCAACGAGATCAGCCCCGGAAACTTCATCTACCGCATGCGCGAGTTCGAGCAGATGGAGATGCAGTTCTTCATCGACCCCGCCGAGGAGGACAAGTGGTTCGCCTACTGGCGCGAGCAGCGCTGGCAGTGGTACCAGAGCCTCGGCATGAAGACCGAGCATCTTCAGTGGCACGAACATGAAAAAGACGAGCTGGCGCACTATGCTCGCGCCGCCGTGGATATCTACTACCAGTTCCCCTTCGGCTGGAAGGAGATGGAGGGCGTCCACGACCGGACCGACTGGGACCTGCGCCGCCACACCGAATTCAGCGGCAAGGATCTGAGCTACTACGACGACGTCGAGAAGAAGAAGTACATCCCCTACATCATCGAGACGTCGGCCGGCGCGGACCGCGCATCGCTGGCCTTCCTCCTGGACGCCTACGACGAGGAGCAGCTTGAGAACGGCGAGACGCGCATCGTGCTGCGGCTCCATAAGAAGCTGGCGCCGGTGAAAGTGGCGGTAATGCCGCTCTCGAAGAAGGAGCCGCTGGTCGAATTGACGCATCAGGTCCACGACGCGGTGCGCCCGCTCGGCCTGACGCAATACGACGACACCGGCGGCAACATCGGCAAGCGCTATCGACGCCAGGACGAGATCGGCACACCCTACTGCGTGACGGTGGACTTCCAGAGCCTGGAAGACCAGCAGGTGACGGTGCGCGAGCGCGACAGCATGCAGCAGCGCCGGATTCCCATCGCAGAGCTGCGCGCGACCCTGGCGGCGGAGCTGGCATAAGCCACGATAGGCCGCCGACTTAGAACAGATCCTGACATCAGGGCGGATTAGGACATACCCCCTCTCTGGCATGGAGAGGGGGTATTCTATGTAATGGAATGTTCGTGGGCTGCGGCCCTTTGGATACAAAGAGGTGGGCAATGAGCCTGGACGAGGCGTTGGGGCGCTACGCGGAGGCGGTGCAAGATCTGTCGAGCGCGGGACTGGCCGCGGCGGCAGGCAACTTCTACAATTGCGCCGACATCTGCAATCAGGCGTCGGAGAAGATGCTCCAAGCGATCTATGTGTTGCGCCACGACAGTCCGGCATCCTACGACCACAACCTGCGAGCGCTCGGCGAGCAAGTGGACGCGCCGGGAGACGTGCTAGCTGACCTGGACGTGCTGAACGCCTACTATCCTGAGCGCTTCCTTGAGGGGAAGACACTGGACGAGGCGGACGACGAGGTAGGCGGCGAGACGGCGCAGGAACTCATCAAGCGGGCACGCGGAGTGATGAGGTGGGTGCGCCCGTTTGTGTTGGCATAG
>CAYYCB010000310.1:0-3636 GCA_964469715.1 uncultured Ktedonobacterales bacterium | reverse complement strand
GTCGGGGCGGAGGAGGGCGCCGCGCCGCTGCTGCGTGAGGTGGCGCTTTCTCGTGACGAGGCGCGGGAGCTTTGCGACCGCATCCTGCGCAACGTCGAGCTCTTCCTTGCCTGCGACCGCATCCACGGCGACCTCTCGGCCTACAACATCCTGTATCACCGGGGCGAGGTGGCGATCATCGACTTTGCCCAGGCGGTGGACCCGCGCCACGGCGGGGACGTCTATCCCCTCCTCGCTCGCGACGTGGAGCGCGTCTGCCGCCACTTCGCGCGTTTCGGCGTCGAGGAGGACGCCGGCTCCATCGCCTCCGACCTGTGGTCACGCTACCTGCGCGGCAACCTCTAATCTGGCTTACAGGCGGGTCGTTGGCCGTGTGCTGGCCGCAACTGTCCCTGCGGGTCAACGGATGAGGCCTTCGTCAACGGGGGAGGGCGACGCAACGCTCACTCGTCAGGCACGAGCCAAGCGTACCGCGGTGAGTCGTTGAAGAAGACGAAGCTGTCCACGGCTTGCCCATGGGCAAGCCGCTCATCGGCAACGCGCAGCGCCGACAATCGTCCCACTTCGCCTGCGCGTTCGGCGAGGCGCTCCGCCTCCTCCAGCGCCTCTTGCGCCTCGGACACTCTGCCGGACCGTATCAAGGCGTTGGCGAGGTCGATCCGGGCATCCAGGCGTTCGGGGGCCACCTCTGCTGCCCGCTGGAAGGCGGCAATCGCCTCGTCATGGGACACAGGGTCGCCGGGTGCTCCCCGCAGCAGCCCGAGGCCGATGTAGGCGTCGCTTATCGTCGCATCCATACGGGTGACCTCTCGGTAGAGGTCCGCCGCCGTGCTGTAGCCTTCGCCATAGCCAATCGAACACAGATCGGCGAGCCAGAGGCGGGCATCGGTAGCGGACTCATCTAGCTCGCACGCCCGGAGGAACAGCGCGGCCGCCGCTTCCAGGGACTCCCCGCTGTGCTCCAGAAACTTGGCCTTGCCGAACTCCATGTAGGCTGCCGCACCACCCGAAGGTATCAGCGTTTCATAGATGCGATAGGCCGACACAAAATCGCCTTGAAGTGCATGCCGATGCGCTTGCGCCAGAGCTTCATTGGCCTCACTCATACCGCATCTCCAAGCGTGACAGACCCCGCAGATAGAGGCGTACGGCGTCCTCCTGGTTTGACGACCTCTTGGCCGACAGTTAGTCGGTACTGGGCGGAAGGGCATTCTACCACCGTAGGGCGACGCCGTATGAATGGTCTGGGCACAACTGGCTTGAATTGCCGCGCGCCGGGACAATAGGGCCGCGACCAAGAACTAACGCTGCCCGCCCGTTGCCTCGATGATGCCTGCCCCGTCACTGCGTGCTACCCCATCGAGCAGCCGTTGGCGGCGTTGCTCCATTCCTTCTGCAGCAGGTAGCGGTCCCCGTTGAGGGTGACGTTGCCGTTGTCCGGCCCCAGGCCGCCGAAGGAGCTCTCGCACTTGTCGCCAACCTCGCCCTCGCGCTTCAGCGACGAGGAATCGTCGAACCAGCCGGAGATCGTGTCGGGATCCGTCTCGGCCTCAAACTGCTCGTGCGATACGACGTCCAGCGTGGAGTCGCCGATGTTGTCGTGGTTCGGCCCGCTGACATACGTGGGCAGATTGCAGCGCCCATCCCCATTCGCCACACTGGGGATGTAGGCGTAGATAGCCGGCGTCTGGTATCCGACCACGTCGAAGGAGGAGTGGTAGCCGCAGAAGCTGTGGTGGTCGTCGCCGAACGTGCACCACGATGAGCTGTCGCGCTGGCATTCCTCCGCGCCGTAGCCGGTGAAGACGAAGAAGAGGCTGCTGTTGCTCGGCTTCCAACTAGAATTGGCCTTCGTCGCACGCAGGATCTCTGCCTGAATGTCATCGTCCGTCAGTGGGTCCGCGGTCGTGGCCTGCGCCGCATGGCAGCCCGTCCCGCCGACGCCACAGTGCTGATATGGCGAGGAGTCTTGCCAGACGCCGCCCAGCGTCACCGGCCCACCCGACGCGCCCTGATAGTCCCAATACTGTGTCATGAGCTTCGACAAGCCGGAGCCGTTGACATCGGCAATGTAGCGCTTTAGGAGCGCCTCAAAGCGCTCGTCACTGCCGCCCGGCTCGAAGGTGGAGCCAGAGGGCAGCCAGAAGATCAGGTAGGCGTTGGTCGCGTGCATCACCTGGCCGCCGTGGTAGTGCACGGGATGGCAGGGCTTGTCGCAGACCTGGAAGTTGAGCTGGGTGTCCTTCCCCGGCTGCACGTCCGCCTCCAGCCGCTGCGCGTCGCCCGTGGCGGCGTATGCGACGCACGCGACATGGCCCGGCCGCTTCGGCTGCACCTTGTATGCCCCAGCGGCGTCGGTCGGCTCGTCGGGCCAGTAGTATTTTGCCGTCAGGCCGCTAGCCGCCTCTCCGGTGTTCGCGCAGGCCACGCGCCCCCCGCTGGCTGGCGTCCCGTCGGTGTAGGTCACCGTGCCATGAACTGTGCCTGTACGCACCGGCAGCGAGGCGCATTCAACATCCGCCTGCGAGCCAACTGATGAGCAGGTCTCCTGCCCCGGGTCCTCGAAGTTCACCGCTATGGAGTCGCCAAGGCTGCCCGACACGTTCGCTTTGACCTGGTCGTAGTCGGGAAGGGCGTCCGCGGCGCAGTTGTACTGCGCGGCCTTCGGTGTCACAAGCGTGTAGCTGCCGTCGCTTGCCGTCGTGACCGAGACGCCGTTGCAGACGACATGTGCCCGCAAGGGCACCTCGCCGTTAGCGCTCAATGCCAGCGCGTCGCCAAAGACCTTGCCTCGAATGTGAACCGTCGGACCCGCGAGGGCCGTACATGCCGTGAGCGTCGCGCTGACCATGAAGACAAGCGCCAAGGCGCGTCGCGCACTACTCTGCCTCATGCGTTGCTCCCCCATCCGCCACGCCTCCGCTGCTCACGCTCTGCCCAGACCGGCTAGGGCCTGCGGCGACTCCATCGTATCAGAGACACGCAAGACCCGCCCGCCTGCTTCTCTGAGCGGGGCTGTACCGCGTGGCCGCTGTGCGATACACTATGGCGGACATTCGCGCGGTCCAAAGGCGCGCGTTAGGACAGCAACGATAGCAGACGTGGGGCGGAACGCCGTGGACGGCGCGAGCCGCGTGGAGGTAGAGAGATGGCAAGACGCGTGGTGATCACCGGCATCGGCATGGTGACGCCGGTCGGCAACGACACGGCGAGCGCCTGGCAGGCGTTGCGTGAGGGACGATCAGGCGTTGGGCCGCTCATGCGATTCGACACGTCGCGGCATGACGTCCGTTTCGCCGCCGAGGTGAAAGACTTCGACCCACTACTCTACTTCGACCGCAAAGAAACTCGGCGCAGCGAGCGATTTATGCAGCTTGGTTTTGCTGCCGCGAGGCAGGCGGTGGAGGATTCGAAGCTAGACATTGCCGCGGAGCCGGATGAGATCGGCGTGGTGGTCGGCTCCGGCGCCGGCGGCCTCCAGTTGCTTGAGGACCAATTTCGTATACTCTTCGACCGCGGGGCTGACCGGGTCAGCCCATTCACCATCACGATGATGGTTGCCGACATGTCGTCGGGGCAGATATCCATGGCACTCGGCGCGCGAGGCCCCAACTTCGCCACCGTCTCCGCCTGCGC
>CAYYCB010000309.1:1377-3637 GCA_964469715.1 uncultured Ktedonobacterales bacterium | reverse complement strand
CGCAGGTCTACTTCGCCGGCTGGGGCTGGATCAACTTCGAGCCGACGCAGAGCTTTGCCACGTTCAACCGGGCAACCGAGAACGCCAACGGTACACCCTCCGCCAGCTCGACCGCCGCGCAGGGCACGACAACGCCCGGGGCCAAATCCACAAAGGGGCCGAAGGATACCGATCTCACTGGCACCAGTCGTAGTGGTGGCTCCCAGGCGAACCCCGTGCTCGTGGGTGCCGGTGTCGGCCTCGGCGTCTTGCTGGCGTTGCTCCTGCTCGCCGTCGCGGTTTTCCTACTCTGGTGGCGTCTGACCTTCCGTGGCCTCTCCCCGGTGGCCGGCGCGTTTGGCCGCCTCTCGCGCCTGGGCACATGGGCCGGAGTTCCTGCCAGGCGCTCGCAAACTCCCGCGGAATACGGCAATCGTCTGGCGGCCGTCGTCCCCGAACAACAGGAATCCATTGGCGCGCTGACCGACCTCTACGCCCGCGACCGCTGGGGCGGGGGACTTCCGCCCGACGAGGCGGAGGAGCTCCCCGTCGCCTATGAGCGTGTCCGCTCCTCACTCGCGCCTATCATCCTGCGCCGCGTGCGCCGCAACCCGCTCGGCATGCTGCGGGCCGTGCGCCACTTGGGCCGTGACCACGGCCGCCGCACAGTCAGGCGCCGTGAGCGCCTCCCGTCGCGGACATGAACGTGGCTGCCCACGCGCCGGTCATAATAGCCAGCAGTTAGTCGCCGGACTTTGCCGAAACGCCGCTGGTGGGCGAGAATATAAGGCGATGAGATGCGCGCCCTCCACGCGGCGTGGGGCGGCGAACGGCGGTGGGAGCAGTGCGACATGAGTGCGCCGGAGAGCGGCAGCAACGGCAACAGCGGCGTCGGCGTGGGGCTGCGCGAAGCGGCGACCGAGGGGCGCCCCTTGCTCGTACTGATCGACGGGAATGCCCTGTACCATCGTTCGTTCCATGCCTTCCCAGATGACATGAGCACCAGCGCCGGCGAGCCGACCAACGCGGTCTTCGGCTTCACGCGCATGCTCCTCGACGTGTTGCGCGTCATCAAGCCGGACTACCTGGTGATGACCTTCGACCGCCCGACACCCACCTTCCGACATAAGGCATTCGCCCCCTACAAGGCCCATCGCCCGCCGCTGACCGACGCCTTGCGCGCACAGTGGCCGCGTGTGCGTGAGGTGGTTGCCGCCTTCAACATGCCCATATATGAGGTGGACGGCTTCGAGGCCGACGACGTGCTTGGCGCGCTCTCGCTCCAGGCGGAGAACCTCCACGTCCACACCGTCATCGCAACTGGTGACATGGATACTCTCCAGCTTGTGGACGACTGGGTCCGCGTGACCTTCGCCCGCTCACCACGCCGTGGCGATTTCGACTATTTCGACGCCCAGGCCGTGGAGGACCGCTACGGCTTCACTCCGCCCATGCGCCTCGTGGACTACAAGTCCCTCGTCGGCGATACCTCCGATAATATTCCCGGCGTTCCTGGCATTGGCCAGAAGACCGCAACCAAGCTCATCCAGCAGTACGGCACGCTGGAAAATATCCTAGAACATCTCGACGAGCTGCCCGCGCGCACCAAGACCCTCCTCGCGGAGAACGCCGATCAGGCGCGCGAGAGCAAGTTCCTCGCAACCATCGTGCGCGACAAGGTGCCCGTGACGCTCGACCTCGATTCCGCCCGCGCCCTCAACTACGACCCCGATCGGGTTCTTGCCCTCTTCCGCGAGCTTGAATTCCATAGCCTGGTAGACCGCTTGCCTCGCCGCAACGAGGCCGCCGTGGCCTCCGTCGCCGCCGCCCAGACAGCCTCGCGCCCAGCCCCCAAGGCGCAGCCCGCGGAGGACGAGACCGCTGTAGACGGCAACGTTCAGCTCAGCCTCTTCGCGGAAGCCGAGCTGCAGTCGCAGGCGGAAGAAGGCGTCGAACTTCAGCCTGTCGTGCGGCCTATGCCGCGTCCCGCAACTGTCACAACCGTCACCGGCGTTGATACCCTCGTCGTGGACAGCGAAGAGAAGCTCAACCTCCTCGCGCGCGCGCTTGAGCGTGCGTCTATCTTCGCCTTCGACCTCGAAACCGACACCGTGGACGAGATGCGCGCGCAGATCGTCGGCCTCTCCTTCGCGCTCGGACCCACCGAGGCGTTTTACATCCCCGTCGGCCACACCACGACTCCCGACGGCACGGAACCCGGCCGCCAGCTTCCCTGTGACCGCGTGCTCGACGCGTTGCGCCCAGCCCTCACCAACCCCAA
>CAYYCB010000309.1:0-1277 GCA_964469715.1 uncultured Ktedonobacterales bacterium | reverse complement strand
GGCGCTGACGCCGAGAATACGCTGCGCCTGCTCCACAAGATCGAGCCGATGCTCAAAGAGCGCAACCTCGACGGCCTGATGCGCGACGTCGAAGTGCCGCTAGTGCCCGTCCTGGCGCGTATGGAGCTCACCGGCATCCTCGTGGACCCCGAGTTCCTTCGGCGCATGGGCCGCGAGCTAGACGAGCAGGCGCGCGCCCTAGAGCAGGAGATCTACGCCGCGGTCGGCCACCAGTTCAACATTGGCTCGACCAAGCAGCTTGGCGATATCCTCTTTAGCGAGCTCAAGTTGCCCAAGGGCCGCAAAACCAAGACCGGCTATTCTGTGGACGCCGATACGCTGGAGGGTCTGCGTGGCCTCCATGCCTCGGTGGACCTCATCCTCGAATATCGGCAGCTTACCAAGCTGAAATCCACCTACATCGACGGCATCCTTGAGCTCATCAATCCCGAAGATAGCCGCGTCCACACCTCGTATAGTCAGACCACCGCCGCCACGGGGCGCCTCAGTTCCTCGAATCCCAACCTGCAGAACATCCCCGTTCGCACCGAGGTCGGCAAGCGCATCCGGCGCGCCTTCCTCGCGGACCCCAACGCCTATCTGCTCACCGCCGACTACTCGCAGATCGAGCTGCGCATCCTGGCGCACATCACGCATGAGCCCGCGCTTGTCGCGGCCTTCGAGAACGACGAAGACATCCACGCCGCCACCGCCGCCCAGCTCTTCAAGGTGCCCCTTGCCGAGGTGACGAGGGACCAGCGCCGCCTCGCCAAAACTGTCAACTTCGCCGTGCTCTACGGCCAATCCGCCTTCGGCCTGGCCCGCACGACGGGCATGAGCAACGGCGAGGCCAGCGAGTTCATCAGGAACTACGGGGCGACCTTCCCGAGCGTGCGCGAATACACCGAGCGCACGCTACACGAGGCGCGTACCCTGGGCTACGTACAGACGCTCCTCGGTCGCCGCCGCTACTTCGCGGATCTCGCCGGCCTGCCCGTCGTCCAGCGTCAGGCGGCCGAGCGCGAGGCCATTAACATGCCCATTCAGGGCACCAATGCCGACATGATCAAGATCGCCATGGCCAACTTACAGCGCCAACTTGAAGAGCTCAAGTTCGGCGCCAAGATGCTCCTTCAGGTGCACGACGAACTTGTGCTTGAAGTCCCTGACCCCGAGGTAGACGCCGTCAGCGAGCTTGTCCGCGACTGCATGGTCGGCGCCTACCCGCTCAGCGTGCCCGTCAAGGTCGAGATGAAGACTGGCCGCAACTGGTATGA
>CAYYCB010000308.1:0-3657 GCA_964469715.1 uncultured Ktedonobacterales bacterium | reverse complement strand
TTTCAGGCGCGATGAGGTCCGTCCCCGAGAGGAGCGCGAGGTATGAGCGGCAAGGTCAAGATGCGCTGCGCCCGCTGCGGCAAGACGTTCAAGTCGGGGAACGCGAAGCAGGTGTTCTGCGCGGACTGCGAGCAGAAGGAGCGCGCCGCCCGAGCCGCGATGAAGGAAAGCGCGGCGAAATCCCCGGCGGCCACGCCTGTGCTCGTCTCGAAGCCGAAGATCATCGGCGCTGGCGCGCACATCCTCGACCCCAATGCTCCGCCACCCGCGCCAGAGACTCCACCCACCGTCCGCGCGGCGCAGCATTCCGGCGCGCTCGCTCCGCTGGCGGCCACCGTTCCCGCGAAGTCGGGCGCTCAAGCTACCCCGACCACGCACCCGGCCAAACCGGCTCCGCAGGTCAAGCCCAAGGTGACAGGCAAGAGAGCGGCTGACCGGAAAGAGGCCAAACCGCAGAAAGAACAGGCCAAGGCGGTCCATCTCAGCGAGGAGCAGCGGGCGGCGGTGGAGGCGCGCTACCTTGAGCTTGCACATCCTGTCGAATATGACGGCATTCGGAGTCAGATTGCCGGCGAGCTAGGCGTGCCTAAGTCCGCCGTGAAGCGCGCGGTGCTCGATCTGCGCCGCCGTATGCAGATGCCGTCGTGGTGGGAGCTGCAGGCCTATACCGGCACGCCCGAAGACCTGGAACGCATCCGCACGGCATACGTCCCGCTGCTGCCCGTCCCAGAGGTCGGCATCCACCGGCGCCTCGCGGAACAGCTTGGTCTGGACCAGACTGCGGTATACCAGGGGATTCGGCGCATCCGCGCGGAGATGCGACTGCCGCAATACAACCCACCTGAGACGCACGAAACGCTGGCCACGACCAGCGGCGCTACGACGGCTGGCGCCGCCTCCGCTCCCGCTCTGGCCGAATCCGCCGCCGAGACGCACTGAGCAGACACCTCGGCGTCAGCAGCGTGATTGCAATTGAGCGAGCGCGCTTGAGGCTTCGCAGCCCTGAAGTCCTCGTGGGGTACGTATTCTTCTGCCGACCGTCGCTAGGCCGATTTCGGGTGGGCAGTTGTCGTGTGTGGTCGCGGCCCTGAAGGGGCCGGTGCGGGGTGCGCCGTGGGCCGAAGCCCTCGTGTGTGGTCGCGGCCCTGAAGGGGCCGGCGCACGGCGCGAGGCGGGCTGAAGCCCTGACGATCCCCAACAACCGAGACGAAATCGGTAGGAGACCGTGGCCGCCGCTAGGCGACGGCTTCAGCGGCCCAGGCAGGGGTACTTTTGGCACGCCCAAGCGCTACCAATTTGTGTGACTGTGGGGATGCTCGACGTGGTTGAGGGCGGCGCAGGCAGGCTGGTGGGAACCCGCTAGACATCGAGACTTATGACAAGCGCAGTGCCCTGCGCAGCGTTGTCAGACGGACAATTAGCTCAGGCATTGCCTGCTCTGGCGGTCCCGAGCGCTGGATGCGCGCGCAGGGGCAACATATAATTGCGGCGTCGCCACGTGACACGTCACAGCGCAATCCCAAAGCGCGGTCACCTGGCCGCAGAACGAGCGGTCCCCCGGTTTCAACCGCCGCTCCATCGTCGTCGCGTAGGCGCTCGTCAGGCCGCAGCACCTCGGCAAGAAGCCGATGCGCGTCTTTCCCACGGTGTCCGCGTAGTCGCTGAAAGAGGATCCCAGTCAGGTATGCAAACAGGGACTCCACCGAAGACTCCGAAGCCGCCGACCCGCCGGCAGCGCGCCCGCGCGCTCATCCTGCTGGGGTCGGCCCTGCTAGTCGCCACGCTGGTGTTCGCGATCATCGGCATCACCGGCCGCAACTCGAACGGCGCGGCGGTCCACGACACGACCATCAGCTCCGTCTTGCAGATGGCTGACAATCACCAACTGGTGTCGGCCACGCTCAACGCGAACACCATTACGGTCATCGCCAAAGACGGCAAGCACTACGCCGCCACCAAAGAGGACGGCCAGCCGCTGACGGCCTATCTGCGTGACCGGGGCGTTCAGGTTACGGTGGACCGCCCGAGCGAGGGCACGCCCTCCTGGCTGCAGGGGCTTCTCGACGTCGCTCTGCTCGTGGGCCTCGCCCTGCTGATCCTCTTTATGGTACGACGCTCCAACAGCGGTGGCGCCGCGGGCCAGGCGACTCCGTTTGGGCGCAGCCGCGCGGTGCGATTCAACGAGTCGCGCCCTTCCATCCTGTTCAAGGACGTTGCGGGGGTCCAGGAGGCCAAAGAGGAGCTGCAGGAGATCGTCTACTTCCTGAAGTATCCAGAGAAGTTCGAGAAAATGGGCGCACGCATTCCGAAGGGCGTGCTGCTGGTGGGGCCGCCGGGCACGGGCAAGACGCTCATCGCCCGCGCCGTCGCCGGCGAGGCTGGGGTGCCGTTCTACAGCGTCAGCGGGTCTGAGTTCGTGGAGATGTTCGTCGGCGTAGGCGCGAGCCGCGTGCGCGACCTCTTCAAGATGGCCAAAGAGAACTCGCCCTGCATCATCTTCATCGACGAGATCGACGCTGTTGGCCGCCAGCGCGGGGCGATGCCTACCACCGGCAACGACGAGCGCGAGCAGACGCTGAATCAGCTTCTCGTAGAGATGGATGGCTTCGATAAGCAGACCAACGTCATCATCCTCGCGGCCACCAACCGCCCGGATGTGCTCGACCCGGCGCTGCTACGGCCTGGCCGCTTCGACCGACAGGTGATGCTGGAGAAGCCCGACCTCGCCGGCCGCCGCGCCATTCTGGACGTCCACGCGCAGGGCAAGCCGCTGGCAGCCAGCGTGAGCCTGGAGCGCCTAGCGCGCCAGACGGCGGGCTTCTCGGGCGCGGACCTCTCGAACCTGATGAACGAGGGCGCGCTGCTGGCGGCGCGACGCGATCAGGAGGCCATCCACCAGAGCGATCTGGAGGAGTCCATCTTGAGGGTGATGGCCGGCCCGGAGCGCAAGAGTCATGTGTTGACGGAGGCGGAGAAGGCCATCGTCGCGTATCACGAGATGGGCCATGCCATTGTGATGCGCTGCACACCTGGATGCGACCCGGTGCAGAAGGTCTCGACCATCTCGCGCGGGATGGCGCTCGGCATCACTGTCTCGGCGCCCGCCGAGGACCGCGCGCTAATCCGCAAGGGTGAGCTGCTGGCGAAGCTGGCCGGCCTGATGGGCGGTCGCGCGGCGGAGGAGATCATCTTCGGTGACATCACCACCGGAGCCGCACAGGACATCAAGATGGCGACGAACATCGCCAGCCGTATGGTGCGGGAGTTTGGCATGAGCCCGCTCGGCCAGACGTTGATGGACGGCGAATCCATCGGCCCCGAGCTGGCGTCGCGCATCGACGGCGAGGTGAACGGCCTGGTGGACGACGCCTACGCTCGCGCCAAAGAGGTTCTGACCGAGCGCAAGGACAAGCTCATCGGCATCTCCGAACATCTCATGCAGGTCGAGACCATCGACGGGACCGAGCTTGACCGGCTGCTCTTCGGCGCACACGCACCCGCCATCCACGAGGTGGAGGACTTGAGCGGCGACCCCGTCACTCTCGAAGATGTCTCGCGCTCGGCGTAATTTCTCGCCTCACGCGAATCTGTGAAGGGCCGGCAGCTCGCCGGCCCTTTTCTCTTGCCCTGTCATAGTCTCACGCGGAATCGGGATGG
>CAYYCB010000307.1:0-3711 GCA_964469715.1 uncultured Ktedonobacterales bacterium | reverse complement strand
TGGCCGAGCGGCGTGAACGAGAAGCAGAGCGGGATGAGGAACGTCAGCACGCCGATCGCCGCGTAGACCAGAACGACGTTCTGCGTCCGCTCGATGACGTAGCCGCCCAGCAGAGACCCCAGCGGAATCGCCGACCATGCCAGCACACCCGCGATGCTCATGATCCGTCCCAGCAGATAATTGGGCACGATCGCCTGTCGAAGGCTGCTCGTATTGATGTTGAAGAGGATGCCCAAGCCGCCACAGAGGCCCCAGAGCACGAGCGAGAGCCAGTAGAATCGCGAGAAGGCGAACGCGACGATTAGCAGCCCTTGTGTCATCAGCGCGCCTAGCGCCACCTGGCTGAACGACCAGCGCTTGCGGAACGAGCCTGCCAGCAGACCCATCAACACGACACCCGCGCTGCTGGCGGCGAAGAGGAGCGCGATCTCTGTGTTCGAGGCGTGCAGGCGCTGCTTGCCGAAGAGCACGAGCTGGGCGTAGGCCGACGTGCCCACAAAATTCACCAGCGCCATCATCGCCGAGATGTTACGCAGCACCGGATGCCGCAGCACGTAGCGCAGGCCCTCTGTCACGTCGCGGAGGATGTGCTTGCGCTCGCGCTCTTCTGCCGCCTGGTTGAAGCTCGTGCGAATGAGCCACAGGGTCGTGACCGACACGACGAAGGAGAGGGCGTCGATCAACATGAACGTCGGTACCGGCAGCAGCGCCACCAACACGCCTGCCAGAATTGGGCCGGCCACCTGCGCTGCCGAGTAGCTCGCCTGCACGCGCCCGTTCGCCGTCACCAGATCGTCCGCGCCCACGAGGCTGGGAATCGCCGCGAACTCGCCCGACGTGAAGAAAATGCCCAGCGTCGCGGTGAGGAAGGCGACCCCGTAAATCCACCAGACCGTCAGGTGGCCCAGCAGCGCTGCCACAGGAATGGACGCCACGGCCAGCGCCCGCAGCGCATCCACCGCCATCATCATGCGCCGCCGGTCCAGGCGGTCCGCCCAGGCGCCGATCACCAGCCCGAAGAGCAGGTATGGCAGCATGTCCGCCGCCGTCGTGATCGCCAGATTCAGCGCCGAGCCGGTGAGCTGGTAGACTAGCAGCGGCAGCGCGAAGAGCGTGAACGACGTTCCCAGATTCGAGACCGTCTGCCCCACGAAGAACAGCCAGAAGTCGCGTGCGCCGCGTGACACGGTCCCGTTCGTCACCATCGCACCCTCCCGCGGCGGCATCCCCGCCAAACGCGTATTTTGGCCTCATCAGCATAGCGGGCCAAGTCTGCCATCCAGTGTCAGTTTTCTGGACATTTCTCGGTGATCTCCACTGGAGAATCTCCGTCGCCCGCTGGTCTTCTACGCTCTCGACGGCTCGCCGCGCTGTGGCTTGATGCGTCCCGCCGCACGGACGTGCTGGTTCAGCGTGCACGAAACCGCCAGCGCAACCATCACCGCCGAGAACACGGCTACCGTCACCGCTGGCCCCAATGTTTGGAGCAGATAGCCGGTGATGGCAAGCCCGAGCGGCTGGAAGCCGAACGCCAGCAGGCGAAAGACGCTATTCACGCGGCCCTGCAGCTCGTCGGGAATCAGCGACAGGCGATAGCTGAACTGCACGACGTTGTAGAGCGGACCCGCCGTGAATCGCACCGCCTCGATTGCGCCCAGCACGAACGGATTGGGCGCGACGATGTAGAGCGGCCACAACAGCGCCGAGATCCACACCGAGCCGATGATGGCCTGCGCGAAGCTCAGCCGCCGCTGTAGCCGTGGCGCAATCACTGATCCCACGATGCCGCCGATGCCGCCGATGGCGAAGAGCAAGCCGATGACGAGCGGCGTCGCACCTAGATGCTGCGCGAGAACGATGATGATCAGGATGTCTCCCGCTGAGACGAAATTCCAGCCGCCCGTCAGGAAGGCGATGTAGCGAATGAGAGGCTGGCGCCAGAGCCAGGCCAACCCTTCGCCGATCTCAGACCAGAGGCGCCGGTGCGTCCGCGAACGCTCTCCCTGGAATTCTGCCCGGATGAAGAACAGCGAGACCACCGACACCGCATATGAGACGGCGTCCGCTAGGAACGGCAGCGCGTGCGAGGCACTGTAGAGCACACCCGCGAGCGACGGTCCCACCAGCGCCGCTGTCGCTTCCGTCGCCTGGTTCTGTGCCGTCGCCGCGGGAAGCTGCTCCGTGGGCACCACACGCGGCAGACAGGCTACCTCGGCGAGGTTGAAGAAGACGAAGAGCGCCCCTTCGACCAACGACACGGCGTAGATCTGCGCGACGCTCAGCCGTCCGAGCGCCAATGCGACGGGGATGCTGCCGAGCGCGACGGCGCGGCCTGTGTCGCAGAGGATCATCACGCGCTTGCGATCCCAGCGGTCTATCAGCGCGCCGACCGGCAGGCTCAACACCACGTACGGCAGGGAGCGCAGCGCGCCGGCGACGCCCGCCACGAGCGGCGACTTCGTAATCGCCAGGATGAGCAGCGGGAACGCGATTTGAGACACGAACGTGCCGGCTGACGACACCGTCTGCCCGCCCCAGAGGAGCATATAGTCGCGGTTGCGCCAGAGGGGCCGCGCCGGGGACAGTGTGGACTGACTAGGCTGTATCGGCGCGCTCATCATCGTGCCCTTCCCGCTCACCGCCGGCCATCTGTCCCGTTGGTTGCAGGTACGGTGGCGCGAGGAACATCGCCCCCACTAGGCCGTAAACCTGCCCTGCCGGGTCCGGCGACTCCGCAACGAAGTCGTCTATCAACGCGCTGAGGCGCTCTTGATAGGCCAGGACTTTCTCTGGTGAGAGGCGTACGCGTGGGTAGCCGCTGCACGCGAGACCATCCTTCCCGTATGCCTCGACGGATTCGAGCATCTCCTGGTGCGCCTGGGCCACTATGTCGCTGTTGCGCGAGAACGCCATGGACGGCTCGTCGCCGAATTCGAAGTTGAAGATACGCGCCGTGCGCGTGTAATACTTCGCCACGATACCGCGCACGATACGCCGCGCCACCACCTGTGCCAGTCCGCAGGATTCGAGAACCCGCAGGTGATGCCCCGCCGTACCCGGTGCGATGCCCAGGATGTCGGCGATCTGCTTGGCCGTCGCCGGCCGTTGCTGGATAATTCCCAGGATCTTCACTCGTGCCGGATCGCCAAACGCCTTGAATTGTTCCGGCGTCGTGATGGTTAGCGTTCGCGGCAGCTCTGGCATCTCCACCGGCACGTCCTCAGGCAGCGGCACCTGTGGCGCCCCGCGCACCTGCCTCGTGTCAGCCATATGCGCCTCACAGTCCCTCTCGTGCGCCGTACGCCGAACGTGCGACAAAAGCGGTACGTGCGAGAAATATAGCACGAAGATGTGTGACACGCAAGACCGTTATCTCAAGAACGAAGGGCCAAACGGCCAGACCGGAATTACACCAGCAGGGCACGAACGGGGCTGAACAGCTTTACGGCCCCGCTATGGAGCCTCGCCAGAATAGAACGGTGGCGCACGCGGTCCACTTCCCTTTGGAAGCTCCGCGTGCGCCACCGAATAGCGCTAGGATAGGAATTAGTCGGATACGCGACCGGCGCGCTGCTGCTCGGCCTTCATGAAACGGGCGACGAGGCGCTGTGCCGTCGTGCTATCGACGTTGAGCCGCTCGGCGACGGCCGGGACGAGCACCTTCGAGGAGATGCTCTTCTTGCCGCCCTGCGGATTGAGGTCGCGCATGGT
>CAYYCB010000306.1:0-3716 GCA_964469715.1 uncultured Ktedonobacterales bacterium | reverse complement strand
CTACCCGCCATACCCGCCCGACGCATTCGCCTGCGTGGCGAGGCCCGGCGTGGCCGCGAACCACTTGCCCATGATGCCCTGACCGTAGGCGTCGCCGGAATCCTTGTCTTTAGAGAATGTGTAGAGCGGGTGCCCGTTATAGGTCACTTGCCGGCCGTTCGCGCCGGTCACGACGGCGAGCGTGCCCGAGAGTGACGCGGAGCTGCCAGGCGTGCCGCTGGGGAGCAGTAGCGGCGGCCAGAACGAGGCGCATTGCCCAGTGCAGGCGACCGTGCCGCTCGTATCCGGCGTGAAGTAATACAATGTCTTGCCGGTCATGTCGGCGAGCGTCGTCACCGGCTTGCCGTCGACGGTCACGCTATGCGTCTGGACGACAGGGGTGGTCGGCACGGTGGTGGGCGTGACGCCAGATGATGCGGCGCTCCCTGTGGATGTGGAGCCGCAGGCGGCAAGCGCCAGGCCGAGAGTCGTGGCGAGGATGATGGCGAGTGTAGGGAGCATGCGTCGCATAGCGGTCCACTCCTCTCGTGTCGTTGCCGGCGCTGCGGCGCGCATCCCCAGCCGGCCGGTGGATTGGATGACGTACCTCTCGATCACCTCTACGGGTCGCGGTTACGCTCCCCACGACGGCTTCGCGGGGTGTAGACTGGAGGTGTGGCGCGGCGTGTGAACATGCCCGCGACAGGTGTAACTTCTCTCCGTACCTCCGAATAGAGGGGGACGTGCGGGCGTCTATGCACGATTGAGGCGCGCCCGAACCCGGTCGTGAGGGCGGAGAGCATGGCATCGCGCGAGTGGGTCGCCACAGGCGGCCAGGGCGACGTCCCGATGCGCCAGACCGGGGGGAGCGCCACGATCGAGGATCTCTACGACAGATTGATCCGCGACATCTACCGCTTCATCTACGCGAAGGTCGGCAACCGCGAGGAGGCCGAGGACTTGACCTCACAGGTCTTCGTGAAGGCGATGCAGGGGATCGACGGATCGCGTCCCTTCGAGAGCATGCGGGCGTGGATCTTCCAGGTGGCGCGCACGACCGTCACCGACCACTGGCGCACCTTCTACGCCGCCCATGTCGAGTCGCTCGACCGCCTGCTCGATTTCGGCTGGGACGGCCCCGCCGCTGGACTCCAGACGCAACGAGGGCCGGACCTTGAGGAGCGGGTCCGCGCTCTGCTGGCGCGTTTGCCCACGCGCTACCGCGACGTCCTGACCTATCGCTTCTTGCTGAACTTCACCGTCCGCGAGACGGCGGAGCGCATGGGCCTGAGTGAGACGAACGCGAAGGTCCTCCAGCTCCGGGCGCTACGTCGCGCCGCCGAGTTGGAGCGCGCCGCCGCGCCGCCGGGCTAGTGCCGCTCGGAGGTGCACGCACGTACACGAATCCCAATCCTAACGTTGGAGTACATGAGGACCGCACGATGAGCACACGCGACGAGACGCCGCACGAAGGGCCAGGCGGGCCGGCGGGACAGGGGCAGATCCCACCCGAGCGCGACGCCGAGGACCTCGCCGCGCTCATCGCGGAGGCCGAACAGCTGGACGGCATGGTGGCGCGCCTGCACGCCGAGCGCGCGCCGCTCGCGAGCGCGGACGACACGTCAGATCTGGCGGTGCTGCTCCCCACGGCGGCGCTGCTGCGCTCCTCCGCGCCTGGCGCCTCCGAGCCGCGCCCCGCGTTCGTAGAGGGACTGCGTGCGCGATTGGTCGCCGGTGAGGGAGGAGTGCCGCCAACTGGGCATGCCGTCGAGCGCCGGACGAGAGACGTCTCACGGCGCGGATTCCTCCGGCGCGGGGCGGTGGCGGCAGCGGCGGCTGCCGCTGCGGGGCTCGCCGCTGGCGTCGCCATCGAGCGCCAGGTGGAAGGCGGCGCGGACGGCACGAGCAGCGCGCCATGGCGGACCCCGCTCGTCACCGCTGGCCAGTGGGTCTCCGTGGCGCTCGTAGATGCTATCCCAGTCGGCGGAGTGAGACGTTTCGCGACGGATACGCTCGTGGGCTATCTGCGCCGCACTACCGAGGGCTACACCGCCTTGTCGGCCGCCTGCACCCACATGGGCTGCCTCGTCGCGTGGAACGCCAGTGCCCGCTCGTTCGATTGCCCCTGCCACGGCGGCCGCTTCAGCGAGGACGGCGCCTCGTATCCTGCCTCGCCGGTCGCCTACCGGCCGCTGCCGCGCATCCAGACGAAGGTCGAAAGCGGCCAGGTCTGGGTGTTTGTGCCGCGGGAATCGCGGGAGACGCCGGCCGACCCCACGGAGCCAGGGAGCACAGGCCAGAGCTACGGCTGAGAGCGCCTATCCGCACTTGGGTAGACGCCCTGCGGCCCCTTTCCCCTACTCCGGCGCGGCGAACGATCCGAGCGTCATGCCGCCGTCCACCACGAATGTCTGGCCCGTGGTGAAATCGGAGGCGGGCGCGGCGAGATAGAGCGCGATCCCGGCGATCTCGTCCGGCTCGGCAATGCGGCGCAGAGGCGTGGCGCGCTCGACCGCGCCGCGAATCGCCGGCGTGTCGGTCAGGATCTGCGCGAAGCGCGTGTGGACGAGGCCCGGTGCGATAGCGTTCACCTGCACGTTGTCCGGGCCGACCTCCTGCGCCAGCGACTTCGTGAAATGGATCGTCGCCGCCTTCAGCGCGCCGTAGACCCCCTGCCCGACGCCCGGCTGGATGCCGGCGACTGAGGCCACGTTGATGATCTTGCCCCGCCGCCGCTCGCGCATCCCAGGGACCACCAGCCGGCAGAGCCGCACCGCGCTCAAGACGTTCGTTTCGAGCATCTTCAGCCACATGCCGTCGTCGGCGTCGAGGATCGGGCCGAAGTGGATGTTCGTGGCCGCGTTGTTCACCAGGATATCCACGGGGCCGAACGCGGCCTCCGCCGCCTGCGTCAGCGTCTCGCAGTCATCCGTCTTGCCCACGTTTGCCTCGACGCCGATCACCTGGAGTCCCCGCTCCCGCAGCGCGGACGCCGCCGCTTCCACCTGATCGGCGTGCCGCGCCGCGAGGACGACGCGCCCGCCAGCTTGTGCGAGTGCCGTGCCGATGGCGAGTCCAATGCCGCGCGAGCCGCCCGTGACGATGGCGGTGCGGTCGGCGAGGTCGAAGGATGGCATGAGGCGTATCCCTTTCGTCATGTCGCGCGTGTTGTGGGGAGAGCGGTCTGTCATAGGCCCGCCCGTAGACTACACCACCCTGCCCATCTCCGTCACGCGCGTTCCTATGCGCCTCCAGGCCATTCTGCTGGCCCGGATTATGCCGCGAAGGCGGCGCGCACCCCATCGCGCGGACGCCTCCGCGGCCCCGGATTCTCGTCGTTTCTCGTCACGCCTTGACGCACGCAGCTCATCGGCGGCAGAATGCCATCATACGTTTGATGGCCGTGAAACACTGCTGCACGCTAGAGGACAGAGGAATGGACGACAAGCTCTTCCGATCGCTCGAATGGCGTTGCATTGGCCCCCATCGTGGAGGCCGCGTCGTCGCCGTGGCGGGCCACCCGACCGAGCCTGGCACCTTCTACTTCGGCGGCTGCGCCGGCGGCGTCTGGAAGACCACCAGCGGAGGCGCCCTCTGGGAGAATGTCTCAGACGGTTTCTTCACTACGTCGGCCGTCGGCGCTCTCGCCGTCGCGCCCTCCGCGCCGAACGTGCTCTACGCGGGCACCGGCGAGGCGACCATCCGCGGCAACGTCTCGCACGGCGACGGCGTCTACA
>CAYYCB010000305.1:0-3719 GCA_964469715.1 uncultured Ktedonobacterales bacterium | reverse complement strand
TCCGCGCGCAGCGCCCCGGCCATCAGCAGGCCGAGACCGGCGAAGGTCGCCGTGCCGAGCAGCACCACCGGGAGAGCGGCCCAGGCAGGCCCCGCAGCGCGCCAGCCATAGAGCACGGCAGCGATGACGACGAGCAGCACCACCTGCACGATCTCCAGCGCCACCACAGAAAGAACCTTCGCCAGGATCAGCCCCGAGCGCGGCAGAGGCGAGCTACCCAGGCGCTTGAGCACGCCGTAATAACGCTCGTAGGCGGTGGCAATGCCAAGGCTCACCATGCCCGCGGACATGATGGCGACGGCCAGAATGCCCGGCAGCAGAAAGTCGATGGTATGGCGGTATGGCGCGGGCGGCGTGCCGATGAAGCTGGCGAAGAAGATAAGGAATAGGACGGGCATGATGATGGTGACGAGCATGCTTTCGCCGCGTCGCAGCGTCATCATCAGCTCGGCGCGCGCCTGCGCCGCGATCTGGCGTCCCTGAGGCGCCGCAGTCGTTCCCATGGGCTTGAGCGAGATGGGCGCGTTCATTCGCGCACCTCCTTGCCGGTCAGACGGAGGAAAACGTCCTCCAGAGAGGCACGGCCGACGCGAATCTCGGCGGCGTCCACCCGTTGATCGCGGAGCCACGCCGTCAGCTCAACCAGCAAATCGCGCGGATCGCCGGTCTCGACGGCGTAGCGGCCGGGAGCATCCTCCCGCGCACCGCGAGCCGAGGGCAACTTGCCAAGTAGCGCAACGTCTAAACCCACCTGGGCAGTGAAGTAAACGTCGGTCGTCGTGGTGGACTGGCCGCGCATCAACCCACCCGGCGTATCCAGGGCGATGAGCGCGCCGTTATCCATGATCGCGATGCGGTCGGCCAGCCGCTCGGCCTCGTCCATGAAATGGGTGGTCAGCAGCACCGTCGCGCCCCGCTCCTTCAGCCCGCGAATAATGTCCCAGGTGGCGCGGCGCGCCTGCGGGTCCATGCCCGTCGTTGGCTCATCGAGGAAGAGCAGCCGCGGCCTCCCCACGAGCGCCAGCGCCAGCGCAAGGCGGCGCTTCTGTCCGCCGGAGAGCTGGCGGCAGCGCGTCTTGGCCGCATCCACCAGTCCGACCAGGCGGAGCAGCGCCTCCGGGTCTTCAGGTTCGACGAAGTACTGCGCGAAGAGCCGCAGCACCTCGCCCGCGCGCAGCGCTGGGTAGACGCCGTCCTGCTGGAGCATGACGCCAACCTGCGGCTTCAGCGCGGTGGCCTGGCTCAGCGGGTCCAGGCCGAGCACACGCGCCGTCCCGGCATCGGGTGCGCGGTAGCCCTCCAGAATCTCCACCGTCGTCGTCTTGCCCGCGCCGTTGGGGCCGAGCAGCGCGAAGATCTCACCGGGACGCACGGCGAAGGAGAGATCGCGCACGGCCGCGCGCCCCCCGTAGAACTTCGTCAGGCCGGAGACGGCGAGCGCGACGTCACCCGCGGATGAGGGCACGCCCGACGCCGCCCGGCTGGACGACTTTGTAACATTTGTGCTCATGAAGTATCCTATGCGAGCATACTCTCGCGCTCTGCGGGCTCCTGGCCGTGGGCGCAGTTCATGCTCAACTCTTCTTGTCCTACCATACCTGCGGCGAAGCCGGCACGCAACGTGACGCTGGCGTCGTCCGTAGAGAGACCCATGGATATTCTCGTACCAATGCACACGACCCACGAACCCCGCGCAGCCCTCCGGCACGACTCCATTGCCCTCCCTCGCCTGCGCTCGCTCCCCGCCACAACGGTTGACATCGCCGTGCTTGGCGGCACCCTCTCCGGCCTCGCCGCCGCCATCGTAGCGGCCGAAGCCGGCGCACGCGTGCTCGTGCTTGAGGGCGCCTCCGCGCTCCGCGACGACGAAACCCTCGCACAGCTCGCCGAACGGGCGCGCACGGCTGGCGTCACGCTCGCCGGTGAGGCCCGCGTCCTCCACTATGAGGAGGAGCAGGGCTGCGCTAACACAACCCACTGGCGGCTGGAGGTCGAAGGCGGCATCACCATCCCGGCGCGCGGCCTCGTTGTTGCGTATGACGAGGAGCGGGCGGCATATGCCGGACCGGGAGCGTCGGCGTCGCGCCGGCTTGGCTCCGCGGCTCCGGGCCTCGCCATCGGCGGCGGCTCGCGCGAAAACATGCTGGCGGCCATAAACGCCGGAACGGCCGCCGGGGCGGAGATTGCCAGCCTCGTCATGGCGGCGGGGAGCGATACGCACGGCATGAAGTGACGCGCACGGCGCCGACTCGATGACCCAGCCTCGACGCTCTGCGGCATCGCCGGCACGGTAGCGAGGCGCGGACACCGCTGAGGTGCCTGCCGCTCCGTGCGCCCATCTGGAAATTGAAGGTAGCAACTCGATGTATCAGCTCACCAGGCTCGACAACGGGCTCCGCGTGCTCACCTCGAACATGCCGCATGTCCGCTCGGTGAGCGTCTGCTTCTTCTTCGGCGTCGGCTCGCGCTACGAGCGCGCGGAGCTTTCTGGGGTGTCGCACCTCATCGAGCACATGCTCTTCAAGGGCACGGCGGCGTACCCCACCGCGCGCCTCATCTCTGAGGCCATCGAGGGCGTGGGCGGCGTGCTCGACGCGGAGACCGGCAAGGAGCTGACCGTCTACTCCACCAAGACCGGCAGCGAACACCTGGACCTCTCGTTGGGGCTGCTGGCCGACATGGTGCGCCATCCTGTCCTGGACCCCGCGGAGCTGGAAAAGGAGCGCCGCGTCATCATCGAAGAGCTGGCCATGTATCGCGACAGCCCACAGGAGTGGGTCGGCGTGCTCGGCGAGGAGGCCTTCTGGCCGGGGCTGCCACTTGGCCGCGAGGTGGCCGGGACGCGCGAGACAGTGGAGTCCATCCAGCTTGCCGCGCTAGACGACTATCGCACGAGCCACTACGTCCCTGGCAATCTCGTCGTGAGCATAGTCGGCAATGTCGAGCATGAGGACGTGGTGGCGCGGGTCGGGCGCCTCCTTGGCGACTGGCAGCCTCGCGAAGCGCCGAGCTTTCTGCCCTGCCCACCGCCTCGCGACGTGCCCAGGGTCAAACTGGAGAACCGCCGCACCGAGCAGACGAACCTCGTCCTCTACACGCTGGGGCTGCGCCACGACGACCCGGCCTACTACGCGCTGATCCTCCTAAACGCGGTGCTCGGCGACGGCATGGCCTCGCGCCTCTTCCTCAGCGTGCGCGAGGAGCGCGGACTGGCCTACGACGTGAGCAGCAGCCCGATCACGTACCACGACACGGGCGCTTTCGCGATCTACGCGGGCGTGGAGCCGCGGCGCACCGGCGCGGCGCTGGAGGCCGTCGTGCAGGAGCTTGGACTGCTCAAGCGCGAGGCCGTCGGCGAGGAGGAGCTGCGCCGGGCCAAGGAGTATACGAAGGGGCGCATGGCGCTGCGCCTGGAGGATACGCATAGCGTGGCGTCGTGGCTGGGGGGACAGGAAGCGCTGCTCAGCGAGATTCGCGACCTGGACGAAACCTTGGCCTTGATCGAGGCGGTCACTGCCGACGAAGTGCAGGCGCTGGCCAATCGCATCTTCACCGATGACTTCCTCAGGCTGGCGATCATCGGCCCGCACAAACTGGATACGCCGTTCGAGCGTGCGCTGCGCGTGTGACGCGGATTCCGGGGTCACAGCACTCAAGGCGCCGGCGCAGGGGACGGTCGCGGCAGTGAAACTGCCGGCGCAGGATGGGAGGGTCGCGGC
>CAYYCB010000304.1:0-3729 GCA_964469715.1 uncultured Ktedonobacterales bacterium | reverse complement strand
TACATGCCGACGGAGTTCGTGTCGGCGACCGCCAGGCCAGTGAACATATAACCGAGCTGGCTGATGGTCGAATAGGCGAGCACGCCCTTGATGTCGTTCTGCGTCAGCGCGATCGTCGCGGCAAAGAGCGCGGTGAAAGCGCCGACATAGCCGACGACCAGCAGCGCCTGTGGCCCGGCCACGCCTGCGTAGAGCGGGAACAGTCGCGCGACGAGATAGACGCCGGCGGCAACCATGGTGGCGGCGTGGATGAGGGCGCTCACAGGGGTCGGGCCAGCCATGGCATCCGGCAGCCAGACGTGCAGCGGGAACTGCGCCGACTTGCCGACGGCGCCACAGAAGACCAGTATCATTGCCAGCGTGATCGTCGCTTTGTCCACACCAGGAGTTAGCTGATAGAGCTGGCCGAAGTCGAACGTGCTGGTGTTGAAGAAGAGAATCAGGATGCCAATGAGGAAGCCGAAGTCACCCAGGCGCGTCGTGACGAAGGCCTTGAGCTGCGCCGGCGGCGGATACGGCACCTCGGAGCCTGGAGGCGGGGGCGCGTGATAGAACCAGAAGCCGATGAGCAGGTAGGAGGAGAGGCCCACGAGCTCCCAGCCGATGAAAATGACAAGGAAGTTGGCCGCTAGGACCAAGATGAGCATCGAGACGGTGAAGAGCGCGAGCTCGGTGAAGAAGCGCGAGAAACTCACGTCTCCGGCCATATAGCCGGTCGAATACAGATGTACGAGCGTCGAGACGCTTGTGACGACGAGAAGCATCACGACCGTCAGCGTGTCGACGCGAAAGTCGATGTTGTACTGGAGCTTGCCGAAGCTGAACCACTGATACAGGTGGAGCGTGTACCCGTTTGCCCGCAGGCTGCTATCGCCAAGGAACTCGAACAAGATCAAGACGCTAAGCACAAACGACGACGCCACGGCGAGGATGCCAAACCAGCCGCCGAGCAGCGCGATCAGCGGTGTGCGGCCGCCATGCCCACCGCCATGCCCCGCACCGTGCGTGTCGTCGTGGGCAGACGTCGCGTGCTGGTCGTGCCCTGTGACGTTGGCAACGTTTTGCGCTTCGTGCCCCGCCTCAGCGTCCGGTTCGCCATGCGCGCCGACGGATCCATGTCCATGAGCACCGCCGGCCGGCGCATTCGTGTCACGGAGCCGGATGGAGTTCGGGATGGTCAACAAGAGGTTAACCACGACCGAGAGCAGCGGCAGCGCGACGACTAGCCAAACTAAGTCAACAGGTCTCATGCACTCGCTCCATTAGCGTTCGCAGGATGACGGGGCAGGCCCGAGAGGCGCAGATCCAACGCACGTCCTACCACCGCATCAGATTGATCTCACCAACGTCGATGGTATTGCGCCGCCGGTAAATGGCGATGATCATAGCAAGGGCAACCGCCGCTTCGGCCGCGGCGACCGTGATGATGAAGACGGCGAAGACCTGACCAGTGAGCCGTCCGGCGGTCTCCTGAGGCGCGTGCCGCGCGAACGCGGCCGAGAAGCCAACCAGCGTGATGTTCACGGCGTTCAGCATGATTTCGATGCTCATGAGAATCGCCACCGCATTGCGCTTGCTCAAGGCGCCAAAGAGGCCAATGCAGAACATCAGGGCCCCGAGCACCACGAACGAGTTGAGACTGATCATGCGGGCTACTCCTCGCGGCCAATCATGATGGCGCCGACGATGGCGACCAGGAGGACGACGGAGGCGATTTCAAAGGGAAGCACGTAGCTGTAGGTGAATGGGCTGTACAAAAGCTGGCCGAGTCGCACCACCGTCCCGGCTCCGGCGCCGGTTTCACCGGCGAGCGGGAAGGTCGCATTGGGCGATCCGAAGATCATCCGGCTGCTGCCGAGCGCGTAGATCAGGCCAGCACCGAGGATGATGCAAATGAGACCCGCCAGCCACCATTGCCCACTGAACGGGTTGCTCGAACGAGACATGCTGTTTTGGGTCAGCATGATCGCGAACAGGATAAGAATCGCCACCGCGCCCGCGTAGATCAGAATCTGCACGATAGCGATGAACTCCGCGTTGAGCAGGATATAAATGCCTGCCGCAGCGCCAAAGACCACCACCAGGAACATCGCGGCATGAACGATGTTACGCAGCGTCACGGCCGCCAGCGACGATCCGACAAGAACTACGGCAAGGACCCAGAACGCCACGGCGGGGACATCAATCATACCGTGCTCCTCCATGTGGACGCGCGTATTTGTATGCGGAGAGCGGCTGCGCGAGGCGGCTACGGAGGCGACAGCGCAGATGGCTCCGTGCGAGTCGCCATCTTTGATTGTATCAACCGCTGTCAATTCGCCGGCCCGCTCGCCAGCAAGCGCATAGTGAGACGCCTCGCCATACGCGAGGATGCTGTGGCAGCCGGAAGATGCTCACTTCGGGCCGTCAAAAGTCCTTAGTTGGCCTATCCAACGCGCGGGAGGAAAATACCAATCCTTGCGGTGACCAAGTAGGCGCGACTTCTGCCGCAACCGCCAATGCCAATACATTACAATGGAGTTATCGTCCTAACCAGCAACCAGAGCACGCCGATTCGGCAGGAGGCGCGCAGTGTCCGATTCGCCTTCGAACGGCGAGACCAGCGGGTCCGCGACTCCAAATAAGAACTTGCCGCCCGAAGCGGAGGACGTTCAGAGTCGCTTCTGCCTGAGAGACGGCCACGAATTGCTAGTGCGCGCCATCCGGCCGGATGACAGCGAGCGCCTGCAACATTTCCACTCACACCTCTCCGCCGACACCATCGTATTCCGCTTCTTCCGCATGGTGCCGCGTCTGACGATAGAGATGGCCGATCATTTCACCCATGTTGACTACCATCGGCGCATGGCGCTGGTCGCAACATTGAATGGAGACGCGGACGAAGAAATCCTCGGCGTTGTGCGCTACGACGCCCTGGATAGCGTCACCGCGGAAGTGGCGTTTGTCGTACGCGACGAATGGCAGGGACACGGCATCGCCACGGAGCTGCTCCACCGGCTGGCGAGATATGCACGCGAACGAGGATTCGTGACCTTTGTGGCAATCACGATGGGGAGCAACGCGCGCATGCTGGAGGTGCTGCGCAATAGCGGCTTCCCTTATTCCACACGCTTCCAGGACGGTGACATCGAGGCGCACCTAGACATCACACACCCCCCTCACCCACCATTCTCGTCTGAACCCAGCACTTCAACCGTATAGCGGCCAGAGGCGCGGAAGACCTCTTCGGCCTAGCTCCTTTTGCCCACCGGCCAAACGCAGCCGTGGTGCGATTAACGGGTCCGTGTTACACTGGCGCGGCCCGAAGGTGTGCCCCGATTGGTTGCCACTGGACGGCAGTGACGTGGGGCCCGCGGGCCCGCCAGTATGAGGAGTGCACTCAATGGGTGTGGCGAGCACAGCATTTCATGTCTTAGGCGCGCTTCGACGTGCGATAGGCCGGGTCTTCCTCTGGTTCTTCGTATTTACTCTTGTCGGCGTCGCAGCCGTCGAAGGGGCGGCCTTCGAGCTCACTCAGGACAAGCCGGCCCTCTTTACCCACATCGCCGCAGCCATCGTGGGCCTTCTGGCCGGCTATGCGGCGGCGCTGACGGTGATCGTGCGCGAGGCAATCCGCTTTCTCATCACGACCATCCAGACCGCCGAAAAGGATGTAAAAGGCGAAGTCGGGCAGGGGGAGCAGATCCTGGCTCGCGTCGCCGCCGAAGTGAGCGGTCGCGGGAAGAAGTC
>CAYYCB010000303.1:0-3737 GCA_964469715.1 uncultured Ktedonobacterales bacterium | reverse complement strand
TCTTCCTCCGCAAACTCGCGACAGAGGCTGCGGATCATCTGCTGCTCGGCGCTGAGCGTGAAATCCATGCGGGATACTCCTCAGTGGACGGCCGCATGGGTGCGGCCGGCAGCCGCCGACAGGCCACGTCGCCTGCGGTCGGGTCGCCATGCATTATACCGTGGAGTCGCGGTCGCAGACCCTCCCTAATACGCGGGGAGGTGGTACTTCTCGGCAGGCCCAATGGGTCATCCGAGAAGGCCATTTGGGGTACAGAATGGTATACTGCGGCAACTGTATCCGTTGTGTAATCGAAGGCGCCGAATGACCTGATCGGCGGCCAAACATCAACGCAAAGACAGTGCGGCGGGCGGCACCGGCACGTGCCGGGAGGTAGACACATGCGAATCGTCAGTGAAGTGGCCGACGCCGTGCTCAACTCCACAACAGAGGATCCCGAGGCGCTCCGGGTCGGTCGGGTGCTCGTGCTCCAGCAGGATGAAGGCATCGCCAGAACCATGGCCGCCGTGCTGCGCGTGCAGGGCCATGACGCCGACGTAGCGCTTTCAATGTTCCAGGCTTTGGAGCACCTGCGCGAACGCGCCTACGATCTGGCACTGGTGGCCCTGCGTGACGAAGACGGGGACGCCTCCGAGCTTTCCCAGCTCCACGAACAGCACCCCTCCCTGATCCTGGTGGCGCTGACGCGCGTCGCGACATTCGACGCGGCCCTGCGGGCGCTGCGCCACGGCGCTTACGACTATCTGCTCACCCCAGTCGACATTGAGGAGCTTCACGCGACAGTGGTTCGGGCGCTCGACAGGCGGCGACTTGAGCGCGAGTTGGCGGAGCGGATGACAGAGCTCGAAGGGGCCTACCAGCAGATGCAGTCGTTCAACGCACGATTGCAACAGCAGGTTGACGACGCTACGCGCGAACTTCAGCACAAAGTGGACGCGCTCGATGAGGCCAACTCCGCGCTACGGCAGTCGCAGGAGGAGCATGATCGCTTCGTAGCGATGGTCGCGCACGAAATGCGAGGCCCGCTCAACCCGATCATCAACTATGCGCAGCTCACCAAACGGCCCGGCATCAGCCACGAATCCATCGAGCAGTACACGGACATCATCGTCGAGCACGCCTTCCGGCTGAACCGGCTGGTGGACGATCTGCTCACGGCGACGCGCCTCACCACCGGCCATTTCACTCTGCGCCGCGCGCCATGCGACGTCGCGGCGGCCATCGAGGACTTGGTGGAAGAGTTCCGCTCCGCCGTCCGCGACCGCACGTTCACCCTGGAGCGGCCCGAGGAGCACATTCTGGCCGAGGTGGACCGCGATCGGGTGGTGCAGGCGGCGCGCAACCTGCTCGACAACGCGGTGAAATACTCAGCGGAAGGCGGGGCAGTTGAGGTGGGGGTCGCGTCGGATGCGGAGACCGTCACCATCCGCGTGCGCGACTACGGCGCCGGCATCCCCGAGGAGCAGATTAGCAGCCTGTTCCAGCCGTTCATTCGCCTGCATGCCGATTCGGGCGTAGAAGGCAACGGGCTGGGGCTTTTCATCACCAGGGGCATCATCGCCGCACATGGCGGCGAGCTGACGGTGCGCAACGGCGCTGGCACGGAGCGCGCGCTGGGCGCCATCTTCACTCTCACCCTACCCCTCCGCGCTCCGGAGACGGAGACGGAGACGGCGCACTAAGGAGTCTGAGGCGCTGTCGAGTTGGCACGGCAGTTGCGCCGAGTGTCCGCATGGACGACGGAGGCGGCAACCCGCAGCGCCGTCACATCGTATATGCCCTGGAGGGCGTCGTGTCGCCTCACGGCCCCGCCACAGGCGACAATGAATGCGCGAGCACCAGCGCTCACACTGGCAAGACATCGCTGCGAAGGGCTGCGCAATGACACAATCAAACCAATGGGAGTATAAGGTCGCATTTGTGGACTATCGCGGTCGCATCTCGCTCGAAGGACATGAAACACTCATCGGCGAGGAGCGGCGAACGAGCTTCGTGCGCCGATTCCTCGACGGGCTCGGCCGCGATGGCTGGGAGCTTACCGGCATCCAACCCTTGAGCCCACAATCCGCCTACTATCTCTTGAAAAGGCCACTGACTTCACCTGGCGCTGCCGAAGATTTAGGTACACCTAGCATCTAGCAACCCAGCGCTTTAGGTCTTGTCGCACAGTAGCAACTGTGCATATACTTCACCGTTCCCGCTCGCGCGGACCGGCGCGGTGGCGAGTGCCCATGTGGCGCCCGCTGCTCGAAGGGGTCTGGGTGCGGCGTAGGGAGAGGGACGAGCATGGCGAAAGATGACCGAGAGCAACGCGCCCGCAAGGGCGAGCTTACGGCGGCAGGTAGGCGCGTTCTGGTCGCCGACGACGATAAGGGCACCCGCGACGTGCTCGAAAGCTTGCTCCGTGATGAGGGCTACGAAGTCGTCACGGCGGGGACAGGCGAGGGAGCGCTCAAGATCCTGCTCAGCGGCGACGACGAGCGGCCCGACATCGCGTTGGTAGACCAGCGGCTGCCCGACGTAGACGGCATCCAGGTGATGCAGCGGATGCTTGAGCAGGGCCACGACGTGCCGATTATCCTGATGACAGGCTTCGGCACGGCCACGCTGACCATCAAGGCGATCCAGATGGGCGCCGCGGACTACATCACCAAGCCGTTCGAGCTGGACGAGATTCCCGTCACGCTCAGCCGTGTGCTCGAATACGAAGAGCTCAAGCGCGGCGCCGGGCAGCAGCTCGTTCCCTCCACGAAGACCGAACCATCCGAGCGCATCGTGGGCTCTAGCCCGCATATGGTCCAGATCTTCAAGACCATCGGGCGCGTGGCGCGTACGCCGGCGACGGTTCTGGTAACCGGCGAGACGGGCACCGGCAAGGAGCTGATGGCCGAGGCGGTTCACACGGCCTCGGACCGGCGCGCGGGACCGCTCATCAAGGTCAACTGCGCCGCCCTGCCGGAAACGCTGCTAGAGAGTGAGCTCTTTGGCCACGAGAAGGGCTCGTTCACCGGCGCGCTCACACAGCACAAGGGCCGCTTCGAGATGGCCCACAAGGGCACCATCTTCCTCGACGAGGTCGGCGAGATGACGCTCGGCACACAGAAGAAGCTGCTGCGCGTCTTGCAGGAGCGCGAGTTCGAGCGCGTGGGCGGCACGGTGCCGGTGAAGGTGGACGTGCGCGTGATCGCCGCGACGAACCGCAACCTGCGCGAAGAGGTTGCGGCGGGACGCTTCCGCGAGGACCTCTTCTACCGGCTCAACGTCATCGCCATCCACATGCCGCCGGTGCGCGACCGCATGGAGGACATTCCGGCGCTGGTCAACTACTTCCTCGATAAGCATCGCTACAGCGCCACCTCACAGCCCGCGCGCATCACCGAAGACGCGATGGACAAGCTGATGATCCACGAGTGGCCCGGCAACGTGCGCGAGCTTGAGAACATCATGCAGCGCGCGGTGGTGCTCAGCCGCGGTGGCGTCATCACGACGGATCATATCGTCTTCGCCAACGAGCTGAACCGCTACGTGGTGGACGTGGAGGCCAAGATTCGCAGCGGCACGACGCTGGACGAGCTGCTGCGCGACGTGCAAAAGGCGGCGATTCTTACGGCGTGGCGCGTGAATGACCACGACTTCACCAAGACCACCTCGACGCTCGGCATTACGGAGGATGAGCTGCGCCGCTATCTGGTGGAGTTCAAGCTCCTGGGGGAACTTGATCAGACGCCGGTCCACGA
>CAYYCB010000302.1:0-3751 GCA_964469715.1 uncultured Ktedonobacterales bacterium | reverse complement strand
GCACACGCGCCAGCGTGCTCCCCGCGGCGCCAGCCCCGATGAAGCCGACGCGTCCGACGTGCGCAAGGTCATGCACAACATCCGACATAACTGCCGTGCCTGTTTGTGGTGCTACCGCAACTCATGCCGGGGCGCAATGACCGCACGGCCGCAGACCGCTGCCGTACTGTGTGACGTCCGCGTTGGCAGCACGGATACTCTCGTAAGGCCCCAACCACTCGCCGTTTTTAGCTCCAGCGCCTGGATGAATTCCGCGACCCTCGTTGCAGTATGGGCAAGAGCCCTCGTGGAGCACTAGCTTGTCGGGCTTTTCAACCGTCCAATTATGGTACACGTAGTACGCCATGAGCCTCTCCTGCTCCGCAGGGATGAGAAGTTAGTCGAGGTAGTCTCTGAGAATGCGGCTGGATTGCGGGTGACGCAGTTTGCGAATCGCCCGCTCCTCGATCTGGCGCACGCGCTCGCGCGTTACCTTCAGCTTCTTGCCCACTTCTTCGAGGGTGTGGTCGTGGTCGTCTATCAGACCAAAGCGCAGCTCGATCACCTGCCGCTCGCGCTGGGTGAGATTGTTCAACGCCTTGCGCACTTCCTCGCGCAGCAGGGTCTTGTCCGTCGTATCGGCCGGTCCCTGCGCCTGGGGGTCCTCGATGATGTCGCCGAGGGAGTTCTCTTCTTCGTCCGAGAGCGGCGCGTCCAGCGAGAAGACTTTGTCCGCCCAGACTAACAGCTCGTTCACACGGTCAGCCGTGATGCCCAAGCGCTCGCCAATCTGTGCCGAGGTAGGCTCACGTCCCAGCTCCTGGTAGAGTTGGCGCGTCATGCGCTTGACCCGCATCACCTCTTCCATCACGTAGACGGGCAGGCGGACGGCGCGGGTGCCTTCGAGGATCGAGCGGGTGATGGCCTGTTTGATCCACCAGGTTGCGTAGGTGGAGAAGCGGAAGCCTTTGCTGGGGTCGAACTTAGTGACGGCGCGTATCAGTCCGATATTGCCCTCGCCGATGAGGTCTTCAAGCGCGAGCCCCTGGCCGACGTACTTCTTCGCGATGCTCACCACGAGGCGCAGATTCGCCTCGATCAACTGGTTTCGCGCCTCTCGCGAGCCCCATTCGACACGTCTGGCGATGGCGAGCTCGGCCTGCGCGGAGAGGAGCGGAATGCGCGAGATCTCGCGCAGATAGAGGCGCAGACTGTCACTTTGCGCGAGCGTGCCGAGATCTGACGAATCCGTCTCGACGGCAACGTCGCGCTCCCTCCGCGCGGCTCGCTCCGCTTCGTACGCCGATGCTCGGTCGTCCATCGTCATGTGACACCGCTCGTTCCTCTAGGGGTACTGCGGGCGCAGTATAACACTCACATAACACCGCCGCAAGTAGGGAAACATGCGCTTCCCAGGCGGTTTTCTGCCATACGACCGTAGTAATTTCGTCGCAATTTGGTCCATACAACCAGGCATGCGACACTGCGGTTTGCGGTGTATTGCTGCCCGCCTTCCGAGAGACGTATACTGCCCTGGACGGCGAGTCGGGGTGCTTCTAGTGCACCCCTGGTGCCAGCGGGCAACGAAACGCGCCGGACCACGCGCCCGGCCACCTGGCAAGCGAGGACGCCCATGACGGCGCAGGAACCGGGTTCTGCCGGCGAACTCTCACCCTACGAGCGAGCGCGACGAGAGTTCCGGTGGGAGGTCGCGAGCGACTACAACTTCGCCTTGGATACCATCGGGCGGTGGGCCGAAGATCCCGAAAAGCTGGCGATGCTCTGGGTCGGGCAGGACGGCGCCGAGCGCCGCCTCACCTTCGTGAATTTCGATGAGGGCAGCAGCAGGGCCGCCAACGCCTTTGAGAAGCTCGGACTGCTGAAGGGCGAGCGCGTGCTTGTCATGCTGCCGCGTGTGCCTGAGTGGTGGGAGAGCGTGCTTGGCCTGATGAAGCTCGGCGCCGTCGCCATCCCCTGCACCACCCTGCTCACCCCTAAAGACGTGCAATATCGCGCCGAGATCGCCGAAGCCGCCGCCATCGTGACGGATCATGCGGGCGCGCAGAAGCTGGCGCAGGTCCGCGACCAGTGCCCGACGATCCGTTTCGCGGTCGTGGTGGACGAGCCGGGCGCCGAGTGCCCTGAGGGCTGTGTCGGCTACCATCCGCTCGTGGATGTGGCGTCGCCCACATGGTACGGACGCCGCACGGTCAGCTCCGATCCCTGCCTCATCTACTTCACCAGCGGCACCGTTGGCTACCCGAAGATGGTGCTTCACACGCACGCCAGCTATCCCGTGGGCCACACCGCCGTCACCGGCCGCCACTGGCTCGACCTCCACAAGGACGATCTGCACTGGAACCTCTCCGAGACCGGTTGGGCCAAGTTCGCCTGGAGCAACTTCTTCGGCCCCTGGGGCAACGGCGCCGCGCTTTTCATCCAGGACGCCCGCGGCAAATTCAACGTCCACGAGACGCTCCAGATGCTCGAAACGTATCCCATCACCACCTTCTGCGCGCCGCCAACCGCCTATCGCCTGCTCGTTCAAGAGGACCTCGCCAAGCACACGTTCCCGGCGCTGCGCCACTGTGTCGGCGCTGGCGAGCCGCTCAACCCGGAGGTGATCGCGGCGTGGCGTGATGCGACCGGCCTCACCATCCGCGACGGCTACGGCCAGACTGAGACGGTGCTGCTCTGCGGCAACTTCCCCGGTATGGAGGTTCGCCCTGGCTCGATGGGCCTGCCCTCGCCCGGCTTCGATCTCGCCGTCATAGATTCCGAGGGCGGTGCGCTCGGCCCAAATCAGGAAGGTGACATCGCGGTCCGCGTGAAGCCTGAGCGCCCGCTCGGCCTCTTCCAAGAGTACTGGCGTAACCCCGACGCGATGGAGCGGTCCTTCATCGGCGATTGGTATATCACCGGCGATCGTGCCTACCGCGACGCCGACGGCTATTTCTGGTTCGTCGGTCGCGCGGACGACGTTATCATCTCCGCCGGCTATCGCATCGGCCCTTTCGAGGTCGAGAGTGCGCTGGTGGAGCATCCCGCCGTGGTGGAGGCCGCCGTCGTTGCCAGCCCCGATGCCGTGCGCGGAGAGATCGTCAAGGCGTTCGTTATCCTCGCGCCGGGCTACTCCGCGAGCGACCAGCTTGCCGCAGAGCTTCAGGACTACGTCAAGTCTGTCACCGCGCCGTACAAATACCCGCGTGAGATCGAGTTCGTCGCCGAGCTGCCCAAGACCATCAGCGGGAAGATTCGGCGTGTCGAGCTGCGCGAACGTGAGCGCCAGCGCAAACAGGGCGGCTAGCCTGGCGCACCAAGCCTTCGCCCTTGACGCGCCGCGCCGCGCGCCCTAGACTCTCCTATAGTGACCTGCCGTGCGCGGGGCAAGATGCGTGCGGCCGCGGAGCCGAGGGTAGGGGAAGATGAGCGCCACATCGCCACAAGGCACCAATAACAAAGCGGCGGACAATCGCGTCTTCGTTGAGATTCCGCGGGCCAAGCCGGGCCAGGGGTATAAGGCCCCGAGAAACTTCGACAACCCGCTGCTCTCCGTGCTGAGCCGGATGGTCGTGCTCGCCGCCTGCCTCGCCATGTTGATCGTGCCAGGCGTTATCATGGCCATGATCATGTTCATGCCGCTCGCTGCCCACCACAACAACGCGTCGCAGGCGGGTCTGCTCTGGCTCTGGATTCCCATGTTCGTTTTCGTCGAAGGCCTCGCCCTCTTCCTCTGCGTCAACGTCTATCGCGAAGCCGTTGGCACCTCCGG
>CAYYCB010000301.1:0-3756 GCA_964469715.1 uncultured Ktedonobacterales bacterium | reverse complement strand
GGTCGCTCCTGCCTCTGCGCTATGTGATGGCTATGCCACCGATTGTACCGCGTGGGCAGCCAGGCAGATGTGACCGACCGGTCGCTGTTATGGCAGCTGGTGCGGAGCAACGGGGGTCCGCACCAGCTACAAACGGTTGGATGGGTAGGAGATATAGGTCGTTTAGCGGCTGGCGGAGACACAAATGCTGACGTTTGGCAGCCTCACGCGCCCTTCCTGCGTCGTATAGGGCGTCACGGCGCGCTTGATCGCCTCCCAGAGCTCGGCCTGGCGTTCGGGGCCAAAGCGTTGGATGAGCATGTGGAGCATCGGCGAGCTGGATTGCTGGTGCGCCAGGTAGTCGTCGGCGGAGGCGAAGTCGAAGGCGACGGTCACGGCTTCGGTATAGATGTCGGAATAGCCCGCGGCCGCGAAGGCGCGCTGAAGGGTCAGCGGGTCACTGAGCCGATACGGCCCCATCATCTCGGGCGGCGGCTCGACCCCAAGATGTTTCACCAGGGTTTCTGCGGAGAGGTTGATGAGTGGAACCTGGTCGGGCGGCCCCCATACGGCCGCAGCGAAGCGTCCGCGCTGCGTGAGGGTGCGGCGGAGCGCGGCCAGTGATGGTACGAGATCGAGGAAGAAGAAGATCCCCCAGCGCGAGAGGATGGCGTCGAACTCGCCGTCGGGTAAGGCGGCATGCTCCGCATCTCCCTGACGGAATTCGACATTGGCGAGTCCTTGGGCCGCCGCCCGATCGCGCGCAACGGCGAGCATGCCGTCCGATGCATCGAGCGCGAGGACCGAGCCCGATGGACCGACGATCTGGGCTGCCGTGAGCGCCGGCTCGCCTGTCCCCGTGGCGACATCCAGCACGCGCATGCCTGGTTCGACATGTGCCAGTTCGATTAACCTATTGCTCAGTTCTTGGCCGGCTTGGCGGGTGACGTCCCACCAGGCCTGCCAGCCACTTGCCACGCCGTCCCAGACGCGGCGCTGTGTCGCCTTGAACTGCTCCGGATTTCCATCAGGCCCACTCATAGTACTTCGCCTCCCGTAACATGCCTCTTCTTGCGGCTCCGGCGCGCCGACTCCATCTCGCGGCGTCGCTATCCCCAGTGTGACCGCGGGCCGGGTTAAATTCCATGAAGGACGCCCACAGGACGCCCACAGCTTCAGGCCCCATCCGGGCCTGTGATACGATGCCCACATGCAGAGCCTGCCGCGTTAGACGACGCCTGAGTGGGGGGACGCATGCCCGCGAGTGACACGGCCTTCGGTCTTCTTTTGAGGCGATTCCGCAACGCGGCGGGCTTTACCCAAGAGGCACTCGCGGAGCGCGCTGGAGTCAGCACACGCACGATCAGCGATCTGGAGCGCGGAGTGAATGCGGCGCCGCGCCCCGACACGCTGGACCTGCTGGCCGCCGCTCTTGGGATCGTGCCAGAGCAGCGAACGGCTCTCATCGCGGCAGCGCGGCCTGAGGCGAAGCCTGGGGGCAGTCCTCCCAATGAAACGCGGCACATACCAATACCTCCGTCATCCATCGTCGGCCGGGAGGATGAGGTAGGCCATGTGTGCCGCCTGCTGGACCAAGGCGCACGCCTCGTGACGCTCGTGGGGGTGGGCGGAGTCGGCAAGACACGCCTTGCCCTTGAAATCGCACACCGCATTTCGGACGCTTTCACGGATGGGGCCGTATTCGCCGACTTGAGCGCGGTGCGCGATGTTGGGCTGGTGCCTACCGCGATTCTTCTGGCGCTCGGTGTGCGCGAGTCAAGCACTTCTGGTCCGATGGAGCGGCTGCGCGCAACCTTGGAGGATCGGCACCTGTTATTGGTGCTCGACAACTTGGAGCAACTCTTGGAAGGCGCGCCGCTGCTCGCCGAGCTGCTGGTCACATGCGCGAAGCTCACGATCGTGGTGACAAGTCGTGCCCCGCTGCGATTGCGGGCTGAATTCATCGTGGCGGTGGCGCCGCTCCCGATTGCGGAGGCGACCGTCTTATTCGGCGAGCGTCTCTGGGCCGTTCGCCCCGACCTCGATCCCCCGCCGGAGCTCGCCGCGGCCATCTGTGAGCGTGTGGATCGCCTGCCGCTGGCGATCGAGCTGGTCGCGGCGCAGTCGCTTGCATGGCCGCTAGCTTCCTTGCTCGAACAATTGCGCCATCGCCTTCCGGTGCTTGCCGATGGTCCACGCGATCTGCCGGAGCGGCAGCGGACTATGCGCGACGCGATTGCGTGGAGCTATGCGCTTCTCTCGCCAGCGCAGCAGTCGCTCTTCCGTGCGCTTGCGGTCTTCGCGGGTGGATGCACCGCGGACGCCGCGCGGGCAGTCTGGGGACGGTCCCACCAGGAGGCGCACGAGACTGAGCGCGATGTCGCGTATGCAACCCTGCGGGCACTCGTCGACCATCACCTCGTCCGCACCGACGCCTCGGCTGGATCTGTCGCGCGCTTCTCTATGCTAGAGGTATTGCGGGAATTCGCTCGGGAGCGCCTTCGTGCAGCGGGTGAGGAGGAGATCTACGAACGGCGGCATGCGGAGTATTTCGCTGCGCTCGCGGCAGATGCGCTCGCGCGTCACCAAGGGCAGGACATGCGGGACGCGGAGATGGTCGCGGACCTGGCGAACGCTCGCACGGCTTGCCGCTGGGCGCAGGACCATCAGGAGGCCAACCTTGGGCTCACGCTGTCCACCGGCTTCGGCCGTATCTGGTACATGCAGGGCCTTGCGAACGAGGCCACGCGGTGGACTGAGACCATGCTGGCTCTGGATGCGGCCGAGAGCGGCACGTCGCCAGCGATGCGTGCCATGGCGCTCTACGGGGTGGGTCGCGCCGCGCTCGACGGGGGAGATGCGGCGAAGGCGGAGATGGCGGCGCGCGAGGGACTGGAGCTTGCCCGCGCGATCGGGGACCCAGGCGCGATGGCGAGCCTACTCACGATTATGGGTCAGGCGGCTCAGAGGAGCGGCGACCTCACCCTGGCGAGAACGCATTTGGACGCGGCTGTGGATTCTGCGCGCCAATCGGCGGACAACGTCGTGTTGGGCACGGCCATCTCAACCTCGGCACAGATCGCCAAGCTACGGGGGGAGTTTACTCGTGCTTTCGACCTGCTGAACGAAACGCTCTCACTTTTTCAGACACCGGGCACAATCTGGGGCGCGGCGCTCACTTATACGCATCTTGGGTTGGTCGCGAACGCGTCCGGTGAATATCGCCAGGCGCTCGACTGTTTTCGCGAGGCGCTGACGCGATATCGCGCGCTCGGCAACCGGCTCTACGTCGCGTGGTGCATGGAGGGGCTTGCCGCGACGCTCTGCTCCCTCGGGCGATATGACCCATGCGTCCGCATCTGCGGTGCCGCCGCCGCCTTGCGCGCCCAAGAAGGTGCGCCGCTCCCGCCTGACGAGCGCGCGACCGTGGACGCCTTCCTAGCATCCGCACGCGACGCATTGGGGGACTCAGCGTATGCGCGGGCGTGGGCGGCGGCTTCCGCCTGGACACGGGACGACGCTTTCGGGCAGGCTCTCGACTATGCCACCGGGGCTCAAGCGCAGGCGGGTACATAGCCGCCGAATAGTGAGTCCTATCTCCCCTTCTTCTCGATGCTCCGTCCTCTCCAACGTCGTTCCAATCCTGGCGTGTCAGAGTGGAGTTCGACACGTGAGGCTGGTGCCCAATGCGTCGGGAGCAGTGTGAACGGTTGGAGGGGGAGCAGCATTCATGCGGCAATTCCTGCGACGCCCGGCGGCGCGCATCGGGCTGGCATC
>CAYYCB010000300.1:0-3772 GCA_964469715.1 uncultured Ktedonobacterales bacterium | reverse complement strand
CCCAAGGGCTCGATTGCGGCTGGATGTGCGCGCCGCTCTTCGTCCCGGAGATCGTGCGCGCCGCGCTCGGCCTCGATGCGACAGTCATCCCTCACGCCCTGATCGCGGTCGGCTATGCGGCGCAGGAGCCGAAGCGGCGCCCGCACAGGCCCATAGACGAGCTCGTCGTGCTCTTCGACTGACACAGATGCCACGCCGCCTTCCTTGACGCGGCTCCCCATGGCGCCTACAATTCTCAACAGACCGGCGCGTCGGTTTGTTGAGTGGCGCACCGGCCGCGAGGCACTCACATGGGCAAAGGTGGCGAGCGAGCGACTAAGGGCGGTGCGGAACCCTCCGTCAGCGTTCGCGATAAGGAAGCGACACGCCAGCGCCTGCTGGACGGCGCAGAGCAAGTTTTCGCGGAGAAGGGTTACCACGGGGCCATCGTAGAGGACATCGTCCGTGTCTCCGACAGCTCCAAAGGCGGATTCTACTTTCATTTCCCCAACAAGCAGGCCATCTTCCTGGCGCTGATTGATGCGCTGGTGCCGAAGCTGACGCGCGCCGTCGAGCGCGCTATCGAGACCGAGGCCGATCCGATTGCCCAGGTGGATGCGGCACTGCGCACGGTGTTGGAGACGTTCGCCCGGCACCGCAAGCTGAGCAAGATCTTGCTCGTCGAGGCAGTGGGTCTGGGGCATGGCTTCGACGACGCCCTGATGCATGCCCGTGGTCACTTCGCCCATATGATACAGGGCTACCTCGACAAGGCCGTTGAGGCCGGTGCTATCGCGCCATTCGACACAGAGCTGGCGTCGTGGGCCTGGTTCGGCGCTATCAACGAGATCGTCGTGCGCTGGCTGATTACGGGCCAGCCCAAGCAACTTGAAAGCATCGTGCCGGGGCTGCGCGTGCTGCTGCTGCGATCTGTCGGTGCAGCCATCGCCGACGACGGCAGTTTAGCATCGAATTCTTTGCCGGCGCAGTCCTAGAGGGTAACAATGAGCATCGTCGCCTCCGCCTCATCCTGGGCGCTCGAAGACATCGCGCGGGAGACTGCGGCTCCGTTCCTCGGCTCTCTGATCGAGGCGTCGCGGCACGCGAGGCGTCGCGGGCGCGGCGTATTAGCGGCGTATTCTGTGCCGGTGCGCGCCGGCTCTTCACTACGCCTGCTCGCTGACGCGCGAGCGGCGGGCGTGTGCGATGCCTGGTATTTGGAGCGGCCCGAAGACGGCGCGGCGCGCGTGGGAATCGGCGTGGCGGCGAGCTTGACGGCGGACGGCCCAGGGTCACTGGAGCGGGCCGCCGGTGACTGGCGCGAGTTAGCGGCGGACGCCGTGTCGCGGTGTGATGGGCGGCTTGGGGAGGACTCCGCCATCGGCGCGTTCGCCGGTTTCGCATTCGACCCTGAGGCGCCGCGGTCTGTGCTCTGGCGCGAGTTTCCCGGCGCGCTCGTCTCGGTCCCCAGGCTGCTTGTGAGATGGACTCCTGGCGGTGCAATGGCGACCGTCGCTACGCTCGTGGAACCTGAAGATGATCCAGGTGAGCAGGTCGAGCGCGTGCGTCGTGACCTGGAATGGCTGAGCGGCGGCGACACTCGTGGAGAAACGCGTGACGACACCAACTATGCCACGCTTACAGACGACACGGGTGGTCAGCGGCTGGCGTTCGAGCGGTTCGTGGGAGCGGCGCGCGACCGCATTCGGGCGGGTGAGCTGCGCAAGGTTGTGGTGGCGCGCGGCGCCGACGTTGTGGCTTCGCAGCCAATCGATCCACTAGCGGTTGTGGAGCGGTTGCGGCGAGAGCAGCCTACGGCGATGGTGTTTGCCGTGCAGCGGGGCGATGTGGTGTTCGTAGGCGCGACCCCCGAACGTCTGGCCCATGTGGAAGGCGGCCGGTTGGAGACGATGGCGCTAGCCGGGACGGCGGCTCGCGGCGCCACCGAGGCCGAGGATGTGGCGCTGGCAGCGTCGCTGCTGGCGAGCGCCAAGAACCGCGAGGAACACGCCATCGTTGTGGAGGCTATCCGCGCCGCGCTCGACCCTCTCTGCACCACCCTCCAGATTGCCGAGGCTCCGCACTTGCGCCTCCTCTCCAACGTGCAGCACCTGGAGACGCATATCGCCGGTATGCTCGCGCCGGGGCGCGACCTGCTCGACATCGCGGCGGCGCTGCATCCGACACCCGCCGTGTGTGGGTTACCACGAGACGTCGCGGGAACTTTTCTGCGGGCGAACGAGCGGCTTGATCGCGGATGGTATGCCAGTCCGCTTGGCTGGCTTGACTCGCGAGGGCAGGGTGAGCTTGTGGTGGCGCTGCGGTCGGCGCTCGTACGGGGCGAGCGCGCCCGACTCTTTGCCGGTTGCGGCATCGTGGCGGATTCTGAGCCGTCCGCCGAGTACGACGAGTCGCGGCTCAAGCTGCGCGTCATGCTGCGTGCGCTTGGCGGGGAGGCATAGGTCTATCTATGTCTCAATCCCGCCGGGTCTCGATGCTCTCCGAGCCACCGAATACGCTCTATGCTTACGTGGGCGCGTTCATCGATGAGTTAGGCCGGTCGGGCGTGCGCAATGCGGTTGTGTGCCCCGGTTCGCGCTCGACACCGCTAGCACTCGCGCTGGCGGATTCCGCCGCCATTCGCCTCTGGATACACGTCGATGAGCGGTCGGCGGGCTTCTTCGCGCTGGGCTTGGCGAAACGCCTGGGTGAGCCGGTGGCCCTCGTCTGCACGTCGGGGACGGCGGCGGCGAACTTCCTGCCCGCGGTGGTTGAGGCGAATCTGAGCCACGTTCCGCTGCTGGTGCTCACGGCGGACCGTCCGCCAGAGTTGCGCGACAACGGCGCACCCCAGACCGTGGACCAGAACCGTCTGTATGGCGCGCATGCGAAATGGTATGCCGAGGCGGCGCTGCCCGAGGCGACGAATGAGGCGCTGCGCTACATCCGTACGCTCGCCTGCCGTGCTGTCGCCACCGCGCGTGCCACGCCTGTCGCGCCAGTCCACATCAATTTCCCATTCCGCGAGCCGCTAACGCCCGAGCCAGGCCCGCTACCCCCGCGCGTGGAGCGCGATCCCGTCGCATGGGGCGGCAGGCATGACAGCTCCGGCCTGCCCATCCCGTACGTCACGGTCGAGCGTGAGTCGGTTTCCGCCCTGGATGCCGGGTATGTCGAGACTTTGGCGAACTCGCTGCAACGCACCGCCCGCGGGCTTCTCGTCGCCGGGCCTGGGAATTACGAGCGGTTGGGGGAGCCGCTGCTTCGGCTCAGCGAGCGGCTAGGCTATCCCCTGCTCGCGGACCCGCTCTCCAGTCTGCGCGGCCATTCCGGCGCGCTCGCATCCTATGACGCCTATCTGCGGCTGGAGCAATTCGCCGGCTCAGTCGAGCCTGAGATCATCGTGCGCTTTGGCGCGATGCCTACGTCCAAGCCGTTCCTGCAATATCTCAAGCGCTATCCGAATGCGCGGCAGATCGTGGTGGGTGCGAGCTGCCGGTGGGAGGAACCGACACAGCTCGCCACCGATATGGTGCGGGCCGACCCGGTGAGCCTGGCCTGGGCGCTGCTTGACGAGCTGCCTGCGGAGATGCCCGAGCGCGCCGATAGCGCCTGGCGTGCGGAGTGGCGGCGTGCGGAATATCTTACGCGCCGTGTTCTCAGTGATGGCATCGCCGCCTTCGAGGAGGCGTTTGAGGGGCGCGTCTTTATCGAATTGGCAGAGTTGTTGGCCAATGACGCGACGCTCGTGGTGGGCAACAGCATGCCCGTGCGGGACTGCGACACCTTCTTC
>CAYYCB010000299.1:0-3797 GCA_964469715.1 uncultured Ktedonobacterales bacterium | reverse complement strand
TCTCCACGGCGGCGGAATCAGCAATCTGCTTCCGCCGCCTCCCCATCCTCACCCCTATCTTTCCTGTGCCTGGCCTCCTCGCGCCATTCGCAGCCGCCGAGATGCCAACCCGTTCCACAATTCCAGCCGCCATCGCGGGTCGCCCGTCGCGCTGTGCTAGAATAGGTGCGACTGCATGCCCCAGCCGCCCGAGGGAGCCCGCCGGATGGCCGCCACCGACCGGACGCCACTCAGCTTCGCCGCCCAGCTCAAACGCGCCCGCCGCGCCGCCCGCCTGACGCAGGAACAGCTCGCCGAGAAGGCCGGCTACAGCGTCAGCTATGTCAGCATGCTCGAACGCGGCGAGCGCGTGCCCGTCCGCGCCACTGTCGAAATCCTCGCTGACGCGCTGGATTTGGATGCCACCGCCCGCACCGCCTTTGAGGGCGCCGCTCGCGATCCGCGTACCCCAAACGAGCATGCCACCAACCCGCCCATCCCGCTCCCTCAGGTGCCTCCGCCGCCTGTCTTCCCCGCGCCCACCGGCACCGGCCCGCTGCCCATCGTCGGCCGTGGCGCGGAGCTCGCCCTGCTCGACCATCACCTCGCGGGCGACGGAGCGCCGCTGCTCCTCTTCACCGGCGAGCCCGGCATCGGCAAGTCACGCCTGCTCGCGGAGGGGCGTGTTCGCGCCGAGGCCAGGGGCTGGTCCGTCCTCGCGGGCGGCTCGCAGCGTCGCGGCGCTTCCATGCCCTACGTCCCGCTACTTGAAGCGCTGGAACGCCACCTCACGCATCAGACGCCCACCCAGCTCAAGGCCGCGCTGCAGGGCTGTGGCTGGCTCGCTCCGCTGTTGCCTGAGTTAGTGGATTCGAGGGCGCTGCCCCCGCCGAGTTGGAGCCTCCCGCCGGAACAGGAGCGCCGCCTCGTCTTCTCCGCCGTCGGGCGCTATCTGGCAAACGTCGCCGGCCCCGCCGGCACGCTGCTCGTCCTCGACGACCTCCAGTGGACAGGCCCCGACGCCATCGACCTGCTGACGGCGGCCCTGCGCTCCTCAGCCGGACGCCTGCGCATCCTCGGAGCGTATCGCGACGCGGACGTCGCCCCCGGCAGTCCACTCGCCAACATGCTCGCCGACCTCGCACCCGCCGCTCTCGTCACCGTGCGGCCCCTCGCTCCCCTCGACGAGCGCTCCGCCGCCGAGCTGGCCGAAGATCTCCTACCCCCGGCCGAGCGGCGCGACGAGCTGGTGGAGCGCGTGGTACGCCGCACTGGCGGCGTCCCTTTCTATCTCGTCAGTTATGCCCAGCGCCTACGATCCGGCGCGGCCGAGAGCGGCGCCGACTCCAGCACCGAGGACGTCCCCTGGGACGTCACCCAGACCATTCGCCAGCGCGTAGCGGCCCTGCCCAACGCAGCCGGCGAGGTGCTGGCCGCGGCGGCGCTCGCCGCCCCGCCCGTGCCCGGCGCGCTGCTCATCGCCGCCGTGCACGGCCCTGCGCGCGACGAAGCGCTCGCCTCCGACGCGCTAGACGCATCCTGCCGCGCCCGCTTGTTGATCGAAACGGGCTCCGGTGTCTACCAATTCGCCCATGAAGTCACCCGTGAGGTCATCGCAAGCGACATAGGCGCCGCTCGCCGCGCCAGCATACACCGCCGCCTCGCCGAAGCGCTGCAGCGCACGCCGGGTGAGAAGCCCATCGAAGCGCTGGCGTACCATTACCTGAATGGCGGCGAGCCAGAGCGCGCCGCGCCCTATCTCGCCCAGGCCGGAGTTCGTGCCAGCGGCATGCAGGCGTTCGCCGCTGCGGAAGGCTACTATCGCGAGTTGGTAGATGTGCTGGAGAGGCTGGGACAGCGTGCCGAAGCGGCGGAGGCCCGCGAAAAATTGGCCGCGGCCCAGATCACTCAGACCCACTACCTCGCCGCCATCGAAACGCTCGGCAAGGCGCAGATGACCTACGCTCGCCTCGGAGACGGCGCGGGCGAAGGGCGCACGGTGGCCCAGATCGCCCTGGCCTACGCCGCCAGTGGCGACGCCTCGCCGGGCATCGCGCGCACCGAGCCGTTCCTCGCCGCCGCCGAGACACGCGGCCTGCCTCCGGAGGTCCTCGCCACCCTCTGCGACGCCCTCGGTCAGCTCGACAACGTCGCCGGCCGCTACGCCGAGCAGCTCTCGGCCACCACACGCGCCGTGACCTACGCCCGCGACTCCGGGGTCGGGCGCCTCCTCGCGCAGGCCCAGATGCGCCACGGCAATGCGCTGCGCATGGTCGGCCGGCTGGGGGAAGCGACCGCCGAGCTGGAGGAGGCGATCCGGCTGGCGGAATCCGAAGGCGACCATGCCAACCTCTCCTTCGCGCTGGAGAACATTTCGCTCGTCTACCTGCTCCAGGGCTATCTCGATAAGGCCAGCGCCTACATCCGGCGCGCATTGACCCTGGTCGAGCACCTTGGCGACCCGATCGTGATCAGCCTCATGACGTTGCGCCGCGGCATGACGGACTATGTGATTGGGGAATGGGACGCGGCCCAGGCCGACTTCGAGCGTACAGACGAGTTGCTGCGCGGGGTAGGCGTCTCGTGGGTTTCGGCCTACGCGGCGACCGGGCTCGGACAGATTCGCCTCGTTCGAGGCGACGCCGCGGCGGGGGTGCGGCATCTTGAGGAGGCGGTCACGCTGGCCCAGCGCAGCGGCGACCTCCAGGCACTGCGCTGGGCACAACAGGCGCTGGCCGAGCGTGCCCTCCTGGATGGCCGGCCCACCGAGGCGCGCGAGCGGCTCATTCCCCTTGGCGACCGCCACGGCCAGCAGGAGCTGCTGGTCACCTATATGCTGCCCTATCGCGCCTGGGCCGAGGCGGAGACCGGCGACGCAGCCCAAGCCCACGCCGACGTCGAGGCCTGCCTGACCCGCGCCCGCGCCGAACACATCCACCTCGCCCTAGCGGACGGACTGCGCGTGCGGGCGCTGCTCGCACTGCGCGATGGCGATCCCCACTCCGCTCTGGCCACCCTCGAAGAATGCCTCGTCCTCTGCCACGACATGCCACACCCTTACGCCGAGGCCAAGGCCTACTACGTCAGCGGACTCGCGCACCGAGCCGCTGGCAACATTGCCGCGGCGCGCGACAGCCTCGAACACGCCCTGCGTATCTGCTCGCGGCTCGGCGAAGGACTCTACGCGCCCCACATTGCCAGCGCCCTGGCCGACCTGGGTTGAGTTCCAAGCGGAGAGGCCGGCCCCAGGCGCGCAACTGGCGACGCTCTGCCCGATTCCGTCTCCACCCGGCAACGCAGCTTCTCGCTTGACCCACCGGACTTGTTGCTTCACAATGAGAGATACAGAGTAGCCGCGATACCCCGTTCGGTATGAAGCAGGCGCAGATGAAGCACGTGTTGGTGGTTGACGACGACCAGGAGATCCGGCACTCCCTCCGCTTTCTCCTGCTGGACGCCGGGTACGACATGATCGAGGCGGCTGACGGGCCTTCCGCACTCGATGCGCTGCGCACCAGTCCGCATCCGCTGGTGGCGCTGGTAGACCTGCTGATGCCTGGGATGAGCGGAGTAGACCTTCTCGACGCGGTGGCAAATGATCCCGACCTGGCTGGACGCCATGCCTACGTCGTCGTCACCGCGGACAATCGCGCGCTACGCCAATCCGCCGTGCCGTCAGTCGAACGCCTTGGCGCTGGCATCGTGCAGAAGCCCTTCGATGTGGACGAGCTGCTCACCGCCATCGAACACGCGAAAGCACGCCTCGCGCCGCACGTCTGAAGTGGATGGCGAGCGCCTACGCGCCGCGCTGCCACGCC
>CAYYCB010000298.1:0-3835 GCA_964469715.1 uncultured Ktedonobacterales bacterium | reverse complement strand
TCTGCTCGCTGGCCTCGAAGCCCTCAAGGCACGGCTGGACGAGACATTAGGATAGCGCCCTCCCGCGTACGCCCCCCCTTCCCTCGCGCATCATCGGGAGGGGGGTGCGCGTAGTTCTACAGCCGCAAAGGCCAACACATAGTGCTGGCGCTGCCCCTCCAGCTAGGCGCGCAGCGGCCTGCCCCCCGTAGACCGTGTCGCCTGTCACCCAGGCAGTCGGTAACCCGGCTGCCCGCACCCGCTCCAGCATGCGCCGCGCCAGCTCCGGTCTAGCGGCGAAGGTCACGTCGTCAGGCACTCCCGCCGACTTCGCCCCCTTCTTCAAGAATCCGGTCTCATCGAGGACCAAGATGGCCGCGGGATCGGCCAGGTGCTCGCGCGCATACGCCACCAAATCGTCGCGCACGGCGCCCGCGTCCCAGGACGAGGCATTGAGCAGGCGCTGCACGCCGTCGGGGGTCTGCTCGTCGGCCTCCTCGGCCAATTCCCACCCATTCTTGCGTTCGACATGGCTGAGTAATCCCTTGAGATATGTCAGCGACCGCCGGTGGGGCTCGGATCACTCGAAGCGGGGAGCGATGCGTGCATGCAGCGCCTCAAGCTCATTGGCTCACGCCTCGATCTCTTCTAGCCTAGGATGGTAGGGTGCGGTAGCGGTCATAGCGGTCATGCAGGTGCTTCCCTCCCTCGCGGTGCTGCTGGTGAACGTCGTCCTACTTCCCACTTGCTCCTCTGTTTGCTCCTCTGTTTGCTCTTCCACTTGCGAGCCGCCACATTTCATGTTAACTTACTAACATGAATATGGGCGATGAGGCGGCGCCAGCGAAGCGTCGCTACCGGATGAAGGCGCGCGCGGAGGCGGCTGCTGCCACTCGCGCACGCATCCTCCAGACTGCCGTCGCCGTGTTCTGGGAGCGGCCGCTGCTTGACATCTCGCTGGAGGAGGTGGCACGCCGTGCCGGGGTCTCGCTCCCCACGGTGATCCGTCACTACGGTGATAGGGAGGGTCTGTTCGCTGCGGCTGCCGAGCGGGAGTACGAGCGCGTCCGCCGCCAGCGCGACGACGCCCCGGTCGGTAATGTGGGCGCAGCAGTGCGCATTCTTGTCGACCACTACGAAGAGCTCGGCGACGCGGTGCTGCGTCTCCTGGCCGAAGAGGACCGGGTGCCAGGGCTACGCCAGATCGCAGATCGTGGACGCGCCTACCATGCTGCGTGGTGCGAACGCGTCTTTGCTCCAGCTCTGATCGGCCACAGAGAGGAGGAGCGAGCCATCAGGCTCGCTAAGTTCATCGCCGTCACTGACGTCTACCTGTGGAAGCTCCTGCGCCGCGACCGCGGGCTGAGCAGGCTCCAGACCGAGCGCGCGCTCGGCGAGCTCATCGAACCGCTGATGGGAGGACACTGATGGCGCGCATCCTCGCCTATACCACGCCCGCGCGCGGGCACCTGTTCCCGCTCGTCCCGATTCTGGACGACCTCCGCCGCCGTGGCCACCAGATCGTGCTGCGCACGCTCGCGTCCCAGGTGCCACTGATGCGGGCACGCGGCTTCGATGCAGCACCGATCAGCGGACAAATTGAAGCGATCGAGCTTGACGATTGGCGCGCGCGCAACCCGCGCGCAGCCCTGCTGCACGCCGTGCGGACCTTCTGTGCCCGTGCGGAGTATGACGCGCCGGACCTGCAGCGGGCTATCGCCGAGACGCATCCCGATGCCGTGCTCGTGGACATCAACAGCTGGGGTGGCCTCGCAGCCGCCGAGGCCTGGGGGGGACGCTGGGCGACCTTCTGCCCCTACCCGCTGGCCCTGCGTTCGCGTGACGTGCCACCTTTCGGGCCTGGCCTGCCGCTCGCGCGCGGGCCACTTGGGCACGTGCGCGACCGTCTGCTGCGCCCACTCGTGCTGGGAACAATCGAGAAGACCATGCTGCCCCCACTCAACGGCGTCCGCAGCCAGCTCGGGTTGGCGCCCCTCCCTGAGGTCGACGACCTGTTCCGCCGTCCGCCACTCCTCCTCTATCTGACCGCCGAGCCATTCGAGTATCCACGGCGCGATTGGCCCACGAGCATCGTCATGGTAGGCCCGTGCGCGTGGGACCCTCCGGCCGACCAGCCATCGTGGCTGGCAGAGATCACGCGGCCGATAGTCCTGGTGACGACATCCTCCGAGTTCCAGGACGACGGCCGCCTCATCCAAACGGCCTTCGACGCGCTCGCCGCCGAGCCTGTTGCCGTCGTCGCCACTTTGCCCGCCGGTGATCCCACTGATCCCATGCGCTTCCATCTACCCGCGAACGCTCACCTGGAGCGCTTTGTCCCTCACGGACCCGTGCTCGACCGCGCGGTCTGCGCCATCACGCATGGGGGCATGGGCGCCACCCAAAAGGCGCTCGCGCGCGGGGTGCCCGTCTGCGTCGTGCCATTCGGTCGCGACCAGCTCGAAGTGGCGCGCCGCGTGGAGGAGGCAGGGGCCGGGACACGACTACCTGCCAGCCGTCTGCGTCCGGACCGCCTCCGCGCCAAGGTCGGCGTAGCCATGGCCAAAGCCGAGGGAGCCAGGCGCGTGGCGGCGGCATTCGCTGCTGCGGGCGGCCCCAAGGCTGCGGCAGACGCTGTCGAGACTCGTCTGCTGGCCCTGAAGTCAAGCGAGGTACGCTCCAACTAGGGGGCATCGGGACGCTGTCTTCGCGCATGCCGTCCAGATGCCTGCTGAGCACCTCGTACCCCGCATCGTGTAGGCGTAGAGCGGCACGAAAAACCGGCAGTCTAATTCTACAGCAGCTACTTCCCCAAGGCTGCTGAGATTGCGGCTATGGCATGAACTCGGCATCATCCCAACTGTTGCTGTAGAATTAGAAGGTGTTGTCCTTACGACGGATATCGAGCACATACATGGCGGGCGAGCGCGACTTCGACGTGGTGGTGATCGGCGCTGGGCTGGGCGGGCTGCTGGCGGCGGCACAGTTCCTTCGGCGCGGGCAGCGGGTTGCCGTGGTGGAGCGGCTGGCACATCCCGGCGGTCGCTTCACCGCCAAGACCTTCCAGGGCGCGCAGGTGAGCACTGGCGCCGTCCACATGTTGCCCTTCGGCACGAACGGCGAGCTCGCCGGCATGCTGCGCGCGCTCGGCGTCGGCCACCGCATCCACGACAGCGAAGTCTTCGCGTCATTCCATGTCCGCGGCAAGCAGTACGTCTGCCGCTCGGTCCTTCAGCTCGCGGGTGTGCTCGGGCCGCGCCAGTTCGCCCAACTCGGCCGTCTCGGCGCGGCAATGCTGCTGCGTCAGCCACGCCCCATCGAGCGGCTTCAGACCTTCGCCCAGTGGCTGGATCTGCGCATCTCGCGCCGCCGCTCGCCTGAGCTATACGCCTACTTCGAGCGCCTCTGCCACTTCGCCCTCAGCGTTGACCTCGACGCCATCTCCTATCCCGAGGTCTGCGAGATCACCAAGAACATGCTGCGCTACGGAGCGCCGGGCGTGGTCGAGGGCGGCTGCGCGGCGGTGACGGGCGAGCTAGAGCGGCGCGTTCTCGCGGAAGGCGGCGAAATCCACTTGCTGCACGACGTGCTGGCAATCGAGTCGTCTGACGGCGCTGTGACAGGCGTGCGCGTCCGTGACAAGCAGACCGGCGCCGAGACATTGCTGCGCGCTCCCCTGGTGGTCAGCAATATTGGCCCCGAGGCCACGCGCCGGCTGGCGGAGCGGGCCTACGTTGCCGTCGCGGCCGGCACGGCCCTAGGCGGTGCGCCGGATCGTGGACCAGAGTGGAGCGTGGCGCCGGATGGCGATGTAGGGGCGCCCGCGACGCCCACGGAGGCTCGTGCGTCGCACCGC
>CAYYCB010000297.1:0-3860 GCA_964469715.1 uncultured Ktedonobacterales bacterium | reverse complement strand
GCCTCGACCAGGCGCTTGCGGGCGCGGGCGTCGCCGCCCTGAGAGCGCTTGGCGAGGATGATCTCTTCCTCGTGCGAGAGCAGTGAGAGGCCGCGAATATCGTGCAGATAGCTCTGGAACGCATCCTCAGTACCGTCCGCGCCGCCGTAGTGGCCGGCGCCCTTGCCGTACAGGGCGTCCTCTTCCTCGGCGGAGAGTTCCGCGAGCTCCGAATCGGTCGGCTCGGGGATGTCCGCCAGCGAAGCGGTGCTCCGCTGAGGGGTGGCCAGCTCGGTCACGGTTACGGTTGTCTCGGATGCCTCGAATGCTTGCCGCAACAGCCGATCGGCAGTTTCGAGCACCTCCGGATGCGTCGCAGCCATACTGCGCACTCCTCCGCCGGGCCTCGCAGCGGACCCGGACTCTACTTGGGCGGCGCTGGCGCACCGCCGCAAGACCAACAAGCGCGACACCCCGGAGGCCGTCACGCCGCAATCGCAAGGGTCACGAACACGTCACTCTGCACAGATTTTGTTCATTGTTACCCGCAGTATACCCATGGGGCGTGTCCATCTCCATAGGGTAAACACCTGACTTTTGCGCCAGACGACGGCGTACTCCCCGCCGAGAAGTTAGCCAGTTACAAGCGGGCGGCTCACGCGGGTGCGCCATACTTCCCGTGAGGAACCATGTTATTCAACGCGAAGAACGCCGATTGATAACATGGGACCGCCGCGTCGGGTGGCGCCGCTCGTCCCGTCTCTAGCTACAGGTACGTTGCGGGTGACATGCGGACGCTGGCGCCGTCCGCGAGGGGACGGCAGTCGCAAGGTTGCAGCCCCTTTGCATATGCTTGCGTCGCCCATTGCACGGTGCTGTGCCACCGCGGCAAATAGGGTCGCCGAGCCGTTCGGCAGGAGGAGTCGCGAGCAGACGCAAGAAAGACTACGCTCCAGGCGCCGCGAAACTCACGCGCGCTATGTCACCTCTATAGGCCTCCTTGCCACACGCCGCTGTGTGCGCCACGACGCCAGCCGCTTGTAGCGGCCGGCGTTGGCTGGCGAACGGTGCGCGAGGTGGATCAGCGTTGCCGCCGTTCACGCCAACAGCATGAACAGATCGGCGTGAACACCCGCAAGGAGCGCGCCATCGTTGGCGATATCGACGCCCCCGCGCTACGCGCCTAGCGGAACGGCAGGCTCGTTCTCGCCACCGAGGCGCTTGCGGGCTGTTTCCAGCCGGCCTCGCGCCGGGACGTGCTTGGTGGCGGCCGCGAGCCCGAAGATGGGCATGTTGCCGTAGATTGCCTCGTATTTGCCCGGCTCCACGAGATAGCTCTCGTGGTAGATGCCGACCGCCGGATCACGGTAGCCGATTGCGCGGCTGAAGCGCCGCCAGGCGGGCATGTGGGGATCGGTATCGCTACGGGCGAAGCGTTCGAGGTCCTCAAATGACCGCCAATATTGCAGTGTCAGGATGGTGCGTCCGGTAAGGAAGAAGTGCGCGCCAAGAAAGCCCTTCTCGGGATGGGTGTAGAGCTCGCGCAGCATCGGCCCCATCGCCAGTGCCGTCGGGATCCACTTGCGGAAGGCGAGCAGCCTATTGACGCGCATGCCGATGAGAAAGACGACGAAGGGCTGGTCGGTCTGGGCCGTGTAGCGGCCGGGAATCACCTTGTCCATGCCGGTACCTCCTGGGGTTAAGGGTTGCGGTGTCGGGGTGGAGTGTACCGGCGCGAGCGGTCGCGCCGCGCCTGCCTGAAGTCACGAAGCGGCGCATAGTTTTCGCGGCGTCCTGCCCGGCGGAATCATGACCCCAGTCATGCCGTCATGTCGCATCCATGCGCGGAAGCGTGACCGTGGGCATACGAGGCGCGCGCCCGCTGTCGCATATAATGAACGAAACGGCGCGGTGGCGCTCCGCTCGTGCGGGGCCGCTGGCAGAGAGGCAGACGCGCATGGCGCAAACTTTTCCAGGCGATGCCGGACTCGATCAGCATCCAGGCGGCAAATTCGGCTGGCTGATGGATATGTCTGGCTACATCGCGCTCGCTGCCGGCTACCTCCTGGCAGTGCTGACGGCCTGGGACTTCACCTTGGCCGGACTGCTCGTGCTGACGGCGCTCAACCTTGTCGTCGTCTGGGTGTTTCGCCGCATGACGTCGGACGAGGAGTGTACGCCGCTGCGGGTGATCCTTCTCGCGGCGGCGCTGATCGCGACGACGGTCTTGACCGAGCTCATGCCGCTGTTTGGCATGGGCTTCGACTGGTTGCTGCCGGTGGTGGTCATTGCCGTGCTCAGCGTGTCGAATCCCTGGCGCCAGGCGCTCGCCTATTTCCTGATCGTCTGGGGCCTCTCGGCTGTTGCGCTCTTCATCATCGACGGCCGCCTCACCGCCGATCAGCTCTCGATGCCGTCGGCATTTATCTTCGCATTCGTCTTCGGCGCGGCGATCCGCTACAACGCTGAGCAGCGGAGCCGGGCAGAGCAGCTCATCGCCCGCCTTGAGGAGGCACAAGAACAGCTGCGCTCTCAGGCCCGCGAGATGGAAGATCTCGCCGTTGCCCGCGAGCGCAACCGCATGGCGCGCGAGATCCATGACACACTCGGCCATTACCTCACCATCCTCGCCGTCCAGCTCGAAACGGCGCTCAAGCTCCACGACAAGGCCGACCCGCGCCTGCGCGACGAGCTGGTGGAGGCGCGTCGCGTGGCGGCGGAGTGCCTGGCGGAGGTGCGCCGCTCGGTGGCGGCGCTGCGCCCTGCGGACCCCACCGCAGCCTCCTTCACTGCGGCGCTGGAGGGGTTGAAAGACGAGTTCGAGGCCGCCGAGCCGGAGACCGACGTTGCGCTAGACGTCGAGGGTCCGGCGCAGGAGCTGCCGCCCGAGCTGCGCGTCGCGCTCTATCGCGCCGTGCAGGAGTCGCTGACCAACATCCGCAAGCACGCCCAGGCCACAAAGGTGCTCGTGCGGCTGCGCGTGGATGCGGCCCAGGCGGAGCTAGCCGTGCTCGATAACGGCCTGGGGGCGCAGTCCACTTCGGACGGCCACGAGCCGGGCTTCGGCCTGCTGGGGATGCGTGAGCGTATCGCGCTGCTCGGCGGCACCGCCAGTTCCAAGCCAGAGCCTGGTCGTGGGTGGCGCGTCGAGGTGCATGTGCCCCTGGCCGGCGCCGGCATCCAGAATGGCGCGAGCGCCACACGCTCGGGCGCGCACGACGCGTCGCGCGGTGTGGCCGTCGCCAGTGGGGCGGAGGCATAGGCGCGATGGGTGAGACGATCTCCGACCAGACCGGCCGGCCGATTCGCGTGCTGCTGGTGGATGACCAGGCGCTCCTGCGCGAGAGCTTCCGCCGCCTGCTTGAGCTCGAAGGCGAGGGCATCGAAGTCGTGGGCGCGGCTGGCGACGGTCAGGAGGCGCTGGCGCAGGTCGAGCGGCTGGCGCAGGCCGGCCGCCGCCCCAACGTCGTCTTGATGGATATGCGCATGCCGCGCATGGACGGTGTGCAGGCGACGAGGGAGCTGCGCGACCGCTACCCCGGCGTTCGCGTGCTCGTGTTGACGACCTTTGACGACGAAGACCTCATCGTGGACGGCCTGCGCGCTGGCGCCAAGGGCTATCTACTCAAGGACGTCACCGCCGACCAGCTTGTAAACGCCATCCGGGCGGTCCATCGCGGCGAGACGCAGCTCCAATCCTCCATCCAGGCAAAGCTCGTCGCCCGCCTCACCCGCGACCAGCAAGCCGTCCCTCTCCGTCCTCCCTCATCCGCCCGAGGCGACGCTCCGCCCCTGCCCCCGCGTGTCACCTCCGGCCTCCCGGTGGACGAGCTTACCGATCGCGAGCGCGAGATTCTGCGCTACATCGCCCGCGGCGACAA
>CAYYCB010000296.1:0-3861 GCA_964469715.1 uncultured Ktedonobacterales bacterium | reverse complement strand
CGGACGGTGATCGCGCCCAGCGCGGCCGCTAGGGAAGCAGCCGAGGACGTCGAAGAGGATCTAGAGCCCGTGGGCAACGCTCGCAATGGGCGCACACCGAGCGCCTCCGTGAGCACGACCGGCACGAACGGTGGGGTGGAGGAATAACACGTGTTCCATCTGACGCGCTATCGCTACCTGTTCTTCGCCATCTCCGGTCTCATTATCGTGCCCGGCCTGTTGGCGCTCATCTTCTTGCACCTCAATCTGGGCATCGACTTCACCAGCGGCTCCTCGGTGGACCTGCGCTTCCAGACGAAGACGGTCGACCCGAACGCCGTCGGCCAGACCTTCAAGTCGGCGGGCGCTCAGGACGTCAACGTGCAGGTCGCCAAGTCCTTCGGCGACTCGGTGAAGCCCGACCAGTACGTCTTTATCGAGTTCAGCCGTCCCATCGGCCCCAACTTCGAGAATCAGGTGCTGGGTCTGCTGACCGATTCCAAGGCGAAGCTCCCGCCGGTACATCCCGATTCCAACGGTAAGCCGGTCTTCGCGCATGTGGACGAATCACTCACTACGGCTAATGGTCAGCGCGGACAAATTGTCGTGCTCTTCGACAAGCCGGTGACGGCGGCGGAAGTCACCACCGTACTGAAGAATCTGCCGCAGACCGACGTGCCTACCGGTGGAACCAGTTCGAGTAACGGAAGCGTCACCTCCGCCACTCCGTCTGCGGCCGCCTCACCTTCGGCTTCAGCGACCACCGCGCCGACGGCAACGCCAAAGGCCAGTGCCACCGCGACCCCGAAGGCGGGCGCGACGGCCACGCCCGCTGCGACGGCGACACCTACTCCTTCACAGCAGGCGACATTCCCTGTCAGCATCGAGAATCTGTTTACCGGCCAGAACATCCAGACCTATACCGTCAACACGCAGTCGGACCTGGTCAACACGCCACAGGCGACGTCGAAAGGTCCAAGCCTGGAGAAGATCGTCGATCAGCTCCGTCAGAAGTACGGCCCGGTCTACGTCGAGCAGTCAAGCTCGATCAACCCGACCATCGCGGGCGAGCAGACCCTCATGGCGATCTTGGCCGTGCTGGCGGCGTCCGTGTTCATCCTGACCTACATCGCCTTCGCCTTCCGTCGCGTGGGCAGTCTTCAGCTTGCCCTGCGCTTCGGTGCCAGCGCCATCATCGCGCTGCTACACGACGCCCTTGTGGTGCTCGGCCTCTGGGCAATCTTCGGCGCGGTTTTCAACTTCAAGGTTGACACGCTGTTCGTGACGGCAGTGCTGACCGTCATCGGCTTCTCCGTCCACGATACCATCGTGGTCTTTGACCGTATCCGTGAAAATCTCGCGCGCCATACCATCGAGTCATTCAGCACGGTGGTAGATACGAGCCTCATCCAGACGCTCTCGCGCTCGCTCAACACGTCATTGACGGTGTTGTTCGTACTCTCGGCTCAGGCCCTCTTCGGGGGCGCGAGCACGCGTGAGTTCGTCCTGGCCCTGCTCATCGGCATCGCCTCGGGCACCTACTCCTCGATCTTCAACGCCAGTATGATTCTGGCGGTCTGGGAGAACCACGAGTACCGCTACTGGTTCCGCAACCGCAACAAGCCCGGCGCACGGCCGCCCGCGAAGACGCGCTCGCCGGAGCTCGCCGGCACCCGCGCCTAGTTTGTGCTCCAAAGGGCCGGCGAGATGCCGGCCCTTTCCTTGTCCCGCCGGTCAGAGACGGTATGTGCTCGTCCCATAGTCCCTCGACCGCGCGTTTCTTCTCTCGCTGCCGTGCTCATCCTTGACGATGTGGGCGCCAGCGTGTATACTCCACCCGTTGTCGGCGTGATCCCAAGTCGCGACGCGCATTCCTCGGTAGCTCAACGGTAGAGCAGGCGGCTGTTAACCGCAAGGTTACAGGTTCGAATCCTGTCCGAGGAGCCTTCCCCCAGCAGACACCCTGAGTCCTAGACCGCTTGGACTCAGGGTTTTTCATTGGTCCGCTTATCTCCTCCTCAGCCATCTCCCCGGCCGGTGGCTCCTTGATGTTGGTGTGTCGGTTGGCATCTTACGTCGCGCGGCATGTCGGAGCCCTTCCAGGGTCGGTAGGCCAGAGAGCCACGAGTTGGTTGCTCTGTTCTGCGGCAGCACTCCCCCTTGCCAGCCATGCTAGACTAGGGGCCAGCAATCAAGGTCCCTTGCTTGTAGGCTACGCCCCCGTTCTTGTCCGGACTCATCGCCAATCATCGCTCGTCAGGAGTGTGCCAATGTCCGACTCTCCTTCTGCTCGCGATGACACACCTGGGAATCTCCCCGCCGATCCTTCATCAGGGGATTCCAGCGGCATCACGCTACCAGATCTCGACTCCTCGCCAGACGAGGAGGTGGTGTCCGAGAATGTGACCGCACTCTCTGCAATCTATTTTGCCGCACAACTCGAACAACCAGACTTTGCGCAGCCGTTTGCTTTAGGAGCGTCAGAATTCCTAGAGGGGACAGAAACCCTCGGGCAGGAGCAAGAAGGTGCGCCAAAGGTTCAGGGGCCGGCAATGGCCTCCTCGTTTCCTAGCGAACCCGCAAATCTTCTGCAGGAGCATGGAAACCTGGGAGAGACATCCTCACAAGTCAACGAGACAGCATTCAGTGATCCCCGCCAGGTCGCGCAGCCAATGCCCGCCACGTCCAGCGGGGTGGATGATGTGCCCGTGCCCAACGCACATCTCGAGCAGCGTGGCTCCTACAGCCTCATGACCCCGTTGCAAGTCAACCGAAGCGTGAGTGTGGTCGGAGTCGGAACCGCGGGTATCACCCCACCAGATCCCTCCCATATCGCCCAGGCGGATCCCGGCCGTGCTCGCCGCCTTCCGCTTGTGGTTGGCGTGGTGGTCGTCGTCGGCGCGGTTGCGGGTATTGTCGCGATTCTGACGCACGGTTTCAGTAATCCTGCTCGCGATGCACAACTATCCACCCCCGTGGCGACCCAGGTGGTAACGACCGGCGGTCCGTCCCAGGCGGCCCCGACTGGCGTTCCAATAGAGGCGGCCCCAACCAGCGTTCCGACGGTATCCTCGTTGCCGACGTCTGCGCAGCCTACCGCTACCCTCGCCCAGCAAATGCTGAAAGTAGACCCGGGCACCTCCGCTGGCGCTTATCCGTGCAGCGACCCTAAAGCATACGCGACGATCACGCTTGCCAATAGCGGTGGACAAACACTGACGTGGTCAGCAAAGGCGAGCGCATCGGAAGTGAGCGTCAACCCCACTCAAGAGACTTTGGGTCCGGGAGCTTCTGCCATGGTGACGGTCTCGGGTGCCCCAAACGCCGCATCCAGCTTCGACGTCGTCATTTCCACGGCTAATGAAACCCACACGGTTACGTACACATGCGGAAAGTAGCCTGTCGCTAGCTCCACAGACGGCTAGGCAGCTTGATGACGTTATCGTGCGGCAAGTGCGCCGAAATGAGTCGCTACCCTGCCACCAGCGCGCTTGCCACATGGTCGAGGAACCGCGCCAGGGCCTCATACGCCGGCTCTGGCTCGCCCTTCAGGCAGAGCAGATAGCAGGGCCTCCCCTGCTCCGCCATGGCCTGCCACGTTCCCACGGCCTGCGCCCGTAGGAAGGTGTCGGTATAGGCGCCGAGCAGACTAGGCTCCGCGCGCTCGGCGAGCAAGCGAAGACTCACGATCCCGGGTGTCCCGTCCATCTCGCCCTGCTCCGTTGAGTGGTATGCCGCGGGCGCACGGCGAACCTTCACGGGTATGCCCAGCAAGTCGTTGCCTATCCGATGCATCTGCGCGCTCACGGATGCGACGACAACAGCAGGCCACTCTCCGTTAAACGTCAGATCAAGGTAGTCGAGGCCACTGCGCGCGTCGCG
>CAYYCB010000295.1:0-3901 GCA_964469715.1 uncultured Ktedonobacterales bacterium | reverse complement strand
AGCTTGATCACGACGTGCAGCGACGGGCCGGCGGTGTCCTTGAAGGGGTCGCCCACCGTATCGCCAACGACGCCCGCGGCATGGGCCGCGGAGCCCTTGCCGAGCACCTTGCCGTTATCGTCCTTCAGGTAGCCCGCCTCGATGTATTTCTTGGCGTTGTCCCAGGCGCCACCGCCGTTGTTCATCACCAGAGCCATCATAATGCCAGCGATGGTGCCGACCATCAGCAGGCCAGCCGCGGCGTAGGGGCCGAGCACAACGCCGACCAGAATCGGCGTGCCGACGACGAGGATGCCTGGCAGCACCATCTGGCGCAGCGCGGCGCCGGTGCTGATGTCCACGCAGCGGGCGTAGTCGGGCTGGGCCGTGCCCTGCATGATCTTCGGGTTCGCCTTGAACTGGCGGCGAACTTCTGCGATCATGCCCTGCGCCGCGTTGCCGACGGCGCGGATGGCGAGCGAGCTGAAGAGGAAGATCAGCATCGCGCCGATCAGGGCGGAGATGAAGATCGGTGGGTTGGCGAGGTTCACGACGTAGGAGGAGGTCGCCTCGGGGCTACCGCTTGTGTGCTCGGAGAGGACGTCCAGGTAGGCGCTGAAGAGCAGGAAGGCCGCCAGCGCCGCCGAGCCGATGCCATAGCCCTTGGTGAGCGCCTTGGTGGTGTTGCCCACGCCGTCGAGCGCATCGGTGATGTTGCGGACGGATTCGGGCGCGCCACTCATCTCGACAATGCCGCCGGCGTTGTCGGTGATCGGGCCGAAGGTATCCATGGCGAGGATGTAACCGGCGCTCATGAGCATGCCAAGGGTCGCAATGGCGGTGCCATAGATGCCGCCGACGCTGACAAGGCCGTGGCTCGGCAGGCCGGTGAGCGTGCCGAGGTAGTAGGCGACGCCGAGGGAGATGCAGATGGCGATGACGGGCAGGGCGGTATTCTCGAAGCCGACGGCGAGACCGGAGATGATCGTGGTCGCGGGGCCGGTCTTGCTGGCCTCGGCGATCTCGCGCACCGGGCGGAAGGTGCCGGAGGTGTAGTACTGGGTGATGTAGACGAAGGCCAGGCTATTGACGATGCCGATGAGGCCGGCGAGAGCGAAGGCCCACCACTTACCGTTCGGCGGGTTGAGCAGGAAGTACGCGGCGGCGACGATGCCGACGGCTGAGAGGGCGGCGGTGACGCGATAGCCAACGTTGAGCTGGCCCATGGCGATGTCGCCGGGGTCCTTGCCGCCCGCCTGCGCCGGCTCGCGAACCGCGGACTTGCGGACGGAGAAGAGGCCGACAAGCGAGGCGATGATGCCGATGCCTACCGCGACGAGCGGGAAGATGACCCAGGCAGGGTTCGCGGAAGCTTTGCCGGCAATGGCGGTGGCGACGGCAGCGCCGAGGATCATCGCGCCGATGTTTTCGGCGGCGGTGGACTCGAAGATGTCGGCTCCGCGGCCAGCGCAGTCGCCCACGTTGTCACCGACGAGGTCCGCGATGACGGCGGGATTGCGCGGGTCGTCCTCAGGGATGCCGGCCTCGACCTTGCCCACGAGGTCCGCGCCGACGTCGGCGGCCTTGGTGTAGATGCCGCCGCCGAGCTGGGCGAAGAGGGCGACGAAGCTGGCGCCGAAGCCGAAGCCGACAATGGTGGCCGGGGTGGTGATCGGATTGGTCGTGCCGCCGAAGAGGATATAGACGACGGTCACACCGAGTAGGCTGAGCGAGATCACCAGGAAGCCCGAGACGGCGCCACCACGCAGCGAGACCATCAGCGCATCGCCAAGGCTGCGCCGGGCGGCGCTGGCCACGCGGATGTTCGAGCGGACGGCCACCTGCATGCCGATGTAGCCAGCGATGCCGGAGCAGAAGGCGCCGATGGCGAAGGCGATGGCCGTCTTGAGCGCCACATGGATCGCGTCATCGCCGGACCCAGGGTTGCTGCTTGTGATGAAGCCAAGGAGCGCCGCGATGACGACCGCCGCGACCACCGCCAGGAGCGCAATCGTGCGGTACTGGCGGCGCAGATAGGCCTGAGCGCCCTCGAAGATGGCGTCGGAGACCTTGCGCATCTCAGGGGTGCCGGTATCTTGCGCCAGGACCCAGCGGATCAGGAAAAACGCGACGATGATCGCGAGCACGCTGGCAACGATGGGAACCGCCAGCCACCACAGAGTGTTCACGAGTCTGATGCCCTCCTACATCAAGGCCAATGCTGTACAACGCCGCGCTGCGTTGAGGCAGGGCCGCGCGAGCGGACGACGCGCCCATCAGCCCACGCCGCAGGAGGGGTGGAATGCGGGGGACACGCGCCAGGCCGGGGCCAGAGCTGTGACTGGCGTGCTTGTGGGTGCGTTTACCAGGAGGAGCCTGAGCAACGCGGAAGCCGCCCACGTGCCTTGCAGGTTGTCGCAGACGTTTCGCATGCCGGAACGCATGCTCTCACGAGTGTAACATAGCCCAATCTCGTTGACAAGCATACGCGGTTGCTTTGGGCGATCACTTCATCATCAGCTACCGCCGCGGGCACGAAGACGCCTGCCAGCGCCTATGAATCGGGCGGGCAGGCGGGATGAAGCCGAGTTGTACGATGGAGCTGTGAAGCGCGCGGCTAGCCGAGGCGGAGCGGAGGCCGGGCAGTGGCGGACGCTTCTTCTACGTCGCGTTGCTCCCCGCGGGGGCTAAAGCGCTGCTCGGCACCTGGATTGTTGAAGTCGCGGCGCGGCCCAGCGCCCTGATCGGGATGTGGGTTGTGGTCGCTCCCCGTCTCGCGGAACGGCCGCGGCGCCTGAGACCCATAGCCCTGTGTGGACGGGCCGGCGGCGGGGTTGTGGCCCTCAAGCAGCTCGGAGCGAACGATGACGACCTCGGGAGGCGCGCTGATACCCAGCTTGACTCTTTCCCCCTCAACCGCCAGGACGTGAATGGTGATGACCCCATTCAAAACGATGGCCTCACCGGCCTTCCTTCGCAGTACCAGCATGGCTTCCCCTCCTCGCACCGGTAAAGGTTCGCTTCCTTTCCCGATGGGTGACGCACCCTACACGCCAGCGCTCATCTTGAGATATCGCGTAAGGTTACCGCTGCAACGACTCCCCATCGCACGCTCCTTAGGCAAGGGAAGGAGGGGCAGGCCGGTACTCGCCGTCCTGCTGACGTGCCTGGTTTTGTGCGTCTGCAAGTGCACAATATGGCATGGATCCGGTCGCGAGAGTGGGTGCGAAGATTTGCGGCATCCACCCCGCCCGCTAGTCACCTCCCGTTGGGCGCGTAGGTCGCGCACGACCGCTCGTACCCTATACAACGTAGACCCCGCGCAGAAGTAGCGGGCGTTTCCGCGACGTGCCTTCGACGCGGCGAAAAACGGGTGTTCCTGGCTTCGTGCCTGGCTGACGGCGGTGCGTGGATGTCATCTCCTTGCAACGCGGTCGGCGGAGCGGACCAAGCCATCCTTCCGGGAGGGGGTGAGAATGCATGGGCTCTGCCACGCCGGGGGCAAATGCGGTAAAAGGCGTGGCGGGGACAATCACCTGCCGAGCGGCGCACGGTTGGTCTGCCCATTTCCCTGCTCGTCGCTTTCCGTGCGGGCCGGGACCCTGGTCTGCGTCCATCTGGACACCTTCGGCGCTGGCTCTATTTTCCAACCACCCGTCCGGCAATCTTGCCTCAAGGATACCGCCGGGCAAGGCGGCTGTCAAGCAGCCCTTGAAGGCTTACGCCAGCAAATGGACGCGCGCGACAGGCGCGGAGAAGCCGTTGGGATGCGACGGCCTACAAGTTCGCTTCGGAGGACTGCCAACGTCATCATCCGCTCGCGCCGGAGGGTGGAGAAGATTGGCCGAACGTGGCCGATTTTCAAACTGCATTTTGCATTTTTTCGACCTCGTGAACCCCTATGACGCCTGGCGCGAGAGGC
>CAYYCB010000294.1:0-3933 GCA_964469715.1 uncultured Ktedonobacterales bacterium | reverse complement strand
CGCATGGCCCGCTACTAACCTGCCACGGCAGGTGACAGTCCGTCATCTCTGGGAGCGCCTACGCGGCGCTCCCATTTTCGCGTTGTCGCGCATCGTACGGCATCCTCGGCGCCATTGGCCGCGTCGGGTTAGGGGAGGCCGTTCAGATCCAGATCGGCGGGGGATTCGATCTGGAAGCGCCACTCGACGCGCTGTTCCTGGCCGGGCGCAAGCTGGAGCTCCCAGGTAAGCTGTTCAAGCTTAGTATGGCCGCTGGGCTGGGGGCGCAGATCGAGCACTTTGAGCTTGACGCGCTCGTGACGCGGCACGGGAAGACGGTCCATCAGGAGAACACGCTGCTGGGCGCCGGTGCGGTTGCCGAGGGTGACGCGATAGCCACAGGTGATGCGACGGACACCTCCCTGGAGGATGCTGGCCTTATCGGTGTCGCGCTCGACAAGCTCGCGCTTGACGGTGACACTGTCGTCTTGCCCAAGGTAGAGCTTAAGCTCTGCACCAGGGGCAGTGAGGTCGAGCATAGTGGCGCCGACGTATTCGTCACCGGCGGGTCCGGCGTGGAAGACGTGTAGCTCGCCGCCTATCAGGACAGTGCCGCTCGTGTTGGATGTGACAGCGCGTAGGTGGGCACCAGGCGCGACGGCCGGCATGGCGACGTAGTCCAAGCGACAGGGCAGGTCGTCGTCGGCGAGGCCGTGAATGTGTGGCTGGCCGTCCGAGGGAACGCTTGTGTTGCCGGGAACACGGAAGATCTGAGCGGCACCAGAGCGCTCGACCTCACTTGTGGCAAGTTTCGCCTGGACGGCGGAGAGGCTGGGGTCGGTCGCATCTAGCATCGGCGCGGCCATAGCCATCTCTTCGGGGGCACGCATCGGTGCGGCTGCGAGGGGCGCCATGGCGAAGGCACGAACCTCACCATAGGTTTTGGGTGGGGGCGGCATACGGACGTCTATATACCAAGGGTCGGGCTCATCGGGGAGGGTGCGCGCGGCGAGGGGTCGCGCCGTGGAGAGTGAAAGTGCAACGTCCCGCCACTCCTCGCCCGTGTTCTGGTTGACGAGGGCCTGTTGCGTGAGGCGCACGCGGGCGGCCGCGGCATCCACTCGAGCGTCGTAGCGCGGGCGCCAGGAGGCGCCGTGAACGAGATACGAGAGATCTAGGACCACTTCGCCAGGTGCGGCGACTTCGATGCGAACGAGGGCCGCGAGCCGGTCAGCGCGCCTGCCACCGCCAAGCTCCAGATATTCGCGCTGGCGGGCATCACGATCGCGCTCAACCTCGGCCCGGCGGCGCTGTGTCTCCTGCCGAGCGGCGGCCAGACGCTCCGCCTCCTGGGAGACGTAGGCGAAGACATTGGCAGCATCCTCAGGCTTGCTCGTGGCGGCAGCGATGCCCGACGCGATGCGGCGTGTGGCCTGCTCGCCGAGCGTGCGGAGCCATTGGCGCTGATCTTCGAGCGTGAGCAGTCGCTGATCGAGCAGCACGATCTCCTGGTTCATCCGCTCAATCTCGTCGCGCAAATGGGCGAGCGTTTCTTCTGGGGCGGCGGGATGATACTCGACGGCCTCCTCAATGCCGACTATCCGTGTGCCGGCGGGTCCACGTCCAGTGGCGCGCAGCGAGCCACTTTGAAGCGTGCGCGGCAGGCCGGCGACGCGGATAGTATGGACGCCTGGCTCGGGAGCGGCAACCGATCCGCGCCGCGCGACGAGCGCGCGATCAGGATAGACAGTGACCTCGGCGATGGTTGTGGCAATGTCCAGATCCATTAGGTGAGCCTCCTCTTTGGGAGATATACGGCAGGCGGCGTTGGCGGTTGGGCGGCGATGGCAGTGTACACGAACGGGCGGTAAGTGGGGCAGTTGAGTCGCATATCGATTAGCCAGGGACATCGCGGCTCGCGCTCGCGGCGGCGAATTGCGCGGCAGGGCCGCCCGTCCCATTGGCAACTCGCGCGCTTCCGTATGACCGCAAGAAACCGGCTCGGCTGGTGCCTGTGACGGTCGTCTCGCTCAGGGCGACGCCTCATCACGTCGCGGCGGAGGGCAGGGGAGAGCTAGCCGCAGAACGAGGAGATCTCCTCGCCGGCCATCGAGCGCTCACGCGACACGACCCTCAACACTGTGCCTCGCCGACCGGCAAGATCATCTTGGACGTCGTGCCCTTCCCTAGACGGCAACTCAGCGGACGAGGCGAGCATGGTCGATTTGGGTGCAGCGGTCCATGACGACGTTGAGACCGGCGGCGCGGGCCCTGGCGGCGGCTTCGTCGTCACGGATGTCGAGCTGCATCCAGACGGTTTTAGCGCCCTTTTGGATGGCCTGATCGACGACGGGTGCGACGTATTCGGAGCGGCGAAAGATGTCTACGATGTCTATCTCGTCGGGGATGCTGAGGAGGTCGGGGTAGGGCTGCTCACCGAGGATGGGCTTTGTCGCGGCGGGATTGACGGGGATGATGCGATACCCGACACGCTTGAGGTAGCTGGCGACCTGGAAGCTAGGCTTTTCAGGGCGGTCGGAGAGGCCGACGACGGCGATGGTGCGCGCGCCGGTCAGGATGCGGCGCAACTCGTCATCAGTTGGCTCAGGATAGGTGGCGGCGTCGGCGGTCATGCGGGCAAAACTCCTCTCGCTGGGTAGCGCTTTACTTATTGAACCACAGTGGGACCAGGCGAGCAGATGCAGGATTGACCGCGAAGCCTGCGGAGGTTATCGAGACGGCGGTTCATTATGGAAGGCATGAAGGCCAGGGAGGGGAGAATTGGCGGGGCGGTCAGGAGGTTAGGAAGGAGCCGGCAAGATGCCGGCGGTACACGCACACGTGAGTGGCGAGGGGATGAGGGCGGGCAAGATGCCCGCCCTCCAGCCGGGAGAAAGATAGTCTGCGCGGGATGGACGCGCAGCTCGCCCAAGCGACACTAGGCGGTCGCGGGTTGGGCCGTGGTAGGCAGCGGGCGAAGGCCGGCCTCGATCTCGGCGCGGTAGGGCTCAAGGAACGGCGGCAATGCGAGACGCTCGCCCAGATGCTCCGCATCTTCGTCGGTCGCGAAACCCGGCCCGTCGGTCGCGATCTCGAAGAGCACACCGCCCGGCTCACGGAAGTAGACCGAATGGAAGTAGAAGCGGTCTATGACCGGAGTAGCGCCAAGCCCCTCACGCACAAGACGCTCGCGCCACGCGCGGTGCTCCTCATCATTTGGTGTGCGGAAGGCGACGTGGTGGACGCCGCCGATGCCAACGCGACCGCGGCGAAGGTCCGGGCGCTCCTCAAGGTGGACCTCGGTACCGAGGCCGCCCGGGCCTGTCTGGAAGACATACACCGTGCGCTCCGGCTCGCCATCACTGGCCGGGAGGACGTACTCGCCGGCCGGACGGAACCCCATCACCTCCGTGAGAACTTCCACCGTCGGCCCTAACCGCGCCAGAGTCAAGCGGACCGCATGCAGCCCGCGAATCTGATCCTCAGCGGGAACAGGACTGCCGGTCCAGGGCACGCCTCCTGGGCTCACTTCCTCACCAGCGGCGGGGGCCACGAGTTCCAGCCGCTGTCCCTCGGGGTCGGTGAAGGGCAGCGTCGCACGGCCGGCGCGCTCCTCGATGGCGCCGTGGGATACGCCAATCTCATCGAAGCGTTGCGCCCAGCGGTCGAGCGAGGCGCGGTCGGGCGCGCGCAGGGCAATGGCGGCGATTGTGCCGGCGCCGGGGCGATTCACGCCGGCATCAGGCCAGTCGAAGAACGTCAACTCAGTGCCGGCATGGCCGATGTCGTCGCCATAGAACAGGTGATAGGCCGAGACGTCATCCTGGTTGACGGACTTCTTGACGAGGCGCATGCCGAGCACGCGCGTATAAAACTCCACGTTACGCGGCGCATCGCCGGTGACGGCGGTGACGTGATGCAGACCGCCAAGCTGCAGTTCCATAGGTGTCCTCC
>CAYYCB010000293.1:0-3948 GCA_964469715.1 uncultured Ktedonobacterales bacterium | reverse complement strand
AGGAAGCGCCGCGTCTCTGCACTCTCGTGGTAGGCCGACGCATTCAACGCCACTCGCATATCACGAGTTGAGACGTCGGCCACGCGCTCGCGGGCCCGTCCCTCAAGCAGCTCACGCAGATGGGTGCCGATGCCGCGCCGGCGATGCGCCGGGTGGACGTTGAGTTGCCCAAAGAACCGTCCCGACTCGCTAAACCAGAGCAGCGTCGCCGCGACGACCGTGCCCGACGCATCCGTGACGAGCCAGGCGTCACGTTCGAGCGACGTGCTCGCGAAGGACGAGCGCACATCCTCCTCCACGGTATCCGCCTCGCCATACATAGCAAGATCGCAGACATGCTCCAACTCGTAGACCGCGCCTACGTCGTCCAGCGTCGGGCGGCGAACCGCGTAGCCAGTGGCGAGCGGCGTGGTGGTTGCGGTCATGGCGCTTCTCCATTCTTCTTATCGCGTGCGGCGTGGATTTATACTGATTTCGTCTGGGTTGTTGGCGTATCGTGAGGGCTTCAGCCTGTGTCGCGCTGTGCGCCGGCCCCTTCAGGGCCGCGACCGCAAACGACAACTTCCCGCTCGGAGTCCGTATTAGACGGCGCGGCGAGGGCGGCGTCTCCTCCATCCTCGCGCGGGCCGCCTATATCTTTGTCGCTCGCAGCGTCTCGTCTCCCGGCGCGCTAGCGTGCGCCCGCCCCGGCGGCAAGCCGCGGGACAAGCCCGATGCGCCCGTCACGTGCGACATGCGGCGGACGCTGCGTGTGGCTGCTATGGCCGTTCGCGACGGCCTGCGTGCGCTGACGGTCGCGCCGTTCGATGAGCGTATCGAGCGCGGCGGAGGCCATGTCGAGCAGCTCCGTCTCGTCGAGCGTCTCCGGCTCGCGGGCCCCGAGCATCCCGGCGAGCAGGTCATAGGTCTCGTTGTAGAGCCGGTCCATCACGTACGCCAGCACCTCGGCGGGCGCGGTGGGCGCCGCCTCTGCGTCCGTCAGCGCGCAGCGGTCTGCATGCAGCAGCACGCGGGCCCGCTCGCGCGGCGTGCAGCGCAGGGCCCGGCAGAGCGCCTCGACGGTCTGGCGCGGCACCTTGACCATGCGGCCGTTCTCCAGGCGCGCAAGCCAGGTTTCGCTGATGCTGTCGTAGGAGGGGTCGTCGGGCGAGAGCTCGTCATAGAGGCGAATCACAAGATGTGCGCGAGACCAGCGCCGCGTCGTACGCAGTCGCGCTATCGCCTCGCCGCACCGTTTCGCCGCCGGCTCCGGCGTGCCATCGGTGGCCATGGATCTCTATTCTCCTGGTTGTACGCAGTCCGTAGGAAAGCATCCACCCGCCGCTGCCGGGCGGCACTCGGCAATGCCGAGCATCGCGCTGGGCGCAATGCGCCCCCGGTGCGTGCGCTGGGGTGGAGGAAGCTTGCCAGGAATCGCAGGCGCACGAGCGCTAGCGCACGCTGGTGAGCGTCGTGCCTTCCCTGCCGGCTGGCGTCGCCAGAAGAATTTGAGACATGGTCCTCCGTCCTCTCGAGGTGAGGATGGTAGGGGATTGCTCGCCGCTCACATCGCGGCGAGGGTGCGGCGTCCATAACGCATCGCACGTCGCTCAGTGTAACACACAGGCGCCAGAGCGAGTAACAGATTTCTGATGGATGTGCTGAGGCAGAGAGGCGTCTGAGCATGTTCATGCTACATGAAGGATGCTAGTAGTTTCCTAGTTCTCGCCTCTATCAGTGCGCACGATGGCTGGGACTGCTGCTTCTTGTGGTTGGAGGCCTACATGACCATCACAGGCAGGAGGTAGTTGCGGTCTCTTAATAGAAGGGCCGAGTCGATCAACTCCGACACGCAACACGTCGCGGCCAACTGCGTTGATGAGCTCGACGGCCATGAGATCTCGCTTTATAGCATCTGGAAAGTCAGACTCATGAAGCTTCTTGATGACCTTTCCAACCTTTGCCTGCAACTCTTCCGTATCGCCCGGCACCAATCCCAGACAATAGGCAGGCAATTTATCATATGCGCTGGCAAAAACGACGTCCTTCATTAAGTCCACGTCATGATCAATTTGAACGGCCTGCTCGCGGGCAATGTGGTCAGTGATGGCCTTGAGAAAGGCGTCGGGAATCTGGTTCAGCCCGATGTGAAGCGGACTCTCACCGATCTGGAGCGTGATCGAAGTTTTCAGTATCGCGAGCGCCCCGACCCCAGTCACCAGAACGAGCGCCCATTTGTTAGTTGAAGCAGACGCCCAACCAAGTGCTTGTACGAGAAACAACGCAGCAAGTGCGGCAAGGGCGTTGACAGCAAGAAAGAGAACCGAATACCACGAGGCAAGCATGCGAAATTGCGCATAACGAAAGCGAGACAGAAGGGTGGCCGCCCCTAACAAAGCCCCTAGGATGGCAGCGACACCCCAGTATGGCCAGTCATCGCCATGCGCCAATACCATGCGTCACCAGCACCTACTTTTGTAGAGCCTCAGCAATATCCTTGCCCTTAGGGGTCAGTTCCACCTCTTCCCCGTTCAGTGTAATGAGGCCGCGCTGAGTCATGTTCACGAGCGTTGCTGTGAACATCGAGCTATCCATGCCGCTCTGCGCCATCAGTGTCTCCAACGGCTCAGATCCAGCCGCACTTACCTTCACTAGGAGGGAGAAAGGATCAACGGCAACAGTTCCCTTCCGGCGTGTGCCTTCCAATGACTCCTGCCCCTGCTTGTCGCCCACAGTGTCGAGAAATGTGCCGAAAGAATTAGCCTTCATGGCCCGACCTCCGACCTGCTTTTGGGATTGCCTAAGACTCGCGCTTGGCCCTAACGTACGTCACCACATACTGCTAGCTAAGTATTGCGCCTACGAAGAAAGTATGCCTAGTGGTAGTCACACTCAACATACGACATGCCCGACTCATAGTCAATCAGGCGAAGAGTCCAGCCTAGTATCCCTGCCGTTCGCCACCACCCGACGCGCCACCCGCGCCAACGCATACACCCCCGCCGCGCCCACCGGCAGCCAGAGCGGCACCGGCCGGCTCAGGATCCCTCTCGCCACCTGACCATCTATGCCGCCACGCCGCCGCAACCTACTCCGCTGCCGCTGGCGCAGAGTGCCACTGTCCACCACCAGATGCAGCTCCCCCTGCTCGGCCCGCTCCAACACCCGATCCAGCCGCCGCGGCACCGTCGCCAGGCTCTCCAGCGTCGCTAGGCCGTTCCGCAGGAGATTCTGCCCTAGCTCGCCCATGCTCTCCACCCCCAGGAGCCGCAGCACCCCCTCCAGCCCCCCATTGCCGCCCAGGAACTGCCGCGCATAGGGTGTCGCCACCTCCAGGAAGTTAAAGCTCGGCGAGAGCGCCACCGTCAGCCCCAGCAGGATACCCGCCATTCGCCCGAAAAAGGCAAACTGCGCCGGCAGGCGGAACGGCTGGTCATACAGCGTCGTCTCCATATCCCCTAGCACCTCACGTGGGTCCGCTCGGGTCGACTCGCCAATAGGCGTCCCCGCGAAACGTGCCAGCAACGCCCCCACCACGCGCTCCATCGCCTCGCGGTTGGCCGACGCGCCCAAGAACCCCAACGTCTCCAGTCCGCGCACAATCGGCGCCGCGTCGCGCGCCACCGACCCACGAAAAATGTCGCGCAATCCCTGCCCCATGCGCGTCGTAATCGTCCCCATCATGCCAAAGTCCACGAAGACGATACGATCCTCCCCCGCGCCCTCTGGCGTGCCCGCCGGCTGGATGAGAATATTGCCGGGATGCGGGTCGGCGTGAAAGAAACCAGCCTGGAGCACCTGCTTCAGATACGACTCCATCAGCCGGTTCGCCAACCGCTCGCGGTTCACGCCTGCCGCGTCGAGCGCAGCGAAGTCCGTGACCTTGATGCCCTCCATCCACTCCAACACCAGCACCCGCCGCGTCGAGTACTCCGGAATCACCGCCGGCACGCGGATGCCCGAATCGCC
>CAYYCB010000292.1:0-3971 GCA_964469715.1 uncultured Ktedonobacterales bacterium | reverse complement strand
GGCCCCTGCAAGCGCCTGCACGGCCACACCTACCGCGCGCAGGTGATCGCCCGCGGGCCGATCCAGCCGCTCGATGGCCGGTCGGAGGAGGGCATGGTGGTGGACTTCGCGCGCATCAAGGAGGTCTTCAAGCGTCGTATCGAGGCTCGCTGCGACCACCAATTCCTCAACGAGACGGTCCCCGTGCCGCGCACGAGCGCCGAGCTGATGGCGGCGTGGATGCTCGCCGAGCTTCGCGAGGAGCTGCCCCAGGTCATCGCCGTCCGCCTCTACGAGACGCCAACCTCCTACGCCGAGGTGAGCGCCGCCGACCTGGCGCACGAGGAGTAGCGCGCGATGCCGAGCGATGCCCCGATAAGCGCCAGAACCTTCCCAGTCGTCGAGACCTTCGGGCCGGTCTTGCAGGGCGAGGGCCGCATGATCGGCACGCCCACCCACTTCGTGCGCTTCGGTTACTGCGATTTCAAGTGCGCCTGGTGTGACAGCCTCTACGCCGTCCTGCCGGAGCAGGTACGCGAGAACAGCACACAGATGACGGCGGACGCGATCCGCGACCGGCTGCGCACTTTGGACGCCACTGTACCCTGGGTGACGCTCTCCGGCGGCAACCCCGTGATGCACGACCTCACCGGCCTGGTGGCGCTGCTCCATGCGGACGGGCGTAAGATCGCCGTGGAGACGCAAGGGACGGTCTTCCGCGACTGGCTCAGCGATTGCGAGGTAGTGACGGTCTCGCCGAAGCCGCCGAGCAGCGGCATGGAGACAAACTTCGCCCAGCTCGACCGCTTCGCCGCGCTGCCGCGAGCCAATCTCAAGGTCGTGGTCTTCGACGACGCCGACTTCGCCTACGCCAAACACATCCACGAACGCTACCCCGGCGTCCCGTTCTACCTCCAGGTCGGCAATGCCGTCGGAGGCGACGACCGCGACGCGCTCCTCACCAAGCTCGACTGGCTCGGCCAGCGCACCCTCGCCGACCCGGCCATGCAGGACGCCATCGTGCTCCCGCAGCTCCACGTCCTGCTCTACGGCAACCGTCGCGGCGTGTAGCCGTCGCTGTGGTGCGGTAGGCTGCCCCTCAGACATGGTGGCGGCTCACCGACCGTGTATGCTCTAGACGCGGGGCAGCTCCACGGAGAGCCAGCCCCAGGAGAGGCGGAGGACAGCGAAAGATGAGCACAGCACAGGCCAGCAGCGGGCGCGCTGTGGTGATTACGGGCGCCTCGACCGGCATCGGGAAGGCATGCGCGCTCTGGCTAGACGCACAGGGCTGGCGCGTCTTCGCGGGCGTGCGCCGGCCAGAGGACGGAGAAGCGCTGCGTGCGGCGGCATCCGAAAGGCTGACGCCGGTGTCGTTCGACGTGACGCAAGCGGCCAGCCTCGCTGCCGCGGCACGCCAGGTTGAAGCTGCGCTCGGCGGCGCGGGACTGTCGGGCTTGGTAAACAACGCTGGCGTGGCAGTCGCCGCGCCGCTTGAATTCCTTCCGCTGGATGAGCTTCGCCGCCAGCTCGAGATCAACGTCGTGGGCGCCGTCGCCTCGACGCAGGCCTTTCTGCCGCTGCTGCGGCGCGGGCGAGGCCGCATCGTCAACATGGGCTCCGTTTCGGGTCGCATCGCCGCGCCGTTCTTCGGCCCCTACTCCGCGTCGAAATTCGCCCTCGAAGCGCTGACGGACTCTCTGCGCGGCGAGCTGCGCCCCTGGGGCCTTGAGGTGGTGATCGTCGAGCCGGGTAACATCGCCACGCCTATCTGGGAGAAATCCCTCGCGGCGGGCGACCAGCTCATCGCCCGCCTCCCGCCCGCGGCGCACGACTACTACGGCAAAGTGATTCCCGCGATTCGGGCATACGCCAAGCGGTCGGGCGAGACGGGCGCCTCACCTGACAAGGTTTCTCGCGCCGTCTCACACGCCCTCACCGCGCGCCGCCCCAAGACGCGCTACATCGTCGGCAAGGGCGTGCGAACCGCCGTGCCTCTCATTGCGGCCATACCCGACCGCCTACGCGACGCGCTCACGGCGCGCCAGCTTCCGAAATATCCGTAAGGAGAAACAAGAAGGCGCCGGCGCCCCGATTGGGGATGCCGGCGCCTTCTTGGCCTGGGATATTGGTCGCTTAGAGGTTGTTGTTGATGTTCTTGAAGATCGACGCGATCTGCGGCCCAAGCAGGATGAGGGTCGCGATAACGACGACCGCCACGAGGGCGATGATCAGCGCGTACTCCACCAGGCCCTGGCCACGCTCGCGGCCGCGGCCGAACAGACGATCCAGCATCCTCAGTTCCTCCACCTTCCGGGCAAAGCGCCCGATAAATGCCCCGCGCACGAGCGGGATCGTTTGGTGAAGACGCCGCCGGACGGTGGGCCCAATTGCCCACGCGCTGTTCACAGCAGCGCGTCTTCGATGTCTGCTCCTCGGCACGCACAAGGCCACCGTCAGAGCGAACCGTGCACTATAGTCAACGAATTGCTATGAACCTGTCACTACCCCCTGACTATCGTCCTGTTAGCTGTCAAGTAGCCGTTATGGACCATCATCAAAGGGAGTGTGAACGCGCGCTAGGACGCTGATCCCAGCGGCATGCTGAACTCAACCAGACAGCCTTTACCCGGCATGCTCTCAACGCGCATCCAGCCACCCAGCATCTCGGCACGTTCGAGCATGCCCATGATGCCGCCTGTTTCGTTTCGAACGGCGCGTGCCAGCACCGAGCGTGCCTCGAAGCCTACGCCGTCGTCCTCCACCTCGACGGTCAAGCGATCCGGAAGGAAGTCCACCGTCACGAGCACCAGGCTGGCCCGACTGTGCAGCGCCGCGTTGAGCAGCGCCTCCTGGACGATGCGGAAGACTGGCGTGGCCACATCCGCCGGAAGCTGACGCTCGCCGTGCGGCGCCAGGAACTCGAACGACACCTGATGCTGAGCCGAGAGCATGAGTCCATAGCGCCGGATAGCGCCAATGAAGCTGCGCTCGCCTCGTCCGAGCGGGCGCAACGCCAGCAACGATTGCGCATGCTCCTGGACAATGGTATTGACGAGCGAACGCAGATGGTGTAACCCCTCCATGGCCGCCTCAGGGCTGGCCTCGGCCATCTGCTCGTAGAGGCTCGCCTCCATCGCCAGATTCATCAGCGATTGGACCGGCCCATTCTGCATCTGGCGCGCGACCCGCTCGGCCATCTCCTCCTGCGCCTGGACGATCCTATTCAGTGCTCCCGCCGAGATACTCCGCGAACCGTCATCGTAGGCGAGCGCCGCCGTGCGCGGCCCCATAACGACGACGCCGCGCTCGACCTCATTCGGCGCCTCGGCACGCTGCGCTGTCTGCGACACCGGCGCAGGCGCAGAAGCTTCCGACACTGCATGCTGCTGTTGTGGCGCTTCCTCCGGCGCAGCCATTTCCACGGGCACGAGACGAATCCTCACCGACCGGCGGCGCTTGGCGCGCGTCGCACGCACCGGCGCTTCGTACTCCGGGCCGCTGTTAACCATCTCCGGCTGGTGGTATGGCTCGCTCGCCGGCTCAGTCCAGTACGCGTCGGCCACACTGACCGGAGTATGAGGCTCGTCAGTCACCACTGGCTGCGGCTCCGGCTCCTGCGTCGCAGGGGCGGCCACCTGAGCAACCTCTTCCACCGGAGCGAGCTCCACGGCCTCCGTGGGCACAGCCGCCACGGTATGCTCGACGGTCTCCACAGGCTGAGCCGCCTCGCTGATGGCAGGCAACTCGGCGGGCTCTTCCACGATCGCGGGCTCTGCCGCCACCACGGTCATTTCGTCCCAGGCCTCCGCCGCCTCGTCCTCGACCCCTTCACGCCAATCTTCGGCTGGCGCAAAGGTGGGTGTAGGCAGCGGACCAACCCAGCTCTCCGGCTCGTCCAGATCCTCGATGGACGGTGTGTAGTCCATCACGCTCTCTTCGAGGTTGGCAGCATCTTCAAGGTCTGACGTCTCTATGTCGTAGTCAGGCTC
>CAYYCB010000291.1:1377-3972 GCA_964469715.1 uncultured Ktedonobacterales bacterium | reverse complement strand
ATCAGCGCGAGCACATCTTCAGCGAGGATTGGGTAGCTGAGGGCACTCGACGGATTGAGCGTGCGACCGTGACCGCGCGTGTCGGGGGCGATGACGCGGAAGTGCTCGGCAAACTGGCCGAAATGGCCGCCCCAGCCGAATGCGCTATCCGCCCATACGGGGCCGTTGGAGACGATCCCCCCGTGGAGTAGCAGGAGCGGAGTGCCCCTGCCCGCTTCCGCATACCAAATATTCAGACCGTTGGCCTCAACATAGTTCTCCGTGACGGGGATGGGAAAGCGCGCCGATGTCATGGTGTCTTCCTCGCGCCATCTTGGGGCATTGCGCCGCCCGCTTTTACATCACCTCAGACCCGCAATATGTCAGCCCAATCTGGGATGATGCGGCCAGGACACGCCGAGGGGCAACGAGCACGTTATTGCTCCGCGCTCTCACACATGCCCCATCCGTTGTGCCGGCTCGGCGCGCATCTACATCAGCCCTGAGCGTCGAACCTCCGCGACGCCACTCGCCTCACCAGTCGCGAGGCAGAGCGTTGCGGCCCTTGCCAACGGCGTCGTTGTTGAGGCCGGTGGGCAGCGGCTCGCCTTTGAGTCCGGCGATGAGGTTGCGCGCGGCGATCTCGGCCATCTTGCCGCGAGTGGCGGCGCTGGCGCTGGCGATGTGGGGCACGACGATGCAGTTGGGCAGGTGGACGAGCGGGTGATCGGCGGGCAGCGGCTCGGGGTCGGTGACGTCGAGCGCGGCGTAGGCGATCTGGCCGGACTGGAGCGCCTCCGCGAGCGCGTCGGTCTCGACGACGGGGCCGCGCGAGGTGTTGATGAGGACGCCGGTGCGCTTCATCTTGGCCAAGCGCTCGCGGTTCATCAGGTGGCGCGTGTCGGGGGTGAGCGGCGTGTGGATGCTGACGAAGTCGGCCTGGGCGAGCACATCGTCGAGCGGGGCGTATTCCAGGCCCATCTCGCGCTCTACGTCTTCTCGGCGGAAGACGTCGTAATAGATCACGCGCATGTCGAAGCCGCGGGCGCGCTTGGCCATCTCGACGCCGATGCGTCCGAGTCCGACGAGGCCCAGGGTGGAGTGGTGGACGTCCGGTCCCATGAGCAGCATGGGTCCCCAGGTCTGCCACTTGCCGGCGCGAACGTAGTCCTCGCCTTCGACGATGCGACGGGCGGCGGCCATGAGCAGGGCGAAGGCGAAGTCGGCGGTGGTCTCGGTGAGGACTCCGGGCGTGTTGCCGGCGAGGATGCCGCGCTCGGTGGCAGAGGGGACGTCAATGTTATCGAAGCCGACAGCCATATTGCTGACGACGCGCAGCTTCGGGCAGGCGTCCATCAGCTCTGGGTCTATCTTGTCGGTGAGCAGGCTGAGGAGACCGTCGGCTTCGCGAGTCTCGCGCAGGATGACGTCGCGCGGCGGGGGCAGGTCGTCTTCCCAAATGGTCGCATCGCAGAACTCGCGCACCAGACTGAGGCCCGCATCGGGGATGAGGCGTGTCACGTAGACCTTGGGCTTGCCCATGCGACTCCCTGCTCCTTTATCCGCGGCGCGCAGATAGTCGAGCGCGCCCGCATCACAGTATGCCACAGGCGAGCAGGAGCGGACCGCCCCGGCGACACGGGCGCTATCTCTGCTGTATGTCTTGTCGCTGTCTCCGTGTGCGTCTTGTCACTGTACAAGCGCCGCCCCGTCATGTACAACAGTGAGTGCGCGGCAAGTACACAGGCGGCGAGAGTGCGGTTTGTAGCGCGTCGCGGTAGAGCGATTGGCGGGCGTGGGCGGCGGGGAGGGTTCTCTACCGGCGTCCACAATGAGTCCCGCCTGAGACGGAATCCGTCGGGGTAGTTGTCGGTCGCGCCGTCGCGGCACTCAAAGTGCCGGCGCAGACCAGGCCGGGACTGAACGTCCCTAGAACCTCCGACGGCCCAGCGAATCCCGCTTTAGACGGCGATTCCCCCAGTATTTCAGAGTCCACGCATTACCAGCGGTCCGCGGCGCCAGGCCGCGGCGGTGGATTCGTAGCGCGTTCCGGTCCGGCGGCCGCGCACCGGGCCTCCCCTCATCTACCCACTAGGATGTCGGGTCTAGGCGCCGTGCCCACAGGAGCGCGACGCCAAAGAGCAGCAGACCAGGAGGACTTTGCATGTCATCGAGCGACAACAACCGCATCCCTCCGGCTGACGGCCAGACTGCCGCGCACGCCGACCAGCAGCCGGTGAGCGGCAGCGGGCGGGCGATGGTCCCAGGGGCGCATGCCCTCGGGCCGGCCGATCCACGAGAACAGGTGGAGGTTACGCTGCGCCTGCGGCCGGGCAAGAACGCCATCGATCTAGCGACATTCGTGGCACAGCAGGCCGCGCTCCCGCCCGCGGAGCGCGCCTATCTGAGCGTTGACGAGCTTAATAAGCAGAATGCGGCGGACCCGGCGGACGTCGAGGCGGTCAAAGCGTTCGCGCAACAGAACGGCCTCACGGTGGTGTCGGCGAGTCTGTCGGAGCGAAACGTCAAGCTCGCGGGGACGGCTGAGGCAATGAATCGGGCGTTCGGCGTCAAGCTGATGCGCTACAGCTCGCCGGAAGGGGAGTATCGCGGGCG
>CAYYCB010000291.1:0-1277 GCA_964469715.1 uncultured Ktedonobacterales bacterium | reverse complement strand
GCGGGCCTCGACGGCACGAACCAGTGCATCGGCATCCTGGAATTCGGCGGGGGCTACACCAAGGCCGACCTGGACAGCTACTTCACGGCGCGGGGTATGACCACCCCGCAGGTGATCGCCGTCTCGGTGGATAAGGCGAAGAATCATCCGAGCCGCCCACCCGCGAATGAGGATGTGGAGGTCGCGCTGGACATCGAGGTGGCAGGGGCGGTGGCGCCGAAGGCGAAGATCGCGGTGTATTTCTCGCACTTCACCGAGCGCGGCTGGGTGGACGCGCTCAGCGCCGCCGTGCACGATACGACGAATCGCCCGTCGGTGCTCTCCATCAGTTGGGGCTTCACCGAGGGCCAGCTCATCTGGACCCAACAGGCGGTCGACGCCGTGAATCAGTCGCTGCTTGAGGCGGCGGCTACCGGCATGACGGTCTGCTGCGCGGCGGGCGACGACGGCTCGCGCGACCAGCTTGACGACGGCCACGCCCATGTTGACTTCCCGGCGGGCAGTCCGTACGTGCTCGCGTGCGGCGGGACACGCCTGGTGGGCGCGGGCGGGAAGATCGCCAGCGAGACGGTGTGGAACGACGGCCCCGGCAGCGCGGGCGGCGGCGGCATCAGCGACATGAATCCACTGCCGCAGTGGCAGCAGGGGATCGTCCCGCCGTCGGTCAATCCCGACCATCACATCGGGCGCGGCGTGCCGGATGTGACGGGCAACGGCGACCCGCAGACAGGCTATAAGATCGTCGTTGGCGGGGCGGAGAACGTGGTCGGCGGGACGAGCGCGGTGGCGCCGCTCTGGGCCGGGCTCATCGCCTGCTTCAATCAGCGCCTCGGCAAGCCGGTCGGGTACCTGAATCCGCTGCTGTATAGCAAGATTAGCCAGCAGAAGGGGACGTTCCACGATATCACCGTGGGGACGACCGACGACACAGGCCACATCGGCGGCTATAGCGCCGGGCTGGGCTGGGACGCGGCCAGCGGCTGGGGCAGCCCGGATGGGACGAATTTGCTGGCGGCCATCGCGGCGCTGCAAACGGCGGCCATGCCGGCCGGGACGAGCGGCACGGGCACGGCGATGGGCGGACAGCCCTAGCGAGAGATGGATGAGGAAACAAGGGCAGCGGCTCGCGCTCAGCCGCTGCCCTTGCGTCGCGAAGGGAACCGGGCGAGGAGCAGCCGTCCGCACGACCCCCGGCTGGTATATCGCCTGCCTGTTGCATTCAGGATGGATTGCCGTATACTGGCGGCGGGTCCATCACCCTTCGTTGGGCAGGTAGG
>CAYYCB010000290.1:0-4030 GCA_964469715.1 uncultured Ktedonobacterales bacterium | reverse complement strand
ACAGGGAAGCCAGATCACGATCTACGACACGAAGGGCAAGGTGGTCAGCAGCGGCGCGGCGCTGGTGGACCGCAACGATGCGACGAAGATGACCGTTGGCATGCAGGGCGATGACTCCGGGGCCTATCTCGTCACCTGGCACAATGTCTCGCTCGACGACGGGGATTCCGATACCGGCGCCTTCGTATTCCATGTCGGTTCGTCCGACTCGTCATCGGGCGGCAAGGCCAACTCGTCTGGCTCCTCCACCGGCGCTAGCGCCTCGTCCTCCGGCGTCGCGGGTGGCGTCGCCGCACTCATCGGCATCGCCGGTCTGGTCGTCGGCGCGGCGGCTGGCTTTTTCTTCGCCCGGCGGCAGCCGCGCTAGCCGGCTCTCGCTCGCAGGATGCGGGCAGAGCAAGTATGGTTCCCTATGCCAACGGCGACGCTGAGGTCTATACTTCAAGCGATGGCGGCGCGAGCTGGAGCCGCGTGTTGCCGTAGCCCGGACATTCAGAGGCGGGAATCATGACATCGAAGACGCGGTCGCGTCTCATCACCCTGGGCCTGGTCGCACTCGTCGCTATAAGCGCACTGCTTATCAACCGGCTGGCGGAGGCGTACTCGAACGCGCCGCGCCTCGCCAGCGGGCAGTCGTCGAAGCTTCAGGGGATTGATTTGAGCAGTGCGCCCGCTCCCGCTTTCGCGCTGCCGGATCAATCGGGGAAGCAGGTGTCGCTGGCCGGGCTGAAGGGGCGCCCGGTGGTGCTGACGTTTATCGACTCGCAGTGCCCGCATGCCGACTGCCCGCTGATGGCGCAGTACTTGAACCAGACGGCCCAATTGCTGGGGCCTCAGGCAAACAGCGCCGAATGGGTGGCCCTCAGCCTGAATCCGACGGATACGCCGGAGACGGTTCAGCGATTTCTCCGGGGCAACAACGTGACCTTCCCATTCCATATCTTGTTGGGGAGTCAGGATCAACTCACGCCGCTCTGGAGCGCCTATCACATCGCATCGGTCTATAACCCGGCGGAGAAGCCCAAGGCCGCCTGGGACCACAGCGAGGCGGGTGTTTTTCTGATCGATCAGCAGGGCCGGGAGCGCGTGTATCTGGGCGCTGGATTCGACCCGAAGATGCTGGCCGACGACGTGCGGGTATTGCTCGCAGCGTAACGTCCGAGCGTAGTGCATGGCGGCGTCGAGCTGAACCGGAGTTGGGGGTCGAGGGGTAGGATAGAGAGAAGATCGGCGGCACACAGAACACGGCTGGCGCTCGCGCAGCACGAGGCGAGAGGGTGAGGCGACGCATGGCGGGATGGCGAGGCACGGACGCAGGCAGGTGCGGTTTGATGAGACGGCGCGCGCTTCGGAACATGCCGTTTGCACTCGCGCTCGTCCTCGCGCTCGTCCTGGGCGCGTTCGGCGCCGCTGGCCCGCTGCGAGCGCTCATCCCGGTCGCCGGCGCGCATGCGGTGCCCGTGCGCTCTGATCCGCCCAAGGATGCGATCCTCCAGGCGCCGCCCTCGCAGGTGCGGATGTGGTTCAGCGAGGATATCAATCCCCTCACCTCGAAGCTCGTCGTGGTGGACCCGGCCAACCGGGAGGTGGATAACGGCGACAGCCATGTGAGCAGTGGCGACTCCTCCGAGATGGAGGTGAGCTTACAACTGCTCAAGGCCGGGACGTATATCGTCTTCTGGCGCTCGCAATCGGCCGACGACGGCCACATCACCGCCGGCACGTATCTCTTCCGGATTGCCCAGCCGGACGGGACAGTGCCGCCCGTGCCCGCCGTGCTGCCGACCGGCAACTTCCCCGGAGCCGGTGGAACCCTCGCGGGGACCGGCGACACGCTCGACGCGGTTTCGGCTTTTCAGGCACTGGCTATCTGGCTTGCGCTGCTGGCGATGACGTTCTGGGTCGGCGGTGTGCTCTGGGAGACGTGGATTCTGCCGGAGGGCGGCCCGCGCGACGGGGCGCTGCGCGTGGCGGCGGGCGCGGCGGCGCGGCGTTTCGCCCGGATCGCGCCGAACGCGCTGGCGGTGGTCATCCTGGCGGACGTCGGGATGGTATTGGCGCAGTCGGCGGCGCTGGCCGGCAGTCTCGCGGGCGCGTTCTCTCCGGCGTTCCTGCGGGCCATCCTCTTCGGCAGCCGCTTCGGCCTCTTCTGGTGGATGCGGCAGCTCGTGGCCGCCGCCGCGCTGATCCTCTACGTCGTGGCCGAGCAGCGCGGGTGGGTGGCGACCGGGCGTGCTGAGACGGGGGCCGGTGCGACAGGGACTGTGGCGAGTTTAGGGATCATCCCCGATTGGCGGCGCGAGGTGGTGGCGACGTTTCGCGGCGCCGGCCGGCTGCCACGGCGGCTCGCCGAGGGCTGGCGAGACCGGACATGGTTCGGCCGGGCGCAGGTGTTGCTTGGGCTGGCGCTGATTGTCGCCTTCGCGCTCTCTGGGCACGCCGCGGCGGTTCCGGCGCGGCAGTTCATCCCCGCCATCGCCGTGGATCTGCTACACCTCGTCGCTGAGGCCGTGTGGCTCGGCGGGCTGTTCTACATCGGCATCGTGTTGGTTCCGGCGCTGCGCGAGCTGGAGCCGCGCCAGCGGGCGCGCGTGCTTGCGCTGGGCCTTCCCGAATTCGGTGTGGTCGCCATACTGGCGGCAATTTTGCTCGCGGCGACCGGCTCGCTCAATGCGACGATCCGTCTAACCTCCATCGAGCAGTTCCTGACGACGAGCTACGGCCGGACGCTGGCGTTGAAGATCGAGCTGTTCTTGGTGATGGTGGCGATTAGCGCCTATCATGCGTTCTTCTTGCGGCCACGATTAGCCGCCGAGCTTGGCGCCGAGCGTGAGGCGCAGCGGGCGAAGGAGGGGGACGTGGTCGAGGTGCCTGAGAAACTAGTGGCGACGAGCGCGGGCGCCTCGGGCCGCGGGGCGGTTGACATGCCCGGCGGACGTGCCGCGACGGCGGGTGACGTGTCCGGCACGGCAGCGGAAGCGGGAAAAGGGGACGCTGGGGCGGAGCCGCCGCTCTCGCCGCGTGCGGGGAGCCTGGAGGAACGGCTGCGCGACTGGCTGCGACGCGAGGCGCTGATCGGCGGGGCGGTGTTGCTCTGCGTGGCGCTGCTGGCCATCTTCGCCGGTTCGCTCGCTCCCGCGGCTGCGCCGACGACTGGAAGCACCACCACTGGGCAGCAGGGAAAGCCGTTCGTGAGCGCGCCTCAGCAGGCGGGGCCGTATACTGTGACGCTCACCGTCTCGCCAGACCGCTTCGGGTCCAACACGTTCGAGGTGACGCTGAAGGATGGGCAGGGCAAGGCCGTCACGGGGGCGGGGGTTGTGTTGGAGCAGACGATGCTCGACATGGACATGGGCTCGCAGAGCGACCAGCTCAAGGCGGACCCGACCGCACCGGGGACCTACACGGGCCAGACGGACCTCGCTATGGCGGGCCACTGGCGCGTCGTGGTGAAGATCTTGCCGCCGGACTCGCAGCAGACGGCGAGCACGACATTCACCTTCTCGGCATCATATTAGGCGCTATCCTGGCCGCGCGGGTTCGCCGGCAACCGGCAAGGGACGGACTCGCGCACAAGCCGACGGACCGCTCCGCAGGTGACACTGCCGAGGCCAAGCATGCGCTGGCGATGTGTTATGGAGTAAGGATACCGCTGTGAACCTCTGTGTGTAAGCGCGCTCTCCTGCCTCTCTTGCGGCGCTAACCAATCGAGCGACGTAGCCCACACGACGGTATCATATTGTGTATTTGGATTGCAGTACCCATTGAGGAGCATTCTTGCCGAACGGAGACACCTCCATGTCGACGAGCGTCGCGCGACCTCCTTGCGACGAAGGCGTGATTCTGTCTCACCCGGCATCGGCGCCTTGTGCATCTAAGGCCGGACCCTGGGTGCTCGTCGCCACCATCCTTGGATCAAGCCTGTCCTTCATCGACGGCACCGTCGTCAACGTCGCGCTGCCCTCCATCCAGCGTGAGCTACACGCTAACGCCGCCGACGTTCAGTGGGTGGTCGAAGCCTACGCGCTCT
>CAYYCB010000289.1:0-4031 GCA_964469715.1 uncultured Ktedonobacterales bacterium | reverse complement strand
CGAACGGATTGCCGCCGGAGAGCTCCAGCAGATTGGCCACGTCCTCCAGGGTGGAAGCCACCTGCCCCTTATCCACGGGTCGTCCTTTCTGCTCGCCGCACTCTCGTCTGACCATTATGGCACGCCCGCCGCCCCTGCCAGGCCTTCAACCTGTCCCTTGTCCCTATTCCTTCGTCATCACCGAATTCGACGCGGCCAATCCACTCGTCCCGCGCACTCTGGCGCTCAATTCTGAGAACCGGCCTGTTCGGCGTCGGGCAAGTCTACCGCGCTGAGGTCGTAGGTCGGCGGGTCGCGCGGCGCGAGGTCGAATGGATTCATCCCTTTGAGCTTTTTAGGCAGGGGCTTCTTACAATCGAAGTGGACCACCATCCAGGCAACCAGCTCCTTCTCAATCAGGATGGCGTCCCATGTGTCTTCGTCCGGGAGGTCGGCATAGTCGTCAAGGATCAGTTTGCCGCACTGCATGCAACGCACGGCGCCCGCTCGCACGGCGGCTTCGAGCCACCGATACATGAAGTGGTCGTACTCCTCGGCGCTCATTTCGCTGAGCGGCTTGCCGGGATAGTGGTTCGCATCAGGCAGCGGCGCCCAGACAAAATCGGCGTCGGCGGGACCGAGCGCCACCACCGGAGGGAGAGCGTTCTCGGTGACATTGCCGTGCTCGTCGGCGGAGACGGTGACGCGCGTGTAGCCCTCGCGCTCGAACCACGCAAAGGCCGCGTCGCGCTCCCCATCGCCTTCGCTCCCCGCCGCGCCGGATGAGTGGCCTGCATCTTTCCCGATCATATCCCGCACGGAACTTTGCATGCGCGCTCCTATGCCCGTCGCAGACTCCTGGCGGCTTGGGCTCTGCGGGCACTCTACCACCCGGCGCGCGACAGGGGCAAACGTTCGAGTGGCGCATAGCAGAGCATCTCCAAATATTTAAACCGTCCAGCTACCATCCACAAACACTGTACGAGGTGGACGTGAAACCGGCATAGGATGTGCATATTCGGACGAAGGATGTGCGTCCCCGCGGCCAACACCTGAAATGCTCAGGCGCCCGGATGGGACGACTCATTTTGACATTGGGAAGGAGCCAAGCACGGATGTGGACGGCTCTTGAGGGACAGACGATAGGGGCGCGCTACGAGATTCGGCGTCACATCGCGACCGGCGGCATGGCAGCCGTCTTTCAGGGATGGGACCTCCGCCACAACCGCCTGGTCGCAATCAAGGTGCTGCGTCAACTCGACAACGCTACGTCCGACGAGCTCGCGCGCTTCCGCCGCGAGGCACGCATCGTCGCCACGCTGGGTTGCCCGCAGGTCGTCAAGGTCTACGACTTTCTTGAGGAGCGGGGGTGCGCCTACCTCGTCATGGAATACGTGGACGGCGGCACGCTGAAGGAGCGCATCGCCGAGCACGGACCACTGCCGCCGCGCGAGGCGCTCACCCTCGCCGCGGACGTGTGTCGCGCGCTCGCCTGTGCCCACGACCGCGGCTTCATTCACCGCGACGTGAAGCCACAGAACGTCCTGCTCAGCAACGACGGTAAGGTCAAGCTCACCGACTTCGGCATCGTGCGCGTCGCCGAAGGCGAGAGTTTCACGTCGAGCGGCATGGTCCTGGGCACGGCGGACTACATCTCCCCCGAGCAGGCCGAGGGCCTCAAGCTCACGCCCGCCACCGACATCTATTCGCTCGGCGTCGTGCTCTTCGAGATGCTCACCGGCGCGCTGCCCTTCGACGGCACGACCGTCATCGCCGTGGCGATGGCCCACGCCACCAAGCCCGCTCCCTCCGTGCGCCAGCTCAACCCGAGCGTCCCTCCGCGAGTAGAGCGGCTCGTGCGCCGCGCGCTGGCCAAGCGGCCGGAGCGACGTTTTCGCTCCGCGCAGGAGATGGAATTGGCGCTGCGTCACGCCGTCGTCGCGCTGGCAGAGGAGGCCGCCCAGGAGGCGCCGGTGGCCGTCGGAGCGCCCGCCGCCCAGCACAGCGACGGCGATCCGACGCTCCCAAAGCAAGGACGCGCCGGCATCCTCGCCGAGCGGCTGCGCCAGGTGGTGTATGGCGACGACTCCTCAGAGCATCGCGGCCCAAGCTTTGGCGACACTTGGGGCGACGAGTCGCTGCCTGCCGCAGTGGTGGAGGCGTACTTACCCGCGCCGGAGCCGTACTCCGCACATGTCCGGCTGCTGATCGCCCTCGCGGTGGCGCTTTTGTTCCTCGCAGGCATTGCGCTCGTGTCGCATTTGCTGTAACCTATCCTGTGCCGCCGCGCCACCCCCCTTCCCAGTGCGGCACAGCAATCTGGTCGGGAAGGCAGCTAAGGAGGCGGCAGCACATGGAGCGCGTGCGCATCTCGACCACCGGCGCCCCGGCGGCAATCGGTCCCTACAGCCAGGCAATCGCCTCCGGGCAGCTCGTCTTCGCCTCCGGCCAGATCGCGCTGGACCCCGCGACCGGCCAGCTTGTCGAGGGTGACGTCCGCGCGCAGACGCGCCGCGCGCTCGAAAACCTCTCCGCAGTGCTCCAGGCCGGCGGTAGCTCGCTCGCCCAGGCCGTCAAGACGACGGTCTTCCTCACCACTATGGACAACTTCGCCGCGATGAACGAGGTCTACACGGAGTTCTTCGCGGGGGAGCCGCCCGCCCGCTCGACCGTCGCCGTAGCAGAGCTGCCGCGCAAGGCTTTGGTCGAGGTGGAGGCCATCGCGGTACGGTCGGCCTAGCCTCTCCGTCGTGCCGCTACACCCGCTCGCGACACCTGTGACTTCCCGAGCGCACGGCTCGTTGCAATATCACAACTATGCGCGCGATTCGGCCAGACAAGATGGCCGTTCGCTTGCGTGGGACCATGCCCGTCTGATACCATGACGCACACCCATTTCGCCCGGCAGTCGCGCCGCTCGGGCCGGCTCGAAGGCTGGCCGTTCTCCCCCGTCTGGATACGCTCGTGATCTATACACAGGTCTGGCGCCTCGCGCAGGATCGACTTCGCCCGCAGATGACGGGCGCGCAGTTCGACACCTGGCTGCGCGGCACTGCGCTAAACCCTGCGGGCGACGGCGCCACCGTATTGAGCGTCCGGACGACTTTCGCCAAAGAGATGCTCGAAACGCGCTTCCGTGAGCGCATCGAGTCGGCCATTCGCGATGTCACAGGCGCCCCCTGCGCGCTTCGCATCATCGTCGGCCCGATGTCTTCGGGCGCGCCTGATGACGAGGAGAAGGTTGCGGTTGCCATCGAGCCTCGCATGGAGGGGCGCAGCCAGCTCGCGGGTGTCCAGATGCGAAGACCCAACCGGCAGGGCGAGCCGCCGGCCACGGCACGCAGCCTCTTCGACACGCCCGTGACGCCGGCAATGGCCTCGCCACAAGATCAGGATGCGCAGGCGGGGCGCAGCCCGGCTGTACGACCGCTCGCCGCGCCACGCCGCGCCGACGTGCAGCGTTCTGGGCGAACGCGCCCCCTCTCATCGGAGCGCGTGGTCGAGCGCGGACGCGCGAGTGAGAGCCTGCGCCCCGTCGCCTCGCCCGCTGAGGAGGAGGAAGCGCCGGCAGGGCCAGCCGCGCCGGCGAATGGTCAGCGCGCCGAGCAGCGCGTGGAGATGGGCGGTGCGATACGCATGAGCGGACAGGGGGGCGCTCCGGCCGAGCGCGTTGAGCGTCACGAAGGGGGCACAGGGCCGCTACAGGGAAGCCCGCCGCGGCTCAACCCGCGCTACACCTTCTCGACGTTTATCGTCGGCTCCGGCAATCAGTTGGCGCACGCCGCCTCGCAGGCGGTGGCCGACGCGCCGGGCTTCGCCTACAATCCCCTCTTCCTCTATGGCGGCGTGGGTCTCGGCAAGACCCATCTGCTCCATGCCATCGGCCATAGCGGCCTCGAAAAAGAACTGACCGTCCTCTACGTTTCCTCCGAAACCTTCACGAACGATATCGTCAACGCAATCCGCTACCGCACCACTGAGGAGTTCCGCGCCAAATACCGCTCCGTGGACGTGCTGCTGGTGGACGACATCCAGTTCATCGCCGGCAAGGA
>CAYYCB010000288.1:0-4034 GCA_964469715.1 uncultured Ktedonobacterales bacterium | reverse complement strand
GCGCAAGACGCATCCGACGCGCTTGCGCTTTCCCTTGTCTGGCGGACCCGACGGGATTCGAACCCGCGGTCTCCGGCGTGACAGGCCGGCGTGTTAGGCCGCTACACTACGGGTCCCCACCGTGCACGGAGTAACCCGGCGCGGCAGAGCAGATGGTACCACAGCGCGCGCAAGCCTGTCAACCGCGTGCCGCCTGCGAATCTGGGGCCGCAACCTCGGCGAGCGTGGGCGCATTCGGGCCAAGCACGCGGTCGTCGCCTATGCGACGGGTGATGCGCGCGTGGTCGAGGTGCTCGAAGATGGGGAGCATGTATTTGCGCGAGGTATCAAGCAGGTCGCGCGCCTCCGCGACCGTAAGCGTCTCGTGCGAGCGCAGGTGAGTCACCACACGCCGCAGCACCTCGCCGTAGGCCTCACGACTGAGCAGGATGGCGTCGCTCATCTTGACCAGGTCCCCGCGTTCGACGAGATAGGCCGTCACCTCAGGGCCAAGTTCCGCCTCCACCTCTGCCCGCGTCGGCGGCGCGAACAGCGCGGCATGGAACCGAGCTAACACCGTGCCGACTGTCTGCTCCTGCGCCTCTGTGAGCCGTGGCTCGTGGCCCGCCGCTTTCACAAAGGCGCCGCGCGCCGGCTGCGATCCGTTTGCCGAGGCGACAACCTCCGCGACGACGCCCTCGGTCGCGAGCGCCGCCAGCACGTCGCCCGCCTGGCGCATCGAGAGTCCCAGCCGCGCCCGCCATTCCTCGCGCGGCATACCGGCGCGCAGCGGATATTGTCGGTGATACTCCGCGAGCGCCCGCGTCGCGTCGTCGCGCATCCGGTCCCACTCAGAGGTCGCATAGATGAATGAGCCGACCCGGAGGGCGGCCTGCCGCGCCAGAAGCGCATCCAACGCCGCTGACATGTCTTCAGTGTGCAGGCTGAGCGCCTTGGTCAGATCCGCAGGCTCACGGCCGCCGTAGCCGCCGGCCTTTGCGTCGCCAGCGCCGGGGTGCAGCGCCGCCAGCAGCAGTTCCTCGGGATCGCCCTGGGCGAGCGTCTCCAGGCGGCCGAGCAGAGCCGTGTCGTGCCGCTTATGACGTCGCGCCTGCGGCTCGACCACCACGCCCCCACCGACCGTCAGGCTCGGCGAGGGGACGCGCACGATGAAGCGATCACCGCGCGTCACCACCAGTGGCCGTCGCAGCCGGAGCTGCGCCCAACCGCTCTCGCCGGGCCGCAGTTCCTCGGCGTCAAGCAGCACCACCCGCGCCTGTGCCTCCGCCGCGCCGGCGAAAACCTCCACCTCAGCATTGTGGGCCACGGGTCTGGGCGCCTCTTTCGTGACCTCCAATCGCACGTCGAAGGCGTACGTCGCCCTGAGCGTGCCGGGCAGCGCCACGACGTCGCCGCGCGACACCTCCTCCTTCGCGATGCCCGCGAGATTGAGCGCGAATCGTCCGCCTGGGACCGCGCGCTCCACCGCCTGCTTGTGGGCCTGTACCCCGCGTATGCGTGCCTTGCGGCCTGACGGTAGGATCTCCACCTCCTGAGCGGCTCGCAAGACGCCGTCCTGCAGGGTCCCCGTTGTCACCGTGCCGAAGCCGGTGATGGTGAAGACGCGGTCGATGGGTAGCCGTGGGCGGCCGAGATCGCGACGCGGAGGACTCTGATCGAGCGCCGCGTCGAGCTCGGCTAGCAATTCGGGCAATCCCTGGCGTGTCACGGCGGAACAAGCGATGATCGGTGCGCCCGCGAGTGTCGTCGGCGCCAGCTTCTCGGCCACTTCCTCGCGGACGAGCTCCAGCCACTCGGCGTCCACCAGATCTGCTTTGGTGAGCGCGACGACGCCGGAGCGTACGCGCAGCAGATCGAGGATTGCCAGATGCTCGGCGGTCTGGGGCATCACCCCCTCGTCAGCCGCTACCACGAGCAGCGCCACGTCGATGCCACCGACGCCCGCCAACATGTTCTTGATGAAACTCTCATGCCCCGGCACGTCTACGACGCTCGCCTCACGTCCGCTCGGCAGCGTGAGCCAGGCGAAGCCGAGGTCGATGGTCATCCCGCGCGCCTTCTCCTCGGCGAGGCGGTCGGGATCAATGCCGGTCAGCGCGGTAACCAGCGTGGACTTGCCGTGGTCTATATGCCCGGCGGTGCCGATGCAGCTCATTGGGGTCGTGCTCTCGATGTCCCATGGTGGCCGGGATGCGGCGCTATCGTACGTATCCGAGTATAGCACCCGCCCTCCGTGCCGGGGCTGCCCGCTTAGCGGCTGCGCCCCAGGAACGTAGCGCGAGTGGCGGTTCTTATCGCCTCTCGTACGTCCTCCGAGGTGAAGATGCCGCAGTCGAGCAGAAGCTGATACTCCTTGACGAGATTCGTCATGAGCATCTGTGGCCCGTCGGTATTGATGGTTAGGCTGACGCCCCGCGAACGTAGCGTCGTGACGATATGGCGCAGCTCCTCCAGATCGCGCACGGCCTTGGTGCGCAGATTCGAGGTTGGGCAGACCTCCAAAACGATGCCGTCGCGCGCCAGTCGCTCCATCAGCCCCTCGTCGTATGCGCTCAGGATGCCATGGCCAATGCGGTCCGGCCGCAGATACTCAACCACCTCCCACATGTCGGCGATCCTGCCCTCCTCGCCGGTGTGGATCGTTACGCCCAGCCCCACGTCGCGCGCCCGCGCCACCTGGTCGGCATGCTCACGGTACGAGAAGGTAGGGTTCGGCGGCCCGGCGATGTCGATGCCGATGACGCCGCGTTCCTGGTAACGCAGCGCCTTCTCGACGATGACGGCGTTCAGCTCCAGCGGAAAGGTGCGGTCCATCATGAGGATCAACCCGGCACGGATCTGCGGATACTCAAGCAGCGCGCGGTCCTGCCCGCGAATGGCGGCGGTGATGATGTGGTCGAGGTCCTGCTCGCCCTCGCGATTGCGTTTCATGGGGTTGAAGCGCAGTTCCATCGTCGTGACGCCGCACTTGCGGTACGCGCCGCCGATGGTCTCATAGACGGAGCGCTCGATGGCGAGCGGGCTAGACTGGATGAGCTCGGTCCAGCGGAAGATCAGATCATACTCGGTGAGGTTGTTGACCTTGTCGGGATGGCTGACAGTGATGAGCTCTTCGAAATCCCAGTAGTCTTTCGTCGGCAGGCGGATACCCTGCTGGTGAGCGATGCTCCACATGATCGCGGGGTCCACCGCGCCGCCCACGTGCGCGTGTAACTCGGTCAGCTCCGGCCGCTCACCCAGGAGAGTCGGCGTCCTCACGTGTTCCTCCGTCGCGGGAATCAGCCCCGTAGTGTTCAGGTAGTTCCCGCTAGTGTATCACGGGTGCGTATCCGAGCGCTTGCCGCCAACTGAGGTGTTCGATGCTCACCATGCGGTGCCAGTGACCAGAGGCCCAGGGACAGAGTTCGGTCTCGGTTCGTGAGAATCTTCTGGTGGGCAGCCGAGTGGCTTAGCGAATCGCGGCCTCGTCCTCCCCAGCAGCCATCAACGTCACCGGCTCACCCGCCCGGATGTATCCCGTCGCGAGCACGCGGGCGTAGACACGACTCTCACCTGGATGCATCTTGTCCGAGATGCGTGTGAAGTCGCCGTCGGCGAAAGACGCGGTGATCTCCTTGCAAGGGGTCGCATAGGACGTCACCTCGATCACCACCTCGGCGCCGATCTGCAGCCGTGCTCCCGGCAAAATCGCCTCCTGCGGCACCCCCTCCAGCGTCACATTCTCGCCAGTGGAGCCGGGAAAGATCGGATGCCCCTCAGCCTGAAGGCGCATGATCTCCTCAAGGGTGTAGAGGCAGAGCGCGCGATCAGGGCCACCGTGATTCCGCCGGTCGCGCTGCCAGTCGCCCGCGATGCCGAGCGTCGTCACCTGCGCCTCGGCAATGGGCAACTTCGGCACGCCGCCGCGCGAGATGTTCAACTGGTAGACGCGACCCTGCGTCTGCCCATAATCAGTCGCCATATGTCCCCCGTAAGATCGGTTGTCTGCCTATCAAATGGAGTATACCGCTCCGAGTCTCTGCGACTGTCACGCC
>CAYYCB010000287.1:0-4048 GCA_964469715.1 uncultured Ktedonobacterales bacterium | reverse complement strand
TGTTGGGCGCGGTCACGGGCGTCGCGAGCGCGCCCTACGACACGCGTCTCATGTTCGACGGCGGCGAGGCGGGTGGTGAGCCCACCGTCAGGGTCGGAGCGCGGCGGCGCGACAGGGCCAGGAGTAGGGGCGCTGCTCGCGGATGCGCCCATGGTGGAGACCCGCAGAGTGGGTTGGGCGAGGGGGTCTCCCGCTCCACCATGCGGCGGAAGCTCTGGCCGCCGCTGCATGGTATGCGCTCCTTTGGTATGAGCATCCCCCGGTGCGGGGCGATCACCTTGCGAGATAGAGAGGCGTCGCATGGTGGGATTGAGGCAGATTCTACAGGCGAGTATAGCATGGGCGTGAACGCGGCCGAAGTTCTGCGGACGGTAGTGGCGCGACACGTAAGCCGTGCACCGTATCCATTGGAATTCGCGGCAGGACGTGCGCCATAGTAAGAAGTAGCAGACGGCCATCAAGGGACGTGTGCCGGCCACACAATCGAGGAGGAGCGCACATGAGGGCGATTCGCATCCACGAGACGGGTGGACCTGAGCAGTTTCGACTGGAAGACGTGCCGGTGCCAATGCCGGGCCCGGGGCAGGCGCGGGTAAAAATCGAGGCTGCGGGCGTCAACTTCATCGAGGTGTACCAGCGTAAGGGGCAGTATAAGCTGCCGCTGCCACTGACGCTCGGCGGAGAGGCGGCCGGCGTGGTGGACGCCGTGGGGCCAGGCGTGACGGAGGTGCGCGTGGGGGACCGCGTGGCCTCGTCGGCGATGTTGGGTACCTACGCGGAGTATGCGATCGTGCCGGTCACGCAGCTCGTGCCGGTGCCAGCAGGCGTGGACCTACGGACGGCGGCGGCGGCGATGCTCCAAGGGATGACGGCCCACTACCTCTCACACAGCACGTTTCCGCTGCACCCGAATCAGACGGCACTGATCCATGCGGCCGGCGGCGGTGCTGGGCAGCTCCTCGTACAGTACGCGAAGCGACTGGGAGCGCGGGTAATCGGGACAGCGGGTTCCGAGCGCAAGGCACAGCTCGCGCGCGAGGCGGGCGCGGACGAGGTGATCCTCTATACACAGCAGGATTTCGAGGCGGAGACGAAGCGGCTCACCGACGGCAGAGGCGTGGATGTGGTCTACGACTCGGTAGGCAAGGACACCTTCGACAAGAGCCTCAACTGCCTGAAGCGGCGCGGCTACCTGGTGCTCTTCGGGCAATCATCGGGGCCGGTTCCGCCGATGGACCCGCAGACTCTGAACAGCAAAGGATCGCTGTTCCTGACACGCCCAACCATTGCGCACTATACGGCGGAACGGGACGAGCTGTTATGGCGCGCGAACGATCTCTTCACGTCTCTCCTTAACGGTTCACTGCGGGTGCGAATCGACAAGGCGTTCCCGCTGGCGCACGCAGCCGAAGCCCACGCCTATCTCGAAGCCCGCAAGGCGGAGGGCAAAGTGCTGCTGATCCCGTAGAAGGGAATCGCGCCTCAGCGATCGCAGCGAGCCAGAAGCGACACCCCAAAATAACTGGCGGCAGGTACCGGAGCATGCCACGGCAACCGGCTGAGCAATCAGTGTCGCCCGGCAGGTCTCAGGACGACGTTGCCTTCGCCCAATGGGCCGCGGGGGAGGATGCCCAACGTGAATACCGCTGTATTTGCTGTTAAGTAGCAAGTCTCCCACTAATACGTGCGAGCGGTAGCGGCTAGGATGACCTGCACAATTGGTGTGCGGGGCTTGACAAGGCCAGGGGCCATGATAAACTTGTGTATTGTCGGCTAGGTGGCGAGGTGCTGCTCGGCTGCATTCCGAGCGGAACCAACGCCGCGAATACCCGACACCCGCATGGTGAGGCAGCAGGGAGGATCGTCACTCGCTCCGTGTTTGGCGGTGCGAGTGGCTGGCGGTTCATCTCAGGCGGGCGACACTTCTGCGACGGCGCGAAACTCGGGGGGCGGGGCGGGGTGGTTTTCATTGGCGATGGTCCATACCATGCCGTGGGGCCATGGCAAGTCACGGATGAGCGGAGGGACTGCAAGGCAGACCAGCGCAATGGAAGGGCTAACGCGCTGGATCTCCGCGGTGGCGAGGTGGTGAGGCGGCGCGAGCGTAGATTGAGGCTATGCGCCGCCAGGCGACGTCAAGATGACAGCGCCTTTGGAGTGGCTGGGCACCAGGGGGACGACACCGCGGTGCTTTGTGGTTGCGCAGTCCGCTCGGCTATCGCGGCGGGCTGCTAAGCGAAGGTCAGGGAATCATGAGGGGAGTCATGGGCGCTACATCGCGTACAGCGGTGTCTCGCTCTCTGCGCGGAGTGGCTCTGGTAGGTTGGGCTGTTGCTGCACTGGCGTTCTCGCCTGTCGCGGCGGCACATCCGCAGGACAGCGGTGATATGAAGCATGCGGTGCGGCTGGCTAGCCCTGCCGTCGTGCGCATTGTTTCAGAGGTGGCTGGTCAGGTCGTCTGCGCCGGGTGCGCAAACGACGGCAGCAACCTCAGCTTCCCGCTCGACGGCAGCAGCTACAGTGTCGAGTTGGCCGGCTCAGGGGCTTTCATCAGCCCGGACGGCTACGTCCTGACCGCCGACCATGTGGTCGACGTGAAAGACAGCAGCGACGTTCAGCAGGCGTTCCTGGCCGACGCTATTAGCGAATACGCCAGGGCTGCCAATGTCAGCTCAAGTTATGCTCACTCGATCTTCCAATCCTTGCTGAATCAGAATAAGTTGAGCGTGCCGACACAGGTGACCACGCAGAAGGTCTTCCTCTCGACGGCCTATACTGGCCAGCTCCAGAACTCGGCGCAGGTCACCAGCTACGCGATCACGCGCGTAGTGACGAGCTCGCCGGTGGATAAGCAAGACACCGCAATCGTCAAGGTTGAGGCGAAGGACGTTCCTTTCCTGCTGCTCGCTCCGGGCAGCTCGGTCCATGTGCAAGACACGGTGACTGCCGTGGCGTACCCCGCCGACGCGGATACCGGCGACTTCACCGCCCTGCTCAACCCGACGCAGAGCGACGTCAACACGATCAACGGTCTGCTCAGCCCGGCCGTAAACAGCGGACAGGTGAGTGGCAAGAAGACGTTCTCGGATGGGACGCTCGTCTACCAGGCGACAAGCATCGGCAACCACGGATCGAGCGGCGGCCCCGTAATCGACAGCCAGGGGCGCATCATCGGCTTCGTGGACGCGGGCACGTCGGATGAGCGAGTTGAGTACCTGATCCCGAGCGACGTTGTGGCCGAGTACGCCAAAGAGGCGAACATCGGCACACCGTCCGGCTCGTTCATGACGCAGTGGACGAAGGCCGTGAACGAGTACGACGCGACCGGTCCCTGCCACTACACCAACGCCTCGAAGGACTTCGCCTCGCTCCAGAGCCAATATCCGAACTTCGGCGGCGGCGCTGATTTCGCCAAGGACGCCAAGGCCAAGGCGACGCCGGGCGAGTGCCCCGCGTCGGGCGGCGCGGGAGGGCTGATCGTTGCCTTCCTGGTGCTCGCGCTGCTGGCCGCGGCGGCGGTCGCTGGCTTCCTGTTCCTACGGAAGCGCAACCAGACGCCGCGGCCCGTGGCGGTCGGTCCTGCCGGGTATATCATGTCAGGGCCGGGGAGCTATCCTCCCGGCGCGGCCCCATTGAATCCGAGCTACGGCCCAGGCCCGCAGATGTCTCATGGCTATCCGGTGCCGGGTGGGCAGCCGACGTCGCCGGGCACATGGCAGCAGGGCTACGCGGCACCAACTCCGTCGTTCGGACAGCAGGCGCCGCAGACTCCGCAGCCGCCTTACGGCACTCCGGTTCCCCAGCCCGCGCCGTACGCTGGCCCCGCGCAGCCACCTGTCGGGCAGATGATGCCGATGGCAGGTAACGCGCCCCAGCCGGCTCCCGCGCCGCTGGCCCCAGCGCAGACGCCGGTCCCGGGAGCTCGCGTGTGCGCGAACGGACACACCGTGACCGACATGACCTCGCAGTTCTGCCCGCATTGCGGCGCGCCGATCGTGTCGCACCCGTAACCCTGGCGGCAATCACCAACTATCTGGCCAGCCCGCGC
>CAYYCB010000286.1:0-4070 GCA_964469715.1 uncultured Ktedonobacterales bacterium | reverse complement strand
TCAGCTTGCGGTCGTGCAGCACCTTCTTGAGCGCCTGATAGATCTCGGCGCACCAGCGCACGGCCTCGCGGAACGACGGAGCGCCCACCGGAAGGACCATGAATTCCTGCAAGTCCGTCGAGTTCTCGGCGTGCTTACCGCCATTCAGGATGTTCATCATCGGAACGGGCAGCGTGCGCGCCGCGACTCCGCCGATGTAGCGGTAGAGCGGCAGGTCGAGCGCATTTGCCGCGGCATGGGCGATGGCAAGTGAGACGCCGAGGATGGCATTCGCGCCGAGCTTACCCTTGTTGGGCGAGCCGTCGAGCTGGATCATCTGCTCGTCGAGCGCCACCTGATCCAGAGCGGTCTGGCCGGTGAGGGCGTCTTGAAGGGTCTCGTTGACGTTGTTGACCGCCGCGAGCACACCCTTGCCGCCGTAGCGGTGTTTGTCGCCGTCGCGCAGCTCCACCGCCTCGTGCGCGCCAGTCGAAGCGCCGGAAGGAACCATCGCGACGCCGTGCGCGCCGCCCATGAGGACGACGCTCACCTCCACGGTGGGATTGCCCCGCGAATCCAGGATCTCACGCGCGACTATATCCTCGATCATGGTGGCGTCGCCACCGGCGGGCAGCATCACACCCTGCCTCCTCACCATCACCTCGCGCCATTGCGAGGGAGTGATCTGTGTTCTCGGGGCGCGGCACGCAGAAGACACGACCGCGCGGGCGGCCCGTGGCAGGGCACACCCGCGCGGATTATAGGCAGCGCAGGAAAACAGCGTCAAGGGCGGCTGGGCAGGCGCGGGATGGGCTAGCCCTGCTCCGGCCAGCGCGGATCACGCCCCTGGAATCGGGCTTGGTTGGGGTTCCCGTCGTGAAGGCCCGGCAGGCCCAGATCGTTTTTGGGCGAGTGCGGGCGCTCACGTCGCGTCTGCGATGCCGCTGGGTCGGAGAGCGAAGCGCGTGGCCGTGATGAGAACTCACCGGACCAATTGGCGCTCTTCGGGCGTCCCATTTCACCTGAATCGGCTGGCCGTTTATCCCCTGCGGTGGGCGGCATGGAGCGATGCTGACCCGACCAGGCGGAGAGCGTCGGCGGCCGCGACTGTTTCCTGGTCAGCGGGCCGTCGGGACGCACATGTGGCCTCTGGCCGGTGTTGCCAGAGGGTGAGATAGTGCCGCGCGGACCGGAGGCCAAGGATCGCGCCTGCGCGGGGAATCGGCCGCTCTGCTCGTGGTCGCGCCCCAGCCAGAGCCGCTCGCTCACGGCGGGGCTGCGCCCCTCGCCACCAGAGTTATCCTCGGGCGTACCCAACGGGAGGCGCGCCGCCGGGAGCGTGCCTTCGCGCTGCCGCCCGGCGGTGGAGGGTGTTGGTATCGCCGGGGACGAGGCACGGTTGGCCGCCGCGGGATGAGCCTCAGCGCGACGCCCGCGATGCGGCAGCGGGAGGGCATCGAAGCCATGAGGCCGGTTGATCAGCCGGTCGCCAACCGTGCGCTCGACACCCTCGACAGCCTCGCGCAGGGCTCGTGTTTGCTCTTGTAGCTCGCGGCCGCCTTCGCGTGAGAGGTCGCTCTCAGCGACGACATGATTCATCATGACCACCAACTGCCGGCAGGCCTCGCGAGAGCGTTCCGTCGCCATGCCGACTCGCGACGCGGCCACCGCCGCCTGGCGCGCCCACTCGAGCGCCGTCTGCGGGTCGGGAGCGGCGCCCGGCTGCGACATCTCCTGCCAGATGCCGCCCGCCGAGTCGCGCAGCGCGTTCTGGCCCTGCTCCATCGTACCCGCAATCGCATCCAACGCCAGCGCCTGTTCGCTCACCTGACGGGCCGCGCGCCCCTGCTGATTGGCACGCTCCACCTGTGCCCGCGCGAGCCGTTCAAGCTCCGCGGCGCTCGTGGCGACGGCGTCGAGGCGACCATCCAGCGTGATGAGGAGCCGATCGGAGCGCGAGCCAAGGAACCAGCTTCCCCCGAAGATGCTGAGGAAGGAGAGCAACAGGCCCACGAGCAGCAGCACCACCACAAGTTGATAGACCGGCCCAAGCACGTCGCCGGACGGCAACGCGACCGCGAGAGCGCCGACGAAACCGCCGCTGGCGTCCGTGAGCGGGCGAAAGCCCACCACGTAATCCTGGCCGTGCAGCGTCAGCACTCCGGTGTAGGTCTGGTGGCAGCTCTGGGTGTCTACGGCGCCGCAATTACCGAGCAGCGCATCGAAGGGTGCGCCCGTGAGCGTGTCGCCATCGGCATTGCCCTTGCCGGCGGGCAGATTCGAGGCGACGGCGGTGAGCGCATTGCCTTGCAGGGCATAGATCGTCGCATAGCCGCCGATGAGGCTGTGCATGCGATCTACCAGGGTTTTGTCGCCATTGATCGTGTACCCCTGGTTGTCGACGCCCGCGACGAGGGTGCCGTCATGTGAGGTGAGGCTTGGCCCCTGATCCGCGATGAGCTGGCGGAGAACCTGCGTATCCTGCAAGGCGCGCGTCTGGGCTGAGGCAATGGTGTTGGCCCGCGCTCCGACGTAGGTAATGGCCGCCAGGCCGAAGGCGCTCAGCAGCGCGACAACGGCCAGCAGCGGAATCGCCCGCTGGTTCGTGCCGAGGCGCCGCAACGAGCGGCGCGGCGCGCGGCGCACGCCCGAATCCCCCATCTCACCAGTTGTATGCGTCCGGGTCGCCGCTTCGGGCCGCGCTGGGACCCTCCGCCGTCCACTCTGCTCCATGGTGTGCTCGCCTCACCGTTCCACAGCCACCGGGCCTCGTGTCATTCTGCCTTTATGTCTATGTCACCATCCAACACACTGATTATGCAGTCAAACCAATGGCGGAAACGTCCTACTGGGCGTAGAGGAGACGGAGAGGTCCGCCGGCCTCGGTGCATATCTCTCCACCGCCGCCGGCCCGCGCCATGCCGCGTGCGTTATGTGACCGGGGCGTTCTTCGTTTCAAGAGGTGACGCGCGTTATAGTGTGTGGTAGTGGTAAGCGCATTGCGAACGCGCAAACGATGAGGGCGCACGCGGCAGAGTTGGTGCCCCACTCAATGGCGAGGAGACGGCACATGCTGAAAGACACGTTGCTCTATCTGGCGAAGCAGGAGGGGATTCGCAAGTTCGTCAGCACGAACGGCGCCGCCCGCCGCGTGGCGCGACGCTTCGTCGCTGGCGAAGATCTGGATGAAGCACTGTTGGTGACCCACCTGCTCAACAAGCAGCACATCAGCGTCTCCCTCGACCACCTCGGCGAGAACGTCGCCGACGCCGCTGAGGCTCGCGCCTCGGCGCACGACTACGTCACCATCCTCGACCGCATCGCCGCCGAGCGGGCCGAGGCCAACATCTCCATCAAGCTCACCGCCCTCGGCCTCGACGTCTCCCAGGATCTCTGCCTCGAAAACCTGCAGAGCGTGTTGCGTCGCGCCGGCGAGCTTGGCATCTTCGTCCGAGTGGACATGGAAAGCTCCGACTACACCCAGCGCACGATGGATATGGTGCTGGAGGCGCGTCGCACCTTCGACAATGTCGGCACGGTCATGCAATCCATGCTCTACCGCACCCCGGGGGACGTGGAAGCGCTCATCGCCAGCAAGACGCGCGTCCGCCTTGTCAAGGGCGCCTATCTTGAGCCGGCCACGGTCGCCTACCCCAAGAAGACCGACGTGGACGACGCCTACATCGAGCTAATGCATGCCCTGCTAGAGCGCGGTGTCTACCCTGCCATCGCCACACACGACGAGCGCATGATCGCGGAGGCGCGCCGCTTCGCCGACGAGCACGGCATCAGCCGCGCCCGCTTCGAGTTCCAGATGCTCTACGGCATCCGGCGCGACCTGCAAGAGCGCCTCGCCCGTGAGGGCTACAACATCCGCGTCTACGTCCCCTACGGCACACAGTGGTATCCCTACCTCACACGCCGCATGGCCGAGCGTCCCGCCAACCTCATGTTCGTCGCCACCAACGCCATCCGCCGCTAGACCTTCCCGCCGACGCACCCCACTCCCCCTGCGCACCGTCTCGCCTGGGGGACACGTTTCGCGTGTTTCGTCTCGCCGTTGCACGCGGCTTGCCTTTCCCCTGACACGA
>CAYYCB010000285.1:0-4081 GCA_964469715.1 uncultured Ktedonobacterales bacterium | reverse complement strand
GTAGCCTTGCCTGGGAACACTCCCGTGATCATGAGTGTCCCCGCGATAGCCACGAGCAACAGCAGGCAGGTGATCGCGGTGAGCACAAGCGGGCGCGACCGGCGCGTGGCCTTCTGCTCTCCCGGCGCCGTTATCGTGGGCTGAGGCACAAACGCCTCGATAGTTGCTGCCTGGCGCAGCCCTGGCGCCCACTCATCGCGCAGCCCCATGACGAACGCGCTCGCAAGCTCGCCTGCCGTCTTGAAGCGGTCCGCTGCCTGCTTTGCGAGCGCCCGGAGAATGGCGGCCTCGGCGGGTGCGGGCAGATTTGGGCGCAGCCGCCGAGGCGGAATCGGTGGTGTGGTGGCGATCTGTAACAGTATTTGGGTCAGCGACTTGCCCTCGAAAGCCACCTTGCCTGTCACAAGGTGGTAAAGCAGCATGCCAAAGCTATAGATGTCGCTGGCCGTCGTTACCTCGTCCGCCTGTGCCTGCTCGGGCGACATGTAGTCCGCCGTGCCGATGATCTGTCCGGTGTTGGTCAGCGTCATCATCGTCGTGCCGGCAGCGTCGAATATTTTGGCGATGCCGAAGTCGGCGACGTATACCTCACCGTGTTCGTCGAGTAGGATGTTGGCCGGCTTCAAGTCACGGTGGACGATGCCCTTGCTATGCGCATAGTCGAGCGCGTCGGCAATCTGGGTTCCGTAGCGGGCGGCGTCCTCCAGGGGCAGAGCACCCTGCGCGAGTTGCGCGCTGAGGGCGCCGCCCGCCATGTACTGGAGTATCATGTACGCGAGCCCTGTCTCGGCATCCTCTCCATAGGCAAGCAGCGAGAGGATGTGAGGATGCTGCAGGATCTGAAGTGCTTTGGCCTCGCGCGCGAACCTCGCCCTGAACTCTGCAAGGTTGTTGGGCGCCGATTCAGGCGGCGGTGTCAACAACTTCACGGCAACCTGCTGGTCGGGCGCAGCAACATTGGAAGCCAGATAGACCGTCCCGGCGCCCCCACTTCCGAGGATGCGCAGAAGCTGGTAGCCTTCAAATACGCGACCCAACAGGGCGTCAGGACTTGGAGTCACTTCCGCCGTTCCCTTTCGACATACGGCTCAACTGAGCCGGGGGCAAGGCTAGATCAACGAGTACACCTGCTGCTGACTCATGCGAGTGTCGCACTCGCATCGACATAGGCCAGCGTGACGTATACGTTCTGCGCGCGTGAACCCACGTTCAGCGTGTCGCCGTTACGCAATGTGTGGCGTGTGAGTGGTCTCCCGTCGAGCGCGAAGGCATTGCGCGATTCAGGCAGCGATTCGATCTCGAAGGCGCCGTCAGACTTGCGCCGAATGACCGCCTGATGTGCGGAGATGAGCGGAGAAGGAATGATGAGGGCGTTCTCGGGCGCACGGCCCACCGTCACGATGTCGGTGCGCAGCGGGGCGGAGAAGCGAAGTTGTGGCATCTCGACCCTCATTTCGGGCGGAAGCCCGGATGCAAGCACGGTGCGCATATCGGTCGACTGGAGCGTCGTCGAGTTGGCGGCTACCATCGGCTGTTCGATACGCAGCACGGTCCCACCGATGACCACCTGGTCCCCATGCCCCAGCAGGGCTGTCCGACGCTGCTCGCCGTTGATGTACATCGGCTTCGCATCGGGCAATGCCTCTGCCCGCCAGCTCGCGAGATGGCGCACAAGCTTGAGGTGGAAGCGTGAGACGGCAGGGTCGGCCAGCAGCAGATCGTTCCCGCTCTCGCGCCCGATTGTCACCGAGGACCCATGCAAGGGGAAGCGGTTCGGCGGCCATAGCCCATCAATCGAGAACAGCAGCAACTCACTTGGCCTACTAGCGGTGAGGGTCGTCGACTCGCTGGCTTCTGGCTGCGCCGCACGCGCTGGAGGGTGGGTTGGTATTGCCGCTTGAGAGAGTCCCTCTTCTGGAGCGGCCGTTGCAATGCCGAGCGCCGCCAGCAACTCGAGGAAGCGATTATCGTACTCATCCAGATTGTCGAACATGATTGCCTGGCGCGTGCGCAGGTCGCCGCGTATGTCACAGGGCCGCCAGATCAAGGGAATGATCGTCTTGCCCGCGGCACTATTCTTCTCCTGCCACGCCAGGTCGACCTCGTCGTTGACCCACTGCGAGTCCCGCGCATCCGGCGACCAGATGACGAGAAAGATAGGGCGTACCATCACCTCTTTGACAATGGTTTGCCACCACGCCGCACCTGGCTGCAGCCCACCTGCGCTGTCGTACCAGACCGCCGTGGGGTCTCCCAGCACCCGTCGGAGATCCTCGGCCAACCGGACGCCCAGCGCGTTATCGGCGCTGCTATGGCTCATAAAAATGCGCAGGTCACGTGGCGGCGCAGCACCCATCTCCGACCCTCACCGCCTTCAATGCCGCCCGGCTCTTTTTATCTCTTGGTGCACTATACCAGTGACCTATCATCCACGCAATAGCAGGGTAACGTTGATCGCCGCTCAACCACAGCGCTCCTTCAGTGCGTCACGTTCTGCCCTGGCGCTCCGGCGCCGCTGGACGACTAGAAGCTGAAGACGACGTGAGCACTCAAGCGCGCGAGGGGGCGGTTCTCCCTCGGGATTTGCTACACTGCCTCAGGAGAGGTAGGCGGTTATCATGACACGGACATTCATCGCGATAGATTTGGGTGAGACGACGCGCACAGCGCTCGGGCACGAGATCGCGCGGCTGCGGCGGGCGCTGCCTGGCATTCGGTGGACGAATCCCGATAGTCTGCACCTGACGCTGGCGTTCCTGGGTGAGCTGGATGAGCCGCGGCTGCTCGGGGCGATGGCGGCGGCGAGCGCGGCGGCGGTGCAGGTCGCGCCCTTCACGCTGGAACTGGCGGGCTTCGGCATGTTCGGCCCGCAACGCGCGCCGCGTGTGGTCTGGGCGGGCGTCGGTGGCGAACGCGAGGCACTGTCGGCGGCTGAGGTTCGGCTGAGGGAGGCGCTGTCGGCGCGCGGGTTTCTCCCGGATGAGCGCCCGTTCTCGCCGCACCTGACGCTGGCGCGGCTGCCGGAGCGGCCGGGGCCGGGCGATGTGGAGCGCCTGCGGGCGGCGCTGCATGAGGGCCGCCATGAGAAGGCACCGTTCCTCGTGGAGGGGCTGGCGGTGATGAAGAGCGAGTTGTCTCGCGAGGGCGCGCGCTACACACGGCTCCGCGAGTGTCGCTTCGGGGCGAAGCCGGGCGAGGACGAGGAAGAGAGCTAATCGCGCCGCGGTTGACTCCTTCCGCCGGTGTATGTGGGATAGAATGAGGCGGCGGCGTTGCGCGATTCGCGGCGATGACGCCCCACGCACACGATAAAGGAGCGGGTACGCCCATGGCATCCGATTTTTCGTTCGACGTCGTCTCGGAATACGACGAGCAAGAGCTGGTGAACGCGCTCGACCAGACGCGGCGCGACGTGGGCCAGCGCTACGATCTGAAGGATACGAAGACCGAGATCACCTACGATAGTAAGAAGACGATCACCATCCTCACGGCGAGCGAATTCACGCTCAAGAGCGTGAAGGACGTGTTGGACGGGAGGCTGGTCAAGCGCAACCTGTCGCTGAAGATCCTTAAGCCGGGGAAGCTAGAGCAGGCGAGCGGCGGAATGGTGCGCCAGACGTACGAGCTGCAACAGGGCATCTCGCAGGACATGGCGAAGGACATCACGAAGCTGATCCGCGACAAGTTCCCCAAGCTCAAGGGGCAGATCCAGGGCGACGCGGTGCGTGTGACGGGCAAGAGCAAGGACGATTTGCAGGCGGTGATGTCCGCGCTGCGTGAGAAAGAATATCCTGTGCCGCTCCAGTTCACGAACTATCGGTAGCCAGATCGAATCGCGGGATCGCCGGGGCTGTCACGAACCGGCGACGGTTTGCGGCAGGGACGCCGATAGCTCGCGGGCGCGGGCCTGCTCGCGCGGTGGGTCGCGACTGAACGGAGAGGAGCGCAGGAATCCGGTGCGAACACCAGGACATGAAGACGTGTCACATGAACGCGCGGCAGGGGCGGGCGAGACGGACCATACGCCGGCCACGTCTCACGTGGAGCTGCATCCGCATGGCGGCGATTGGCTCCGCGAGAT
>CAYYCB010000284.1:0-4101 GCA_964469715.1 uncultured Ktedonobacterales bacterium | reverse complement strand
CGACCGCCGGGGATCGGTCATCCTGGCGGCCTGACGATGGCAACAGCGCGCTCCTGGCCGGGACGCTCGGCCGGGGGCGCGCTGCGCTGCGAACGAGCGCTGAAGCGTGGTACCACCGGTGCCGTCGTGCTAGACAGCGCCTAACCCATGATATAGAATAGCGGGGAGTAGGAAGCGCGGATGGGTATGTTCCATCGCGCCCTGCTTCCGGTTGGAGGGGACGAAGATGGCGGCCAAAGGTAAAGAGAACCGCATCATCATCACGCTCGCCTGCACCGAGTGTAAGTCGCGCAATTACGTCACGCAGAAGAACAAGAAGAACGACCCCGACCGCATGGAGCTTCGCAAGTATTGCCCACGCTGCCGGGCGCATCGGCCGCATCGCGAGACGAAGTAGCGTCGCGCTATCCGCACTGGCGGGCCGCGCGAGGCTGGTAGACCCGCACGAGGAGATGCTCTGTGGCAAAGACGATCGGTAAGGACAACGGCGCCGCGACCTCCGCACGCCGCACCGCGGGCGCGACCGGCGCTCCCGCGAGCGACGAGGCTCATGAGGCCCTGGCAGGCGCCGAGACGGAGACCGACTTTGAGAGCGACTCCTCCGACGTCGAGCTAGATGCCGGCGAAGATCTGGCGCTGCCCCAATCGCGGGCGCTCCAGAGCCGCGCCGCCGCCGAGGTGGCGATGCCACAGCGCGCGAGCGGCGTGCGGCGGGCCATGTCGCGCACCGCACTCACGCGCTACCTCTACGAGTCCGTCGAAGAGCTGAAGAAGGTCACCTACCCCTCCCGGCCCGAAGCCTGGAATATGACGCTCATGGTGATCTTCATGTCGGCCGCCATCGCCGCCATCCTTGGGGTGGCCGACGTCGGGCTCATCCGTGCCCTCAGTTGGATCGTCGGCATCGGCACACACTAGCCGCGCTGCGACGCCCGGCACGGCGACCAACACATCCAAAGGAGACCACTCGTGGCGAGTGACACTCGCGACCAGGTGGGAGACACGACGACCTTGGAGCCGCAAGACCAGGACGTCGCCGCGGAGGCCTCAGCTGACACGACGGCGCAGGAGCCTGCCGCCGAGGAGAAGCAGCCGAACCGCCACTGGTACGCTATCCACACCTATTCCGGCTACGAGAATAAGGTCCGCCAACATCTCGAAGCGCGCATCATCTCGATGAACATGAAGGACCGGATCTTCCGCGTCGTCGTGCCCACCGAAGAAGAAGTCGAGATCCGCAACGGCACACGCCGCACGGTTACGCGCAAGATGTATCCGGGTTATGTGCTGGTTGACATGATCCTCGACGAAGAGTCCTGGCATGTCGTCAAGGCCACGCCCGGTGTCACCAGCTTCGTCGGCGGCACCAACACCGAGCCTGTTCCCTTGCAAGAGAGCGAGCTGCGCTACATTCTGCGGCAGCCGGCCAAGGGCGAGGAGCAGAAGCCGAAGACCAAGATCGAATATAAGGTCGGCCAGAACGTCAAGGTCATCAACGGCCCCTTCGCCGAGTTCATCGGCACTGTGAGCGAGATCCATCCAGACCGCAACAAGGTCACCGTATTGGTCTCGTTCTTCGGCCGAGAGACGCCGGTTCAGCTCGACTTCCTCCAGGTCGAGAAGGTCTAGCGCCTTCACCGAACGAGGCCAGCCGGGCGATATCGCCTCGCTGGCCTCTTCACGTACAGCGCCCCCGCATCGGTGGCCCTCGCATAGTGCCCAAATCTCACATGCACGGCGACGCCGCGCTGTGGCATAATAAATAGTCGGCGCACCTGTTAGCGCGCCGCATCGGACGCTACGTCCGATTGTCAACGCGAGGGAGGGTGCGAGCGCTCGCTCGCGGCGTGCGATTCGCGCGCCACACGCCCTACGACCTCAGAGGAGCACACATGGCAAAGAAAGTCCGCGCAGTCGTCAAACTGCAGATTCCCGCGGGCAAGGCCACCCCGGCGCAGCCGATTGGTCCGGCGCTCGGCCAGCACGGCATCAACATCATGGGCTTCGTCAAGGAGTACAACGAGCGCACGGCGAGCATGGCGGGCCAGATCGTTCCGGCTATCATCACCGTCTTCGAAGACCGCTCGTTCACCTTCGTCACGAAGACACCGCCCGCCGCCGACCTCCTCAGGAAGGCTGCCGGCGTGGCGAAGGGCTCCGGCACGCCCAACAAGAGCAAAGCCGGCAACATCAGCCCGCAGCAACTCCGCGAGATCGCCGAGCTGAAGATGAAAGACCTCAACGCTAACACCGTCGAGGCCGCGGAAAACATCATCTCCGGCACTGCCCGCTCCATGGGCATCACCATCGGCTGATGCCCGGGCACCATCCGTTCCCCCGCCCGTAACTTCGCGGCGGCGCCGGCCGTCGTATCGAGAGTGTTCGCCCACTAGTCACTTGGGCATACGCCACAAGGAGGGCATTTCCATGCCAGACCACGGAAAGAAGTATCGCGAAGCCGCCAAACAGGTGGATGCCGACAAGGTTTACCAGCCGGAAGAGGCCGTCGCGCTGCTCAAGAAGCTCCACTACGTCAAGTTCGATGAGACCGTTGAGCTGCACATGCAGCTTGGCGTCGATCCTCGTCACGCCGACCAGATGGTCCGCGGCACCGCCGCCCTGCCTGCCGGCACCGGCAAGTCCGTCAATGTGCTCGTCTTCGCTCAGGGTGACAAGGCCAACGAGGCACAGGCTGCCGGCGCCGATTTCGTCGGGCTGGACGACTACATCAAACAGATCAACGACGGCTGGCTCGGCTTCGACGTCGCCATCGCCACACCGGACGTCATGAGCAAGGTGGCGAGCCTGGGCCGTCGCCTCGGCCCTCGCGGCCTCATGCCGAACCCCAAGACCGGCACCGTCACCTTCGACATCGCCCGCGCCGTGCGCGAGGTCAAGGCCGGCCGCGTCGAGTTCCGCGTGGACAAGACCAGCCTCATCCATATCCCCATCGGCAAGATCTCGTTCACCGACGATCAGCTCATGCAGAATCTGAGCGCGTCAGTGGATGCCATCGTCCGCGCCAAGCCAACCGGCGCCAAGGGCACATACGTCAAGAGCGTCACGCTCGCCGGCACGATGACCCCCGGCGTTCGCCTCGACGTGCCCACCGCGCTCGCTCTCAAGCCCGGCAGCTAATCACCCGCGCGAGATGCCTCGTTCTGGTGGGGCGGACTCTCCTCGTCCGCCCCTACCACACCACCCTCGTGGGAGTATCGCCAATTCTCCCATTGACGCCTCAGCCGCGCCGATGGTACACTTCTACGGTCGTACAATCGCATATCAGCCCGAGACAGCAGGTGCATCGCCATTTGCGCGATGCCTAAGCGACGAGACCTGCCGAGGCGAAGAACATACACCGCTGGCGCACATTCATGCGCCGCGCGTCAGGTCTTCGAGTCGGCGGACTCGGAGGCCTTTTTTGTTGCCCCGGACCTCAAGAGCAGATACGACCCCCGCGCGGGAGCGACACGTCACTATCCATCGCCAGCCGGCCGCCGGGCGAGGCCGGCGATCCCGCGACGCTCGCCCTGGGAAGGAGACACACGTATGCCGACGCCAGCCAAGGCCGCCGTCATCGAAGAGATGACCGAGAAGCTCAAGCGCGCCAAGTCCGCCGTCCTCTTGCAGACCGACGGCCTCACCGTCGCCGAGGTCAGCGAGCTGCGCCGCCGTCTCGGCGCGCAGAACATCGAGCTGCACGTCGTCAAGAACACGCTGCTGCGCATCGCCTCCGAGCAGGCCCAGTATCAGGATCTCTCGAAGATCTTGAACGGCCCGACCAGCATTGCCATCAGCTACGACGACGAAGTCGCCCCGGCCAAGACCGTCAGCGACTACCTCAAGCAGGTCAAGACCGCCCGGCCCGTCACCATCAAGGCCGGCATCCTGGAGCGCGCGCCTATTACGTCCGCCCAGGTGGACGACCTCGCCAAGGTGCCGCCGCGCGACCAGTTGCGCGCACAGGTGGTGGGCACCATCCAGAGCCCGCTCAGCCACACCTATAGCATCGTCTCGGCGCCGTTGCGCGACCTCATCAACGTGCTTGAAGCGCGCATCCGCCAGCTCGAAGCCGCGTAGCATCGTCACCCGGCGTCCGCC
>CAYYCB010000283.1:0-4104 GCA_964469715.1 uncultured Ktedonobacterales bacterium | reverse complement strand
TCCAGGATCTCTTCCACGCGCTTGCCGACGGCGTAGGTGAGGAGGATGTTGATGCCGACGAAACCGAGCCAGAAGGGATAGGCGGTGAGGCCGAAGAACTCCAGGGCGAGCGAGCCGATGGCCAGGACGGGCAGCACGCGGCTGGCCCAGACCAGCGCGGGGCGGCTATCGAGCCAGGGCGCGCGCTCGGCCCACGCCAGGAAGCGCTCGTAGGCGGGCTGCGCCATGCCGGAGAGGCGGCCAAAGAGCGTTAACTCCTCCCGGACGTCAACCTGCGGGGCGAGCTCACGCACCGCGGCCTGACGCTCGCGGATGAGGTCCGGCGCGGCGGGGGAGAGAATCCAGTCGCGGAGGCGAAGCTGGGCGGCGGGCGTGCTGGCGGCGCTGAGGAGGTGTTGCAGGGAGGCGCGGCCGAGCAGGTCGATGTCGCCGGCGGAGAGATGTTCGGGAGCGACCTGCATGGCGCTGGCGAGCCCTGGCAGCGAGATGGCGTCCCAGTCGCGCCGCAGGCGGGCAAGGCCCTCGTCGTTCATCTTGGCGAGGGTGAGATAGCGCTGGTGCTGTTCGTCGAGCTGGCCCTGGCGGCGGAAGGTGTAGACGAAACCGGCCACGGCGGCGAGCGTGAGGACGATGAGCAGGGGAGAACGGCTGAGAAGCGCGGCGACGGCCAATCCCGCTGTGGCGAAGAAGAGCAGCACCCCCAGGTTGGCCGCGGCGTAACGCCGGCTGTTGTAGCTGTCACGCAGCACGGCGAAACGGTCGCGCCGCTCGGCGTAGACGTCGCCAGGCTCGATCTCGGCTCCATCGCCTGAATCTGCCCGGCCTGCTTCCTCCGGCACGACGGCACGACTTCCCACGAGATGCTTCCTCACTGTGTGCGACAGCAACATCCGACACGCATATTCTACGCACCGCAGCACGGAGCGGTGAGAGGCGGCGATACAAACGGGGTCCTGGCAGGGCGCAAGGCAGGATTTCAAGGGATCCGAGCGGTAGCCGTCGTGTACTGCTCTCCCTCATTCGAATCAGGCGAGCGGGCACAGCAAGGGCGTGTTGTATAGTGAGGCGGCGGGGCCGGATTTCGCGCATCACCGGTCAAGCGCGCAACTGGTGTCGCCGTACGCGCGAGATGTAGGCGTATCGGGCTGGCGCGAAGCTGTGCTCACAGTTCTGGTGAGGCGCGTAGGTTTCCTCTGAAGGGCCGTGTCGGAGGCGGTATGCTCTCTCAGTAGGGGAGGGCCGGCAAAATGTCCAGTAAATCGCGGGCGCCTTCCGTCTCGGAGCGCGTGTTGAGCCTCGGGCCGCGTCTGCGGGAAGCAGTTGCCGTGCTACGTCGGGGCGGCGCCGTGCCTTCGATGCGGGACGGGCTGGCCTATGGCGCGGGGGTGGTGGGGGTTGCGCTGGTCACGGCGGCTGTCGGCGTGGCGCAGGGTACGCTACACGTTGGCAATCTGTCGCTGTTGTATCTGCTCGTCGTGCTCTGGTTGGCGGCCACGTTCGGACGGGGTCCCGCCGTGCTGGCGTCGGTGCTGGCGGTGGCGGCCTACGACTATTTTTTCATTCCCCCGCTGCACCGGCTCACGGTGGACGACCCCGGCCAGTGGCTTGAGCTGCTGGCGCTGCTGGCAACCGCGCTGGTGTTGGGGCAGATGACGGCGGCCGTGCAGGCGCGGGCGCGAGATGCGCGCGAGAGCCAGCAGCGCACGGCGACCCTCTACGAGCTTTCGCAGCTCATCGCCTCGACGACGGCCTATGACACGCTGCTCGCAGCTTTGGCGGGACGGGTGGTGGACGTCTTCGCCGCGTCGGGCGTCGCGGCATGTTCGCTGGTGGTCGCCGACGAGCAGGGGCTCCCCGCCGTGCGCGCGGCAGCGACCGTATCCGCGCGGCCGGCGGCTGCACGCGCGGTTCGGATGGAAGGGCGCGACCAGCGGGCGCAGGCGGCGCTCGTGCTGGAGCGGGGGACGGCGGCCGGGGGGCAGATCGCGGGGGGAGGCGGTGGCAGCGGTACGTCGTCGCCGGGAGTCTGCTTCTTCGTGCCGCTGCGGAGCCGTGGCCGCGTGGTCGGCGCATTGGGCATCGCCGGCGAGGGCACCCTGCGCGGTCTTGTCGGGGCGGCGCGACCGAGACGAAGTGACGGGCGACAGGCAGGAGAATACAGCGGAGCCGATGGGCAGGCGGGGCTGTTCGACGCGTTCTGCGAGCAGATTGCGCTGGCGCTGGACCGCGCGGCGCTGCAGGAACAGGCAATCCACGCTGAGGCGCTGCGCGAGAGCGACCGCCTGAAGGACGCCCTGCTCGGCTCGGTGACGCATGACCTGCGTACCCCACTGGCCTCAATCAAGGCCGCGGCTGAGAGCTTGCTCGGGGCGGGGGCGACCTGGGCCGAAGAGGACCGCCGCGACCTGCTCGAATCCATCGACGCGAGCGCGGACCGGCTGAACCGGCTGGTGGAGAATCTGCTCGATCTGTCGCGGCTGGAGGCCGGCGTCGCGCCTCCGGAGCGCGAGTGGTACTTGATCGGCGACGTGGTCGCGACGGTGCTCGACCGGCTGGAGCTAGCAGGTTCGCTTCGGGGGCGCACGGTGAGAGTGGAGATTCCAGAGGATGTGCCACTTGTGCCAATGGACCACGCCCAGATCGAGCAGGTGCTGACGAACGTGCTGGAGAATGCGCTCAAGTATTCGCCTATGGACTCCCCGGTGGAGGTGCGAGCGCAGGTGGTCACCGGCGCTGGCACGGGAGCCGCGCCCGGCGAGCTTGAGGTGCGCGTGAGAGATCAGGGCATCGGCGTGCCGCCTCACGAGCTACGCGCCATCTTCGGCAAGTTCTACCGCGTGCAGCAGATTCGCGCACCATGGGGAGAAGGGAAGCCACCGGCAGGGACGGGACTCGGCCTCGCCATCTCAGACGCCATCATCCGCGCGCACGGTGGGCGCATCTGGGCGGAGAGCACGCCAGGCGCAGGGACGACGGTGGCATTCACGCTGCCAATCCCGGAGGACGCGCCGCGCGGGGGCCTGCCGGAACTCCCCGGAGCGGAGAAGGAGCCAAACTCAGTGGTGAGCGGGCCGGATGCGCGGAGCGAGGTGGCGCCGTGACGGAGGATAGCGGACGGGCGATGAGGGCGGACGAACCGGCGGATGGGACAGGGCACGCATTCGGGGCGCGTGTGCTGGTCATTGACGACGAGCCAGAGATTCGGCGCGCGGTGCGCGCGGGGCTCGCCGCGGCGGGCTTCGCGGTGGAGTGGTCGCCGACGGCGCGCGAGGGGCTAGAACTGGTGGCGCGGTGGCATCCTGACGTGGTGATCCTGGACCTGTCGCTGCCGGACATGGACGGCCTGGAGGCGGCGCGCGAGCTGCGCTCGTGGTCGCAGGTGCCGGTGATCGTGCTCTCGGTGCGCGCCGGGGATGCCGACAAGATCACGGCGCTGGAGCTAGGGGCCGACGACTACCTCACCAAGCCGTTCAGCATGGGTGAGCTGGTGGCGCGCGTGCGCGTGGCGCTGCGGCATGCCGCGCGGACCAGCAACGGCGGCCCGGCCAGCAACGCGACGTTCCAGGCTGGCGACCTCTCGCTGGACTTCGAGCGGCGCGTGGCGACGATGCGCGGCGCGGAGGTGCATCTGACGCCGACCGAGTACGAGGTGTTGAAGTATCTGGCGCAGAACGCGGGCAAGGTGATCACACACCGGACGCTGCTGCGCGCGGTGTGGGGTCCAGCATATGAGGACGAGGCGCACTACCTGCGCGTCTTCGTCGGGCAGCTCAGGCGCAAGATCGAGCCGGACCCAAGCCGGCCGGTCTATCTGGTGACGGAGCCGGGCATCGGCTACCGACTACGCGGGCCGGAGTAGGACAGGCCAGACACGCGGGGAAGGATGCGCCGCCCCGGCGACGCGCGCCGCGAAAGGGACTGGGGGCAAGGCGCGAGGAAGGAATCCTTACACTTTCCTGATGCCACGGGGCCGCGGTGTTTACGCGGCCCTTATCCCCATTGCCGCAGAATGATTCGAGGAGACGTCCGCGGGTGGAGCCGCCGCACGCTGAGACCGATTCCGGGTGGGAAGGTGTCGTGTACCGTCGCGGCCCTGAAGGGGCC
>CAYYCB010000282.1:0-4152 GCA_964469715.1 uncultured Ktedonobacterales bacterium | reverse complement strand
CGCAAACGGTGTCCGCGACGGATTGGACCAGCGGCATATTGTGCTCGATGAGCAGTAGTGTCGTGCCAAGTTCGGCACGCCAGCGACGCAACGAGTCGGAGAGCTGCGCGACCTCGGCATGGGGCATGCCGGCGGCAGGCTCATCGAGCAGCAGCAGGCGCGGGCGGAGCACGAGGGCGCGGGCGACGCCGACAAGCTTCTGCACACCGAAGGGCAGCGCCCCAGCGACGGTGTCCGCATAGCGCTCGATGCCGAGCAGCGCCAACGTCTCACGTGCGAGCTCGCGCGCCGCGCGGTCTTCGGCCACGGCAGGCCCGACGGGGAGCAGACTTGTGAAGAAGCCGGCGCGGAGGTGGGCATGCTGCGCGGTGAGCAGATTGTCGAGCACGGTCATGCTGGTGAATAGCTGGACGTTCTGGAAGGTGCGACCGATACCGAGGGCGGCACGCCTATGGCGGCCAAGCGCCAGCAGGTCCGTTCCAGCAAAGGTAAGGTTCCCGGCGGATGGGCGCACGAAGCCGCTCACGCAGTTGAGCAAGGTCGTCTTGCCGGCGCCGTTGGGGCCGACCAGCGCGAAGATCTCGCCCTCGCGGACGTCGAGGTCGAGCGCGTTGACGGCGACGAGGCCGCCGAAGCGGACTGTCACGCCGCGTGTCGAGAGAAGCGGGGCCGCAGAGGAGGGCGTCTGTGGGACGTTCATGCGGCGCCTCCCCGGCGCGCGAGGCGCCCGGCGAACGCGCGGCCACGGTCCACGATGGAGGCGAGGCCGGCCGGGAAGAAGATGAGCGCGCAGAGCAGCAGCAGGCCATAGATGCCGGTGGTGAGCGTCGAGACCTGCACGGAGAGGCCGCCGACGGCAAGTGGCGATGGGAGCTGAGCGAGCAATAGGGGCAGGAAGCCGACGAAGAGCGCTCCAAGCACGGAGCCGAGGATGGAACCGAGGCCGCCGACGACAATCATCGCCAGGAACACGATGGTCTGATCCGCGCTGGACATCGAGGCAGCGGCAGTCTGGGCCCAGATGGCGTAGAGCGCCCCGGCCAGGCCCGTGAGCGCGGCGCTGACTACGAAGGCCAGCAGTTTATAGTAGGTGACGTTGACGCCGAATGCCAGCGCCGCGGCCTCGCTATCGCGGATGGCGACCCAGGCGCGCCCGACACGCGAGCGCAGCAGGACACGGCCGAAAGCCAGGATAACGACCACGACGATGAGCACGACGAAGTACAGCGAGTGGTCATCGCTGAGCAGGCTCGGGAGGTTGTTGATCTCGTAGCTCTGGCGGCCAGCGGCGGTGTCCCAGAGGTCGAAGAGGGCGCCGCTGATGAAGACAAGGCCGAGGGTGGCGATGGCGAGATACGCGCCGGAGACACGCAACGCCGGGCCGCCCACAATGACCCCGAGCACGGCGCTGGCCAGCATCGCGACGAGCACGGCAACCCAGAAGGGCTGGCCGAGGTCGCCCGCGATCCACGCCAGGAGGTATCCGCCGACGCCAAAGAAGGCGGCATTGCCAAGCGAAGGCTGCGCGGCGTAACCGGTGAGGACGTTCTGCGCGAAGGCGGCCAGCACGAAGATGCCGATGATGGTGACGTGATGGAGTTGGAAGCCGGCACTATAGCCAAATAGCTGGTCGTAGAGCGCGGGCGCCAGCGCGAACAGGAGGATTCCGCCGAGCGCGAGCAGCAGGCCACGTCGGCTCCGCCAGACGTTCAGCAGTCGGGCGGGGCTGGCCATGGTGGGAGGACTCTGCGCGGGCGCCGGCGGCGCGGCCTGCTGGGGGGTGGTCATGCGTCACCTCCTCGGAAGCGGAGAGCGGGCGTTGTGAAAGCGACGGGTCCGTATGTCGCAGTTGTCTCGATGAGGTCGGGTCAAGAGAGACGCGGGAGCTATACCTGGCGCAGCCCGGCCTTTCCGAGAAGCCCCTGCGGGCGGGCGAGCAGGACGAGGACAAACGCGGCGAAGATCAGCGTCTCGCGGATGCCGGGGGCGCCGACGTCGAGCGCGCCGAGATGGCGTCCGGCGAGGAACAGCGCGAGCCAGTTCTCCGCCAGGCCGACGAGCACACCGCCGACCAGCGCGCCAGGCAGCGAGTCGAGCCCGCCGAGCACGGCGGCGACAAACGCCAGGATCAGCACCGGGTCCATATAGGCGATGTCGATGGTGCGCTGCTGGCTGGCGAGCAGGATCGCGGCGAGCGCGCCGACGACGGCGGCGAGCACCCAGGTCAACAGGAAGATGATGCCCACCGGGACGCCCATGAGCCGCGCGACGGGCAGGCTATCCGCCGACGCGCGCATGGCGACGCCAAGACGCGTGCGATTGAGGAACAGGTTGAGGGCGACGACCACGAGAACGGTCACGACCAGCGCGGCAACAGCGGCGGCGGAGATGTAGACACCACCGATGCTGGTGGAGGCGCTCTCGAACGGCGTGGGGAAGTGCTCCGTCTGGGCGAGCTGCGGCCAGATGGCCTGGGCGAGCGTCCGCAAAACGAGCGCGAGCGCGAGCGTGGCGATGGCCTTGGTGAAGACGGGAGCGGCGAGCACTGGGCGCGCGAAGAGGCGCTCCAGCAAGGCGCCGAGGGCGGCGGCGAAGACGAGGCTCAGGGGCAGGGCCAGCCAGAAGGTGAGGCGAGGGCCGGTCAGCAGAATATAGAGAAAACCGGCGCTGAACGCGGCCATCGCGCCGTACGCGAAGTTGAGGACGCCCGTGGTGCGGTAGATAAGGACGATGCCAAGGGCAAGCAGGCCGTAGAGGCTGCCGGTGACGAGGCCCGAGAACGTGACCTGGAGGAATGCCTGCATGCGCGCCGCCTCCGCTTCGTCGGGGTAGGACAGGCCGTAAAGCGCCGGGCAAGAACATGACTCGCTCGTCATGTTTGCGCTACTATGCCATGCCGGCGCGTGGGTGTCAAGGGGACGGCTGTTGCAAGTGAGTCGCGGAAGCATGGGCACCTGGATATCCAGCCCAGAGCGCACTCTTGACTACTAACGTCTATTGTTTTTATACTAATCATATTAGCCAAACAACAAATCACGTTCGCATGAGCGGCGAGCTGACACCGGCTCTACCTGAGTCACCCTGGGACGCTCGTCGCGGGCTTGATCTAGCAGAGGAGGATATCAATGAAAGCGACATCGCACGACCAGAATGTTCACGCCACCACGGAGCGCCTCCCCGTAGCGCCACCCGCGCCTGCCTCCCGCGTACGGCTCGGCGCCGCGTCCCTCGCCGTCTCTGGCGTCCTGTTCGTCCTCTACCCCGCGATCCGCCCGTTCTCCGATGAGACCTCATTGCAGGGCGCCGCCGCGTTCGCCTCTGGGGCGTGGATTGTGGCGCACATGCTGGCGATGGTGGCGTTCACGCTGCTGGCGGTGGGGCTGCTCGGTCTGCATGTCGCCCTGCGGGAGCGCCGCGTCGAGCGGCTCACGTTCCGGGCGTTCGTCGTGGGTTTGGTCGGAATCGGCCTCACCTTGCCGTTCTATGGAGGTGAGGCGTTCGGCCTCCACGCAATCGGGCAGGAAGCCATTCGGGAGCGGAACGCCTCTCTGGTCGGCATGGCAAGCGTCGTCCGCTCCGGACCTGGACTCGTGATGTTCCTGCTGGGACTTCTGCTGATCGGCGTCGCCGCCAGCATGGTCGCCGTGGCCCTCTGGAAATCGGGTACGTTCGCGAAGTGGAGCGGCGTGCCGTTCGCCTTGGGATTCGCGCTGTACATCCCGCAGTTCTTCGGAACACAACCGATCCGCATTGCCCACGGCCTGCTCGTCGCCGCCGGCTGCCTCTGGATCGCGGTCGGCATGTGGCGGGAGGGCCACGAGCGGACCATCTGAGATTGCGCGTGAGCGCGCCGTCGTCAGGAGGCAGGCGTGGTCCCCAGCTCGCGCGCAAGGTCGTTGACTGTGCGCTCAGCCGGCAGCAGATGCGCACGGCAGCAGGACAGCTATGCACGGGCCGGCATCGATACGCACCGGTTTTCGCAGCCGCGAGGAGAATGACTAAACAGCTTGATTCGTCGAGCGCGCCGGGCCAGAGGACAACGAGGCACCACCCGGCTCAAATGCGCAAGCGAGATCGGTTGTGTGCGTGTTGCTTACCTGCTGGCGAGAGGAGCGCGGGCGATGAGCCTGTATCCGATGGCGACCGACGGCT
>CAYYCB010000281.1:0-4161 GCA_964469715.1 uncultured Ktedonobacterales bacterium | reverse complement strand
CTTCGACGTCCTCGGCTGCTTCCCTAGCGGCCGCGCTGGGCGCGATCACCGTCCGGCCAGCGGAGGAGAGCCGCGAGACAGGCCGGGTGTAGCGCGCCATAGGCAGCGCGTTGCGCGGCAGGCCATACCAGGCGGGATGCTGCGCGACACCGGCCAGAAGCAGGATATTGAGCAGGTTGCGCGTCACCGTGATAGCGGTGAATAGGCTGAGCGCTACACCAATCGCGAGGTTGATGGCGAAGCCGACGATGAGCGTCGCGCCGAAGTTGTTGCCGAAGAAGTACAGGATCAGACAGGTGATGAGCGTCGAGGCGTTCGAGTCGCGGATGGACGGCCAGGCACGCTTGAATCCGATGTCGATGGCGGCGCCCATCGTACGCCCGTCTCGTAACTCCTCTTTGATACGCTCGAAGATGAGCACGTTAGCGTCCACCGCCATGCCGATGGTGAGCACGGTCGCAGCGATGCCTGGCAGCGACAGCGTGACGCCGAGCAGGCGGAAGACGGCGAAGAGCAGTCCAGCGTAGAGCAGCAGGGCCACATCGGCGAGCAGACCGGGCAGCCGGTAGAAAATCAGCATGAAGATCATGACCATGCCGAGTCCGATGCCAGCGGCAAGCTTGCTCTGGTCTAGGGCCTGCTGGCCGAGAGTCGGGGCGAGCTGGCGCTCGCTGGCGACCGTCAGCGGTAGCGGCAGGGCACCGTAGCGAAGCACAGAGGCCAGATTCTGCGCGGCCTGGATCGACGGCATGCCTGTAATCTGACCGTTGCCGAAGATCTCGCTCTGAATAGTCGCCGACTCGATGACCTTGTTGTCGAGGATGATGGTCAGGTACTTCCCGACGTTGCTCTTCGTGTAGTCGCCGAAGCGCGACTTGGCGTTGTTCTTGTCGCTGAAGGCGAAAGTGACGATTGGCCCGTTGGTATTCTGGTCAACGGCCGCGGCGATGGAGTTCGTGTTGAGCTCGTCGCCCCTGAACAGGATCTTGAACTGGCCGGTGGTGCAGTTGGTGGTGCAGGTCTGGCCGGTAACGTTCGTACCCTGCTGCAACTGTTGCGTCCCGGTGTCGATGACGTACATCTGACCGGTCGAGCCGAGCAGCGCGCGCGCCTGAGCCTCATCGCGCAGGCCGGGCAGCTCGATGGAGATACGGTCTGAGCCTTGCTGGCGAACAACGGCGTCGTTCACCGCGAGGCCGCCGGCGATACGCCGATTGACGTTGTCGATCACCTGCGGCATGCTGCCGGCGATGTCACACTTGGGGTTGTCTTGCGGGCATTTGGCCTGCATCACAAGCTGGATGCCGCCCTGCAGATCGAGGCCCTGCTTGAGGGGTAGATCGTTCTTGTAGCCGCCGACGTTGATGCTCGCGGGCTTGCCGAATCCGAAGTTTATCCAATACGCGCCGACGGCCAGCAGCGCGATGAGGATGAACATGAAGGCGGTGCGACGATGCATGAAGAGGCTTCTCCCTCGCTACTTCGTCCTGGGATTCGGCGAACTCCACCCTCACCAATTCCAACCGGCCCAGGGATAGGCTGACCTGCTACCCGCCTGGTCTGTTGCGCGGGGCGCGCGTCTGACGTTTTCAGGACGCTATTCAGGCGCAGTATAGCCGAGAGTCAGAGGCGTGTCAATTTGGACGGTACGTACGAAGTCGCTTGATTCCAGGGCTGGCGGCTTGTGCATCTTGGGGCGACGTAGGGATCGCCTCCGTGCCGTCCGCGGAGTGCCAAAAGGTTCGGCGTGGAATCCGACCGGACTTGGCATGCCCGCCATGCTTGCTAAACGATTGACGCTCACCACGCGCTACGCTGGGAACGAGAATCCGGTGAACGAGACCAACAGCTCTACATAAAGCAGAGTGGCACAGAATGTGCGCTTAGGTAATGGCGTCTAGCCGTTGGCAAGGGGCCGCGGCTGACACGGTAAGTGAGACAGTCGCAGGGCCTCGCTCGCGGAGGGAGGCCGGTAACTGGAGAGGGCCCGCCCTCGCGTCGGGCGAGTTCTTCACAGGGAGGGAATTTCCGCATGAGTATCATCGGCTGGATTATCCTGGGTGGTCTAGCAGGCTGGCTGGCGAGCGTGCTGGTGCGCGGCGGCGGCCTGGGGATCGTAGGTGACATCATCGTAGGCATCATCGGCGCCCTGATCGGCGGCTTCCTCGTCAGCCTCGTCGGCGGCTCGGGTGTCACCGGCTTCAACATTTGGAGCTTCCTTGTGGCGGTGATCGGCGCCGTTGTGTTGTTGCTCATCGTGCGTGCCGTCACGGGTAACCGCGCCGCGGTCTAGCGCCGAGGCGTACACGATTCATTAGCAGTGGGGCCGCCGGGTTAATCCCGGCGGCCCTTCTTCTTCACGCTCAGGTGTTTGGTAGCGGTCATGTCGCAATGCCACCCTGGTTCCAGCGCCTCGGTCTATCTCGCAAAGTAGCCGGTTGCCATAGTTGCCACGCAGATCCTGACGCTTGGCTTGACGTCTCGTTCGGACGGTTCTAACATATACGCATATATAGATATGATATAGGAGATGCACGCATGCAAGAATCGGCCGCGGCCATGACGTGGCAGCCAGGGATGCCGCCGCAGGTCCATATTAGTTCCGTGCAGGCAGCAGCGGAGCCGCCTATGGCGGCGGATCTGCATGCGCGTTTCTTCCGCGCGTTGGGCGATCCCACGCGCGTGCGACTGCTTCATTTGCTGCTCGATGCGCCGGCAGGAGAGCTCAATGTAGGGGAGTTGGTCGCAGCAGTCGGCGCGCCGCAGGGGCGCGTTTCGACGCACTTGGGGTGTCTGCGCTGGTGTGGACTGGTCCAGGCACGGCGAGAGGGTAGGCAGGTCTATTATCGTGTCGCCGATCCCCGTGTGCGCGAAATGCTGGCGCTTGCCGGGGCTCTCGTGCACGACCACGCGGCGGGCGTAGCGAGTTGCGGCGTGATCCGCTAACTCAAATCCCGTCCCAGGCCCTTCTGCCCGCTAACGCGCTCATATTACGCTGCGCCAAATATCAACATATCCGTATGCATTGATTTGGAGGAGCCTCGTGTCGCAACCTCAGTCTCACGTTGATCTCCTGATTCTTGGCAGTGGGTCGACAGCTTTCGCCGCGGCTCGACGTGCGCAGGAGCTCGGCAAGACAGCAATTATGACCGAAATGCGGACCCTGGGAGGCACGTGTGTCAATCGCGGCTGCCTGCCCTCAAAGAACCTCATCGCCGCCGCCAAGATCGCCTATGACGCTGCCCACCCACGCTTCCCCGGCTTGACGCCCGTAGAGATGCCCGTGGACTTCCGTGAGCTGATCGCACAGAAAGACGAGCTCATAGCCGAGTATCGCCAGCAGCATTACGCGAGCATCCTCTCTCCTGACCGCGCGCGGGGTGCGGATTCCATCGAGGTGCTGGAGGGGCGGGCCGTTCTGGTGGACGCGCACACCGCGGAGGTAACGGCCCCGGACGGGACGGTGCGCCACGTGAGCGGTGATCAGGTGCTCGTCGCGACCGGCTCGCATCCGGTCATCCCGGCTTTTCCGGGCCTCACAGAAACACCGTATATGACCAGCGATCTGCTCACCAGCCAGGAGGACGTGGAGCTTACCGAGCTTCCTGAGTCGCTGCTGATCGTCGGCGGAGGCTATATCGCGCTCGAATTGGGCCAGCTCTTCGCGCGTTTGGGGAGCGAAGTGACGATCCTAGAGCGCTCCGAGAGCATCCTCAAGGACTACGAACCCGAGATCGGCCTGACGCTGACCGAGATTTTGCGCGACGAGGGGATGCGCATCGTCACACGGGCCGTCGTGCGGCAGGTTGCGGGCGATACGCGCCGTGTGACGGTGACGGCGGACGTGCATGGGCAGCGCCGGCAATTCACGGCGACCAAGCTGCTCGTGGCGGCGGGCCGAACGCCAAACACGCGGGACATTGGGCTGGACCGCATGGGCGTCCGGTTGGACACGCAGGGCGCGGTTATAGTGGACGCGGAGCTGCGCACGAGCGTGCCACACATCTGGGCGGCGGGCGACGTGATTGGCCGCGAGACGGAGAGCCAGATGGCGACGCCCGTCGGCGCGCATGATGGCGGCATCGCCGCTGAGAACGCGCTCGCCGGGGCGCGGCGTCGCGTCGATCACCGCGTGATTCCGCGCGCTGTCTTCACAGACCC
>CAYYCB010000280.1:0-4178 GCA_964469715.1 uncultured Ktedonobacterales bacterium | reverse complement strand
TGTAATGGATGCGCTGCGAGCTATCTATATCCACGAACGGCACGCGAATGCGAATAGTCGCCGAAGGCATGCGTCTTCTCCTCTTTGGTGTTTGTTGGCACTGTTCGGATGATACGGTCCGACTCAGCCGGCGAGACCGGGATATGTCGATAACGTAGGGACAGCGCGAGCTCCGCCACCTGGGCCTATCGGCCACAACGTCGGCCTGGGCGGACGGTGCATCGGACATGACGCCCCTCACCTGACGAGCGACTTCGCCATGAGAATATCAGGCTTGCCAAGGCCGTTCGCATCGGGAATCGCCCCTATGATGACATACCCCAACTTCTGATAGAACTCGAACGGGTGGCGACGGACATTTCGAAGGGCGGCCAAGGGTTCGAGGACGTTCGGGAACAGGTTGGAGCCGGCAAGCGTTGTCATGTCGTCCTCGTCGTCCGTGCCGAGCATGATAGTCAACCCGCCACGCGCCCGCGCCTCTCGCTCAAGAGAGTCCACGAGCGCGCGCCCGATGCCCTGTCCCTGACGCTCAGATGCGACGACGAGCGGGTGCAGCTCCCACACGCGGCCGTCGTAGGTCGGAATCCCGCCGATCCAACCAAGCATCGTTCGATCATCATCGAGAGCGACGCGGCTGATGCGCCCCTCGCCGAACGATTCGCGCACCTCAGCGAGCGCGCTCTCCGTGTCGGGCCACGCGTTCGGCCAGTGCTCCGCAAAGCCCGCCACCAGGAGGGCCGCCACTTGCCGTATCGCCGCCTCATCGTCCGGGCGCAAATCTTCAATTCGCATGAGGGCCCCTACTCATTCAGCGCATGCTGGCTCGACGTGGCATACTATATACCCTGGCATCCAATACCACCGACAAGGAGCACCACAAGCGGATGAAAACCGAGCCGCGCGACGAGCTGCCCGACGAGACGATACCGCCCGCTCCTGACGTCCCCACGCCGGCACGAGAGCCGAAGCCGGCGAGCGCCTGGGCCGTGATGCGCCATCGCGACTATGGACTTCTCTTCTGGGGGCAACTGATCTCGGCCGCAGGGACGCAGGTGCAGCAGGTGGTGGTGGCGTGGCAGGTGTATCTACTCACCAATTCGGCGGTCGCGCTGGGCGTGCTCGGGCTGATGGCGGCGGTCCCGCGGCTCATCTTCTCGCTGGTCGGCGGTGTCTATGCCGATGCGCTGGATCGCCGGAGATTGCTCATCGCGGTCAACGCGATTCTGGCGGCGATGTCGGCGGCGCTGGCGCTCTTCACGATCTTCCACGTCATCAACGCACCGATCATCTTCGTGGTGGTCTTCCTTTCGGCCATCGCCTCGGCCTTCGAGTTCCCCACGCGCCAGGCGATCATCCCGACGCTGGTGCCTCGCGCCCAGATGGCGGACGCCATGTCGCTGAGCATGGTGATGATGCAGATCACCTTCATCATCGGCGCGACGGCCGGCGGCTTCATCCTCGGCTGGGCCGGCATCGCCAACAGCTATTGGATCGACGTCGCCTCATACTTCGTCGTGATCGGCTCGCTGCTGGTGATGCGCGTGCCGCGGGTGCCGCTGGAGCAGCGCGCACGCGCCGGGTTGGCGGCGCTGGCCGAAGGGATGGCGTTCCTGCGGGCACACCCAGTGATCCTGGCGGTGCTCTCGCTGGACTTCTTCGCCACATTCTTCGGCTCGCCACGCGCGCTCTTCCCGGTCTACGCCAGGGATATCCTGCGCGTCGGTCCGACGGGGCTGGGATTCTTGCAGGCGGGAACGGCCATTGGCGCCATCGCGCTCACGCCGCTGACGGGACGCATCGGGCGCATGCCGCGCCAGGGGCTGTGGGTGGTGCGCGCGATCATCGCCTGGGGCGTCTGCATCGTCGTCTTCGGCGCGCTGCCCGGCCCGATCTGGCTCTCGGTGTTGCTGCTGGCGGGCGCGGGCGCGGCGGACATGGTGAGCATGATCCTCCGCGGCATCGTCATCCAATTCACCACACCTGACGAGCTGCGCGGGCGCATGAGCGCGGTGAACGCGATGTTCGTCATTGGCGGGCCGACGCTCGGCCAATTCGAGTCCGGCCTGGTCGCGGGCTTTACTTCGCCGGAGTTCTCGGTCATCAGCGGCGGCGCGGCCTGCATCGCGGCGGCGCTCGTCATCGCGCGTCTCGTGCCGGGGCTGCTGCGCACGAACGTGACCGAGGCAACGGCCGCGAGGTAGCGGTTCGACGCACCGGCGCACGTCCTGCCGCGTTAGGCTTATACCCCGCTAATCTCCGAAACGTGGAGGCAGATTAAGCACAGACGCTACGAGGCAGCCCCAATACCCGACATCGAGAGTGCATCCGAGGTCCTCGGGGATAGCCGCGACCACTAAGATTCCCTCGGTTCGTCTCATCACCGGCCCGGCGCGTGCTTGATGCAGCCCACGACTCGTCGTACTCTATAGGGTATGGCATTGTGGGTTATATGCGTATGGGCGGAACGGCGAGCGGAAGGGGCGTGACAATGGCGACTGTTGCGGATCGCGGGGCGCAGGCGACGGCCCATGAGCGCGCGAGCGAGAACGAGCGCCAGGCCTTCGCGCGCAACCCCGGCATGCCCTTCGACCTGGACCGTGTGGACGCCGTGCAGGTGAACCGCAGCGCCGTCGAGCGGCGCGCCGCGACGATCCCCACACGGCGGACGGTCAAGAAAGAGTGGCAGGCCGCATGGCTGCTGCGCGCGCTCACCTGCATCGACCTCACCACGCTCGCCGGTGACGACACGCCAGGCAACGTCCGCCGCCTATGCGCTAAGGCGCGCTCACCGCTGCGCGCAGACCTCGTGGACGCGCTTGGCGTGAGCCAACTTGGCCTACACACCGGCGCGGTCTGCGTCTATCACAATCTCGTGCCGGTCGCCGTCGAAGCACTGGCCGGGACCAGCATCCCCGTCGCCGCGGTCTCCACCGGCTTCCCCGCCGCGCAGACGCCCTTCGAGCTCAAGGTCGCGGAGATTCGCGCGTCGGTGGCTGCCGGCGCCAGCGAGATCGACATCGTCATCTCGCGTGCTCCCGTGCTAACGGGCGACTGGCGCGCGCTCTACGATGAGGTGCGCGCCTTCCGCGAGGCCTGCGGCGCGGCCCACATGAAGACGATCCTGGCGGTGGGCGAGCTGGGGACGCTGCGCAACGTGGCCCGCGCAAGCTGGGTTTGCATGATGGCCGGCGCCGACTTCATCAAGACCTCGACCGGCAAAGAGACCGTCAACGCGACGCTGCCGGGCAGCCTGGTGATGGTCCGCGCCATCCGCGAGTATCTGGAGGCCACCGGCTACAAGATCGGCTTCAAGCCGGCCGGCGGCATCCGCACGGCGAAGCAGTCCCTCGACTGGCTCAGCTTGATGAAAGAGGAGCTAGGCGACGAGTGGCTGCGGGCGGACCTCTTCCGCATCGGCGCAAGCGGCCTGCTCAACGACATCGAGCGCCAGCTCGAATATTTCGTCACCGGGCGCTACTCGGCGGCATATCATCACCCGATGGCGTAGGCGTCGCGGGGGATTGTGTTTGAGTAGAGGGTGGTGGACATGGCGGCGAACGAGTATCACTTCATCTCGCATTGGACGGTGCGGGCGACGCCGCGCGAGGTCGCGGACGTGCTCTCTGACGCCGAGGATCTGCCGCGCTGGTGGCCGGCGGCGTATCTGGATGCGCAACGGATCGAACGTGGGGACGAGAACCACATTGGCGAGGTGGTCGAGCTCCTCGTCAAGGGGTGGCTGCCCTATACGCTTCGCTTCCGCTTGCGCGTTACAAAGGCCAATCGGCCCAAAACCTGGACGCTTGAGAGCGACGGCGAGTTGATTGGCCGCGGCATCTGGACGCTCGCACCCGATGGTGAGGACACACACGTCATCTATGACTGGAAGGTCCGCGCCGCGAAGCCGCTGCTGCAGCGGTTCTCTTGGCTGCTGCGGCCGCTCTTCGCGTGGAACCATAGTTGGGTGATGGCCAAGGGCGAGCAGAGTCTGAAGCTCGAATTGGAGCGCCGCCGCGCCACAACCGCGGAGGAGCGCACACTCATCCCCGCGCCGCCACAGCCCGCCACCACATCGCCCATCCCGCTCATGGCAGTGAGCGCCGCCGCGGTCGCGCTTGCCATTGTGCTCATGCGGCGGCGCTCGTCACGATAACCCCCGAAGGAAGGATCATCGTATG
>CAYYCB010000279.1:0-4201 GCA_964469715.1 uncultured Ktedonobacterales bacterium | reverse complement strand
TGGAACGCATAGCCGTGGGGCCGGGCATCGCGTACGGCCCGGCGGCCGAGCGCTACATGCGGATCTCATTCGCATGCGGCGACGACGAGTTGCGCGCCGGACTGGCCGGGCTGCTCCGCTTCGCAGCGGCATATCGGGCCGACGATTCTGGCCAAACAGCGGATCAAGAGCAGAGCTAATCGCACGTCAACTCGGGATCAGTGACATGGCAGAGCAGGTCCGCGCTGGCGATGGTCGAAGTCAAAGGCTCGTTCCAGTTTCCGGGCACGAACGGCAGCACGCTCGCATACTCTCATCTGTACGAGCTGTACAATGCACACACCGGCAACTTGATCAGTGTCGTGGCCTTGTGACCTCGCGAGTGAGGAGCAAACAGGCCCGATAGCCACACACCTCGCGAGATCATCGTGGATAGAAAGGTGGGAGGGCAGGCGCCGCTAACACAGCGCCTGCCCTCCCCGCTAGTACTCGGCGCTCGAACGCCTCACGCTAGTCAAACGAACCGCGGTGGCCAGAGTGGCGCAACCAATGGCTGGCAGTAGCGCGAACGCGAAGAGCGGATGAGTTGTGGAGACGGCCAAGGTGCCGAGCCCGACAGTCGCCACGCACAGCAGGACAATGTTGCCCCTGTCGCGCCGCGCATCCCGTGACATTGCCGCATAGGCAATGACCACCAGAAACAGCACAGTTACTTGCATCCAAGGGGTTGTGCTGGAACTGAGAAGGACTCTCCCATGCGTGGAGACCACAAGCTGGGATAGGCTGAGTTCGGGTTCGAAGTGCGCGATGAGCACCGACCCTCTGGGCGCAGGTGCCTGGACCACGTAACCGGGGAGGAACGCGAAGACGGTCAGACCGAGTAGCCCCATAATGCCCGACAGCACCCCTGACACGAGCCCCGCATATTGCAATCCTCTCATGGACTCCTCCACTACTCGCCATGACATCTCACCGGAATCGCGCAACGCCTGGCAGAAATCAGGAGCGCACGTACAGCGTACAGCTAGCGGCTGGACGATTTCAACGACCCCCTCTCTTTAGCATCCTTCCTTTCGCCACCGACTCCGCAAGAAAATACCTTTCACCGAACTCGATTTGGCTGTTACGGACTCCGATCGGGACATTGGTGTTCGTCGGCGGCGTGTGCCTACAGAGGCAACACCTCCGCCAGCATCTCTCCTACCCGTGCCCGGCAGGAAGCCAGGTAGATGTCGCGATCATGAGCGGTCGCCTCTCTGGCCCGCGCGATGAGGTCTGCGATGAGCGCGGCGTTGGGTTCGGCGCCCGGATGCTTGAGACGGGTCTGGAGGGCGTAGACGGCGGCGAGGGACGCATCCGTGGAGGGTTGAAGCTCAGAGACCTGGGGGAAGCGGCGAATGGCAGTCGCGAGCGCATCCGACGAAACGCCGAAGACGCCCGCCAACCAGTGGCAGACAACGGCAATCAGGCTGTCATCGTCGCAGGACTCGAAGATCCGCTGCCCACGCTCCGGCCGCTCAAGATAGAAGGGGCGCTCGAAGGCCATCTCGACTATGTTATGCGCTTTCCACCAGCCGTCCTTCGCATCCACGCCGCAGGCGGCAGCCGCGTCATCAGCGAGCGCCTTGCCATGCTGGAAGGCGTAGCCGCGCGCAGTCTCAGGCGTGTCTCCGTAGTGCTCGTCGCTATACCAGTCGAAGCCACGCGGCTCCGAGCCGTGCGTCAGGACTCCGAAGACGAACGCTCGTAGGACGTCGTACTCCGCCGCAGTGGGCTCGGGGAGGGCGCGCACGAGATCCAACCCGCTTCGATGCGATTGAACGTGCGTCAATGGACTCTCAAAGAGCATGTCGGGCCATACGCAACCGAGATAGTGTGCCGGTTCGGGCTCCCGCAGAAGCTGTTCGACGAGCCAGGCGTGGGCAATTGGAAACATGAGAACCTGTTCCTCCCCTAGAGATCGGGGGATGGATATGACCACGGCGCGACGGCCGGTGCTGGCGCGATGCTATCCTGCGCGAAGCCCCAATCCAGCAGCACATGCATGTCGGTGATGCGCACCTGCCACGACGGCTCATTGAGCACCGTGCCGACGATGAGATGCCCATGCCGGATGGCCGCGAACGCCTGGCAATATCCCGCGGCGCCAGTGAAACCAGGCTTTACGCCTATCGCGCCGGGATAGGGCGCCCGCGCCCCGGCCAGCAAGTCGTTGCCCGTCTGCAATTCGTATGCCTTGTGGAGAGGAGTCGCCGGGATGGTGTAGTGCAGGGCGGAGGTAATCTTGACCAGAGTGGGGTTTTTCATGGCGGCGGCGGAGAGGATGGTGAGGTCGCGCGCCGTAGTGTAGTGTCCGGGCTCGTCCAGCCCGTGCGGCGTCGCGAAGTGCGTGTGGGTGAGGCCCAGCGCCTGCGCACGCTGGTTCATCAGGTCAACGAAGCCGGCCTCACTCCCGCCGATGGCGTCCGCGATGGCGACGGCGGCATCATTGCCCGACGGCAAGATCAGCCCGTAGAGCAACTGCTCCAGACTTAACTTCTCGCCGGCATCCAGTCCCATGTAACTGGAGTCTGGCCGCACCAGCGCTGTGGCGTCGGGGCCGACGGTGACAAGCTGGTTCAGCGAGCCGCGCTCGACGGCGAGCAGCGCTGTCATCACTTTGGTGGTGCTCGCCATCGGCAGCTCGACGTCGGCATCCTTGGCGTAAAAGGCGAAACCACTGCCGGCGTCGAAGACGAATGCTGCCTCTGCGCTCACGCTTGGTGGCTGCCCCGAGACGAACGGGAGCACTCCGGAGGAGGCGCGCGGCGCTGTCGTGTTGGAGCGCCCGCCTGGGCCAATCGCGGTCATGCGGGCGAGGCTGACTATCAGCGCAACCAGCGTTACGAAGAGGAAGAGCGCCCAGGAGAGCGTGCGTGCGGAAATCCGCTCCTCAGGCCGCGGATGCACTGTGACCGGCCGCTCGACCTGTCGCACCTGCTGCATCGGGCCTCCCGCCTCCCCGTCCTCGGTGGCTCCGAGGCTCCGCATCCTTACGGATCAGTCTACCGACCGGGGAGCGCTCCGTCAAACGACCGGCCTGAGGGTCCTGACGGGCGGGGTGCTGCGGCTAGTAAGTCGGGGCGCTCGGACGGCGCGGCGGCATTGTGCGCCCTGGTCCTGGCAGGCGCTCGCTCACCAGACGAACCGTATTGAGCAGCGCCGGAAGGTCACTCAGCGGGGTGAGATGGCGAAGGTTGAGGGTTTCTTCAAGCAGGCGGAAGGATGGCGGCAGCCAGCCGGCCTCTTTGGAGAGCACAAGATAGCCGTGGCGCTCGCGTAAGGAGGGATCAGTCGCGACAGCTTGCAGGAGCGATAACCCGTCCACTGGCCGCGTGCGCGAGCTGAGCAGAACCACCAGCGGGTCCACACAGCGTACTAGCAGATCGAGTGCGGTACCCTCGTCGTTCGCTTCGAAGACGGTATGCCAGCGCGCTTCGAGTGCCGCACGCAGGTGTTTGCGGACAACCGGATCTGGGTCAACAAGGAGCACGGGTACCACGGCGACTTTATCCTTCCGTCTCTATAGGCGGCGCCAACCCGCGCCGCAGCACGCAGGCCGAGCGACAGCGTGTGACCGCCATCTTACCAGGAGTCATGACGCGAGGGAAGAGGGTCCGGCTTCAGCAAGCCCACTTTTCCTACAAGGCGTTCCTGAGCGGCCAGAGGCAGTGATACGGAACCCGCCTCGACCGTCCTAGAATGGTCCGAAATCCATATGACAGGTTCAGCCGCGACGTGTAAGTGGAGATCCCATCAGGCGAATCCCTGCGCTCGGATGGGAGGAGATAAAAAGAGGTGCCAAGGGGCGGAATCGAACCGCCGACACTGCGATTTTCAGTCGCATGCTCTACCGACTGAGCTACCTTGGCGTGACCAGCTTGGAACCAGCGCACAGTAGTGTATCATTGGCCGCGCCCGCTGTCAAACCATTTCAACAGCCAGGTTGCTACCTGCCCGTTCGGGATGCCACTGGATGCGGCAGCGCATATCGAGGGCGGCACGCGCCGTCGCTTGGACTAGGTGAGACCGATTCCAAGTGAGAAGGTGTCGTGTGCGGTCGCGGCGCTCTGGGCGCCGGCGCAGGGCGCGAAGCGGGCTGAAGCAGTTTCGATCTACCAATACCCTAGACGCAATCGGCATGACAGCTTAACGGCACATGTGCTATCGTACGGCAGAGAAA
>CAYYCB010000278.1:0-4244 GCA_964469715.1 uncultured Ktedonobacterales bacterium | reverse complement strand
TTCATGCGCGGAAATCATCGCGTGCTCGCGGTCGCCGGATCCCTGGCGCTAACCGTGGCACTTGGCCTGACGGCCTGCGGCGGGTCAAGCTCGGGCGGTTCGTCCACGACGCCGGCGGCCGCTGGCAACGTGGCGGGCGGGCCCAAGCACATCTTCTTCATCGCGATGGAGAACCACCAGACGAACCAGATCATCGGCAACACCGCCGATGCGCCGTACATCAACTCGCTGACGAGCCAGGCTAACGTCGCGATGAAGTATTACGGCGTGACCCATCCCAGCCTTCCGAACTATCTGGCGATGGTCTCGGGCGACTACCAGAACATCTGGGACGACTGTGGTACCGGCGCTTACATCACGTGCGCCCCGGAAGAGTTCACCAAAGACAACGACTACACCAATCACACGCAGCTCCTGACGGACCAGCAGTTCCAGTCGTCGTCGGCTCAGCCGCACCTCTTCGACACCAAGAATCTGGTGGACTCGCTTGAGGCCAAGAGCCTGACGTGGAAGGGCTACTTCGAGAATCTTCCCGGCGCTGGCTACACCGGCGACAGCAACGCTCACAGCCTCTACGCCGGGAAGCACAACCCGTTCATCTACTTCAAGGACATCCGCTCCAACCCGCAGCGCATGAACAAGATCGTGCCGTGGACGCAGTTCACGGATGACCTGAACAGCGGCAAGGTGCCCAACTTCGCATTCATGGCGCCGAACCAGTGCGACGACCAGCACGGCCTCTCGACCGCCAACGCGACGGCGGAGAACCTGCTGGACTGCGCCTATCCCGCCAGCGGCCTCGACCACTCGACCATCAAGCACGGCGACACGTTCCTGTCGCAGCTCATCCCGTCCATCATGAAGTCGTCGGCCTGGAACGACAACTCGGCGATTGTCATCTGGTACGACGAGAACGACTACTCGGGTTACGCCGGATGCTGCCACAGCCCCGTGGGCGTGAACGGCGCGGTGCTCGGCGGCGACAACGCCCCGCTGCTGGTCATCACCAAGTCTGGCAGCCACACGATGGACACGACACAGTCCTACAACCACTACTCGCTGCTCGCCACAATCGAGAAGATGTGGGGCCTGCCCTGCATCAAGAACGAGTGCGGCTTCTCCGACAGCGAGCTGATGACCAAGTTCTTCCAGTAGTTCCCAACTCGTCTTCCTGACTCTTAGCCCGCGCGCAGGGACCGCGCCGGGCAGTGGCGATGGTGGTCGTGGTGGATGGCCCTCTCCTCATGATGGGGAGGGGGCCGTTGTTCTAGCTAGATGACGAGCAGGGGAAACCCCTTGCGCTCGCGGCGCGATGCCTTCATACTAGTCGGGCGCGGGGAACGAGGATGGGCAGCATGCACCCCGCGAGTGGCGCACGTGGAGGTGGGAAGGTATGCCGCCCGAGGAGTCGGGGCCCTTGATGTCGTCATCGCGCGGAGGGCCAGTTGTCGCGCCCGCTCGCCCACTACCGTCCGTGGCAACGTCTTCTCCCCCACCGTCGTCTCCTGCCGCGCAGCGCCCATCAGGGATGAAATCGGCCCCGAAGCGTGCGACCACGCGCAAAAGCAGCGGGCCGCGCTTTCCACGATCGGCTCCAGTGCGCGCCGCACGCGCGCTCGCCATTCGGGCGCCGCTGCTGTTGCTGGCGTATCCGTTCGCGGCGCTGATCCACCTGGGGCTGCTCGCGCTACGAGGCGGAGCGGGCGCATTCCGCTCGCCGGGAACGTACCTCGAAGCGGCATGGCTCCGCGAAGGGCTGCTCTGGGCGATCACCAACCCGATTGAGGCGGCCATCCCAGCGCTAGTGATCGCGAACCTCATCATGCTCGGTCAGTTCGCCCGGCGCGACGAGCAGCAGGAGCAGTCATACCTGACCCAGCGTATCCTCGACGAGCGGCTCACCCAAACCACGTTGGCCGCGGTGCGCCTGCCCACGGGGCGACCGGCGATGCGAGCCACGCAGCCGCCCCGCGCCGAGCGCATGCCTGAGGATACTCTCGCCTCCCCCGCCGATCTCTCCGGCCCTCCGGACGACCTGCGGCGCCTACCCGATTCGCCAGTCTTTGCCGGGCGCGTAGCCGAGCTGACATGGCTCGCGGAACGGCTGCGGGCTCGCGGTGTGCTCGCCGTGACGGATGCCACGGGGACGGGCGGCATCGGCGTAAGCACGCTGGTGGCGCGGGCCCTGCGAGCGGCGCAGGCGGAGGGACGCTTCGCCGGCGGCATCGCCGTCGTATCCTGTGCTGGCCGGCGCGACGTGACCGACATTGTCAAAGCGGTGCTCGCACGCTTCGACCCGCAACGCCGCCAGCCCGAACAATCCGATGCGCTGAGCCTCGCCGCCATCGCCGGGGCGCTGCTGCGCGAGCAGGATGCCGCCATCGTGCTGGAGGACCTTGGGGAGCAGATCCCGCTCGGCGAGATCCTGCGGCCCCTCACCGAAACGGGCGTGACGGTTCTCGTGACGGCGCGTGGCCCGCTGCGCGGACTGCGCCCGGACCAACAGCTCGCGATAGGGCCGCTGGCCTCCGACGACGCCATCGCCCTCTTCAGGGGCGCCTTCCACCGCAGCGCCACGACCGGCCTGCTCGGCCAGGCCAAGCCGACCGTCGTAGAGCGCATCACGAACGCGCTGGCGCGCCATCCGATGGCGATCTCGCTCGTCGCCTGCTATGCCGCTGAGGAGCAGCGCGTGCTCTCGGCCCTGGCCGAAGATCTGCAAGCCGACCCGCGCAGCGGCCTCGGCCTCCCAGCGGACGACGTGCCGGCCGCGCTCGCCCTCGCCTTGGAGACGGCCGTGGGTCGCCTGCCCGAGACCGCGCGGGCGCTTTTCGCCACGCTCGGAGCCTTCGGCGCGCCCGACGCCGGCCGGGGGACGCTCCTTGTCGCGGCGGAGGCGCTTGAGCTAGACCGCATTGGCGAAGCGCTGCGCAAGCTGGTGCGGCGCGGCCTGGTGCGCGAGTTCAGCGACAACCGCGTGCCCACGCCCGGCGACCCCGACCGGCTTTTGCTCCACCCGACAATCCAGACGCAAGCCGCCGAGGAGTTGGGAAAGCTGCCCAAGGAGGCCCAGGGCGCGATTCATTTCGCCATCGCCACCTACTTCGCGGACTCCCTGGCAGGCGCGCCCGACGCAGCCATCGAGCCGGACGAGGCGAACATCCAGGCGGCGCTGGAATGGGCGCATGGTAACGCCCAGGTGGCGCTAGAGGTAGTGATCTGCGACCGGATGCGCCACTATTGGCGCGACCGCGGCCGCGTGGCGGCGGGCCTGCGCTACCTGCCGTGGGGCGTGGCGGCGGCGGCCAATCGGGCGCGAGCGACCGGCGCGATGGATGACCGGCTGCGCGAAGCCGATCTGGCGCTCAGCTCCGGCGAGATGCTGCGGACGGCGGGCAAGCTGGAGGAAGCGGAGCGCGTCTTCAAGCAGAACCTTACTCTACGCCAGGAGCTAGGCGACGGGCGCGGCGCGGGACTGGCGCTGATCCACCTGGGCGAGCTGGCCCAGGCGCGCGGCGAGATCGCCGTCGCCGAGATTCACTTCGACCAGGCCCTGATGGCGCTACGCTCGACGGGCGCGGACCACGAAGCGGCAATCTGCCTGGCGTGGCTGGGGCGCATCGCGCTGGAGCAGAATCGGCTGGACGCCGCGGCGCAGGCGTATACCGAGGCGCTCATGCTCGATGGGCAGGTAGACGACAGAACCGGCATGGCGCAAGACCTCTCGACGCTGGGGCTGATCGCGCTGCGGCGCTCACAATACGGCGAAGCGGAGCGCTACCTGCAGCGGGCGCTGGCGCTGCGGCGCGAGCTAGGCGACCGACACGGCGAGGCGGTCGATCTCTACCAGCTCGGCCAGATGGCCTATCAGCGCGGCGTCTACGCCGAAGCGGAGCGCTACTACGAGGCCAGCCTGGAGCTACGACGCACGGTGCGCGATCTGCCTGGCGAGGGCATCACGCTGGCGCAGCTCGGCCGGGCAGCCGCGCATATGGGCGACACGGCGCGCGCCGAAACGTTCTACCGCCAGGGCCTTGAGCGGCTGCTTGAGGCGCAAGACGCACATAATTACGCCGCGGTGGCCCTGCGCGCGGGGACGTTCTTCGCCGAACAGGTCGGCAACCACGAAGAAGCAGCCACCCTCCTGCGGCAGGCCACCGAGCTCTATCACCAGATGGGCGCCCCAGAAGAACAGCAAGCGCGCCAGATGGCCGCGCGCCTGGGATATTGAGCGAGGGATTCGC
>CAYYCB010000277.1:0-4285 GCA_964469715.1 uncultured Ktedonobacterales bacterium | reverse complement strand
GGGAGGGATTCGAACCCTCGGTAGGGAGTTACCCCTACAGCGGTTTAGCAAACCGCCGCACTAGACCTGGCTATGCGACCCTTCCGTGGTGCCAAAGGGGGGACTCGAACCCCCACGCCCTTTCGAGCACAACATCCTGAATGTTGCGTGTCTGCCTATTCCACCACTTTGGCGCGTGGCGCCCCTGCGCGGGGCAAACATTATGATACGCTACGGACCCAGGCGTGTCAAGGCGCCGGGCTGTTGTGGGAGACGGCCCACGGTCGAGATTCGGCGCCGAACCTCAGCCACTTGCCGAGCCTGGTATGAGTTGTGCTTCCCCGTTCGTCTCTTCTATTTGGGACTGTGGCGGCACGAGGCCGCGCACCCCGACTCGGCATTCTTTTCGCTCTCTTTGGAGGCCTCCCATGCGCCCGACGCCACGCCGCTGGCTGGCACTATCTCTCCTCGCCCTCGCCTTATTCGCCGCCGGCTGCGGCGGCAACTCGGCGAAAGCTGTCACCATTTCCCCTCCGACGGCCACAAAGGGCGACATCACCCTCACCTTGGATCGGCCAAGCTACACCAGTCATCAGCCCGTCGGCGTCACCGTCGTGAACGGCTCCAAGACCGCCTGGTATAGCAAAGACGGCGTCTCGGCATGCACGTACGTCCAACTTGAGTGGTACGACGCCGTGAAGATGGCCTGGACGCCTGTGGATGGCTGCACTGGTGCGATTTCGCCCCAGATACGCTTGATCGCTCCGGGTGAGTCGGCGCCATTTACGCTCGCACCCGGCGATTCGCCGGCTGACGCCAATGCCTGGGTTCCTGGTCTCTATCGCGTCTCGCTCATCGCCAGCGCCAAGCCGGACATCTCCGACACTCCCACCACCTTCTATTCCGCTGGATTCCAGATCAACTCCTAGGTTTGTCAGAGGACGTATCATCTGGCAGGTGACGGCAGACGCGCCACACAACCGTACATGCACCACGATCAGCGGGAGGTGGCGGCATGACCGACGATCCCCAGCCGGCTCCGCGTCTCTTTGTCACAGACTATAGCTTCGCGGAGCCCGACCGCGATCGCCTGCGCTCGGCCATAGGGGCCGAATGCGCGCTGTTCGTGACGCGCGGCGAGCTGCGCGATGCCTTTGTAGCCCATCCCGAAGCTGACGTCCTCTGCACACTTGGGCCGCCGCGATGGATCTACGACGAGGCCCATGCCCTGCGCTGGATCGCCCTATCGAGCGCAGGCGCCGACTATGCCATTGAGCACGGGCTAGTCCGACCGCATGGTCCGGTCGTCACCACCGCGAGCGGTGTCCACGCCGCGCCCATCTCGGAGCATGTTTTCGCTTTGCTTTTGATGTGGGTACGGAGCTGGCCGACTTTCTACGATTTGCAGCGGCGCGGTGAATGGCCCGCTGAGCGCTGGTCGTCCTGGCAGCCGCGCGAGCTGCATGGCGCGACGCTTGGCGTCATTGGGTTGGGCGCCATTGGGCGTGAGGTCGCTCGCATTGGTCGCAGCTTCGGTATGCGCGTGCTGGCGATGCGTCACGGCGCGCGCCCCGACGAGGCGGACGCTGACGCCGACGAGCTCTATCCCCCGGAGCGCCTGCACGACCTACTGGCGCGTGTCGACTACGCGGTTATCGCCGCACCGGCCACCGCAGCCACGCACCACCTGATCGATGCCGCAGCGCTCGCCTCCATGAAACCAGACGCCTTCCTCGTCAACATCGCCCGCGGTTCGCTTGTGGATGAGCAGGCGCTCGTCGCTGCGCTTGAGTCGGGCCGCCTGGGCGGCGCGGGACTAGACGTCTTCGAGCATGAGCCGCTGCCGCCGGAGAGTCCGTTGTGGCGGCTTCCCAATGTGATCCTCTCTCCGCACGTCGCCGGCTTGACGGACCAATATAGCCGCCGGCTGACGGACCTGCTGCTCGACAATTTGGCGCAGTTCCGCGCCGGCCAGCCCTTGCGCAACGTTGTGGATCCAACTCGCGGATATTGACGGCGCGTTCGTTTGGCGGCACCGGCGAGAGACTGATGGCGGCTTCCCCGCGCGGCCCAGCCTTCTACTCACCGCTGACAAGGGCGGAAGCATCTACCTCAGAAAGAGAGGTGTAGCCGCTTAGCGCGAAAGTTAGATCGAGGTCAGCCAGGAAGTTGAGGAGGACGTCGCGCACGCCGTCTTCGCCGCGAAGCGCGAGGCCCCAGATATACGGGCGGCCCAGGAGGACGGCCCGAGCGCCGAGGGCCAGCGCAATGAAGGCGTCGGCCCCGCGGCGGATGCCGCTGTCGAAGAGCACCGGCACGCGTCCGGCCACCGCGGCGACGACCTGCGGGAGCGCGTCGAGCGCGGCGATGGCGCGGTCTACCTGCCTGCCACCATGGTTCGAGACGACGATGCCGTCCATGCCCGCGTCGAGGGCGCGTTGGGCGTCGTCCGGGTGTAGGATACCTTTGAGCAGGATGGGCAGGCGGGTATGGGCGCGCAGGAAGGCGAGGTCGGTCCAGGTCAAGGTGGGATTGGTGAAGACCTGGACGAAGCGGAAGATGGCCGACTGCGGGTCCTCCTCGGGCGACACGGCGAGCGCGGCGCGGAAGACAGGGTCACTGAGGTAGTTGGCAATGCCTTCACCCAGGAGGAAGGGCAGGTACGCGTTCTGCACGTCGCGCTCGCGCCAGCTCAGAAGGTTGGTGTCGAGCGTGACGACGAGGGCGCTGTAGCCGGCCTGCTCGGCACGCGACAGGAAACTTCCGGTCAATTCCGGGTCACGGCCCCAATAGAGCTGGAACCAGCGCGGTGCGGCACCCGAGGCCGTCGCGACGTCTTCGAGCGTCTTCGACGAGGCCGTGCTGAGGACGATGGGGACGCCGAGCGAGGCGGCGGCGCGAGCGGCGGCAACTTCGGCATCCGGGTGGATGATGGATTGCACGCCGATGGGCGCGAGCAGAACAGGCGCCGGTAGGTCGGTGTCGAAGATGCGCGTGCGCAGGTCGCGCGCCGAGACGTCGCGCAGCATGCGCGGCACGATGCTCCAGCGGTCGAACGCGGCGCGGTTGGCGCGCAGTGTCGCCTCGCCGCCGGCGCCGCCCGCGACGTAGCCGTAGGCCTCGGGCGTCAGCTTTTCGCGCGCTCGCCCCTCCAATTCCTCGTAGCTCACCGGTATGGAAGGGCGCTGCCCCTGGAGTCCGGCGAGATAGACCGCGAATTGCCGCTCGCTGCCATAGGCTCGTGGGGCCGCTCCGCTCATGTGCTCGTCTCCTCCATCTTGGGCCAACATCAACCCGCTGGCGATAGTATACCCGTCGAATATGCCATGCGCGGGACGCCTACGCACGGGCCTCCGCCAGCGCCTTGGCACAGCCGATAGCAAAGGCCGCCCAGCCGTCATCCTGGCTGTCTTCCAGGCTCCAACAGGCGGAGAGGACACTCTGCGCGACGCCCCAGCCGCGCACACGCTCGCGGTCGACGCCGAGCTCATCCGCAAGCTGAGCGACTCTCCGGGCGAGCAGCGGTTTGGCGTCGGGAAGGGCGCGGAGCTGCTCGCGTGGGTTGCGCAGCAGCGGCCCCACCTCGTAGGCTGGCTCGCCGACAAGGCCCTTGGGGTCGATGGCCAGCCACGGCTCGCGTGTGGAGGCGAGGATGTTGTCCTGATGGAGGTCGCCATGCAGCAGCACGGGCGCGGCCATGCTTGCGCCGAGGTCACGGTAAAGCGCTTCTGCCTGCTCGAAGAGGCCGGGCGGAATGGGGCCGCTGCCGTCGAATTGCCTGCGGTGCCGCTCCAGGCCCAGTGCCCAACGTGCGACTGTAGGGAATGAGTGTTCTTCGGGGATGGGCCGCCAGAACCGCCGCATCACGCGCACGGCGGCTGAGATTGCCCGTTCGTCGTTCTCGACGGCGGTAAGCGGCGTGCCCGGCTCGACGCGCTCCAGCAACATCACGGCGGCGTCCAGGTCGGCGTCGAGCATCGCCGCCATGCCGCGCCCATCGTAGAGCCGCAGCGCTTCGGCTTCCGTCCGGAACTCCTTGTCCGAGGGGAAGCCGATTTTGAGTACGACAGGCGCGCCGCCAGCGCTCGTCGCCCGCGTGACGTAGTTATAGGAGAGCGCAGGAAAAGGCTCCCCCAGCCGCAGTGACCAGCGACGCGCGTACTCATCGAGGGTGCTGGGCAGGCCTCGCAGCCACTCCCGGGCGCCGGAGCCGCGCAATTGGACGATGGTGCGGGCGAACTCGTCGGTGATGGGCGACATGGACGATGGCCTCCGCGTGGATGGGCGCCCGGCCACGCGGGGCGCC
>CAYYCB010000276.1:0-4286 GCA_964469715.1 uncultured Ktedonobacterales bacterium | reverse complement strand
GTCCATGCGGACCTTCGAGTGCGCGCTTGACGTGCGCGCCCCGGCACTGCCGCTCTTTCGCCTCTCGCAGGATTACGCGCGGCGCCTGCTCTGGGACCCATTCCTCCGCGAGGCGCGGCTGCTCGGCGCGGAGGAGCCCGCGGTAGGCGTGCGGACATGGTGTGTGGCGCGCAACCGGCTGGGTATGGAGGCGGAATACGTCACCTACCGCCCGCCGGAGGTGGCGGCGGTGCGGATGACACGCGGACCGTGGCCTATCGCGCGGTTCGCCGGATCGTGGCGGTTCCGCGAGATCGCGCCCGGCACGACGCGCGTGACGTTCCGCTACGCCGTCGCGGGGCGCCCGCGCTGGCTGGGCTTCGCGCTCGATCCCCTGCTGGCGGCGATCTTCGCCTGCGAGACGCGGCGGCGGCTGGCTGCGTTTAAACGCGCGGCGGAGGAGAGCGACGTGTTAACGGCGGCCGGGGCGGCGCGCGGGTGAGGGAGAATGCGGTGGCGCAGGCGACGGTGCTCGTGATTGGGGGAACGGGCGTCTTCGGCCGGCTGATCGTGGCCGACCTGCTGACGCATACGCCGTTCCGTGTCGCGGTGGCCGCACGCCGGGGCATTCGCGCGCACGGGTGGCTGCCCGGCTCGGAGGGGCGCGTCACGTCACACCGTCTGGATGCGCGGCGTGAGCGGGACCTCCTCGCGCTGATCGAGCGGACGGGCGCGTCCGTTGTGGTACACGCGGCCGGGCCGTACGCGCGCATCGGGGAGGCGCCGGTCCGCGCGGCGCTGGCGGCGCGCGTGCCCTACGCCGACATGTGCCCGCGCTCAGACCTCTATGCCGAGCTGCGGCGGCGTTACGACGGCGCCGCGCGGGAGGCGGGCGTTCCCCTGTTGCTGGGTGCCTCCACCGCCGGCGGACTGACGGGACTGCTGACGCGGCGCGCGGCGACGCGCATGCGGCGAATCGAGCGAGTGCGCGCGTCACTCTGTGTCCACAACTTCGGCTGGGGCGGCGCCGTCGTGGCGGACTACCTGCTCGCCGTCGGGCAGTGCCGGCCAGGCGGGCGCGTGGGCGATCCTCGTGAGCGCGTCGCCTTCCCCGGCGTCGGACGCAAGCGTGTCTGGCTGGCGGACACGCTCGACTACGCAACGGATATGCCAGGCGAGGTGGCGGACGTTGCGTACCGCGTGGCGCTGCCGGGCGCGCTGACGCAGCTCGGCCTGGCGGCGACGCTCGGCGCGGCGCGAGCCGGATTGCCGGTCTGGCGGCTCGCGGGCGTCTTCGGCGCACTGGCGGGTCCGCTCGGCGGCGCGTACACCGAGGGAGGACTGTTGCACCAGGCGGAGGGCGAGGGCGACGAAGGTCGCTGCGTCTTCGAGACGCACATCCACCGGCCCTACGGCAACGTGCGTAATCCGAGCCTGCTCTGCGCATTGGCGGCGGCGAAGCTGGCGCGCGGTGATCGCCTCGGCGCTGGCGCGGGCGTACTGCATCCCGCCTCCTGGCTCGACCCCGACGAGCTGATCCGCGAGATGCGAGCGCGTGCCGTCGTCGTGCGCTCTCGCTTCCGCCCGGCGGGCGTGGGCGACGATCTCCCCTGGCGCGAGGAGGACGACGTACTATCCACGAGCTGAGGCCGCCGTCCTGCGAAATCCGTAGTTTCCACGATGCGCGACGGGTCGCTCCTGGGATACTCTGGGAGGTGAAGGCGGCGCGCATTGGGCGGGCTGCCCTCAGCGAGTGGAGTGCGGCGCGCAAGCGCCGTGGGGAGGCGCACATGTACGGCACAGTGGCACGCGTGCGAGTGAAGCCAGGTGGTGGGAGTGGGCTGCTGCAGTTGCTCCGCGAGTTCGAGTCCCTCAATGTCCCCGGTTTCGTAAACACGTATCTTTACAGCACGGATGCCGATCCGAATGAGCTGTACATGACCGTGATCTTCGAGAACAAAGACACCTATTGGGCCAACGCCCGCAGCCCCGAGCAAGATGCCCGCTATCGGCAAATGGCGGCGTTCTTCGACGGCGAGCCCGAATGGCACGACGGCGAAATCCTGGGCGCTTCACGTTAGTCACTGACGTCACCGTAGGCCGAGGCGGGAAAGCGTCCGCGACCGTCTCGGCGTTCATCCCTGGAGGGCTGCCTGCAATGAGCGACCCGACGAATCAACCGGTCGAGCCAGCACGATCGCTCACTGCGTTCGACGAGGCGCGCGACGCCTTCCTGGCAGCCTTTGCGGCGGCTCCCGACGCGGCGCTTTCCTATCTGCCACCGGGCGATGAATATGCGCTCGGCGTCTTGCCGATGCACCTCTGCGACTCGATGCGCCACTACCTCGACACGCTCGACCGCATCGAGCGCTCTGGCTATGGGCCGGTGGACCTCTCCGCGGACGCGGACCTGACCGAGCGCGAGCAGCGGCGTCATCGCGAGCTGGTGGCGCTGCGCCCGACCGGCGCCGACCGGCAGGCAATGCTGGACGAGCTGCACGCGACCCACGACCACCTGTGCCGCCGCGCCCTCGCGCAAGACGGCGCGAGCTTCGAGCGGCAGGCGCCCGTCGTCTATTCCGCCGGCTCCGATCCCTACCCCACCTCGCTCCGCGACGTCCTGGGCTGGCTCACCGACCACTACCAGGAGCACGTCGAACAGACGCAATCATTGCTGGAGGGCTGGCGCGCGTCCGGTGGGCACCAGCCCCTGCCGCACGACGGCAACGATGACGATCACGAGAGATTGGTGACGTCCGAGAGGTCCTGAAAGAGGCCGAGGCGGTTGCCGAAGGGGTCCGCGAAGTCACACCACGCGATGACACCGTCGATGCGGAGGATCTCAGAGGCGTCCACGCCGAGCGCGTCTACCACACGTTCGCGATCCATCTCGATGTCGGCGCTGCCGAGTCGCAGCGGCCCGAAGCCTGGCGAGGGTGCGCCGCCCGCCACTTGCAGCCAGCAATACGGCACGACTTCCCAGCGGGCCGTCCCTTCGTGCGTCTCGGTGTCGGGTGGGCGGCCTAGCAGCCGCTCATACCAGGTGAGGCCGGCGGCGAAATCCCCGATGCGGACCTCGATGATGATCCCCACAGTTTCGAGCGGCTGTTTCATCGCGGCCCTCTCCTTCGTATGAATGAAGTAGTGCGCGGATGAAGCTCCGTGCGCCCAGCCACGGCTCTCGCGTGCCTTCGCTCGCATGGAGCGGGCCGCGCGAGCGCGCATGCACGCGACGCCAGGGCCAAATTGACGAGTCGCATGCGCCGTGCTACCATCGTCGGGATGCGCCTGTTCGTATGCCTGCCGGGTCACCGGCTCCGATAACAACCCGATAGCCCCCGATACAGATTCGAGGTACCGATGAACGTCTCCCTCTCGCGCACACGGCAGCGTCGCCGTGGACTGCTCGCCAGCGCGACGCTCGCCCTGGCGCTCGCGGCCGGGCTTGCCGGCTGCGGCAGCACCTCCACGGCAGCGGACCCGCTGGCGGCGGCGACGGTGAACGGGCATGCGGTGCCGCTGAGCGACTATCAGCAGATGGTGACATACTACAAGGCCGCCGCCGCTTCCCAACAGACCGGCTCCTCCGCCGACTGGCGGACGCCGAATGGGCGCGGCGCGCTGGCGAGCGCGCAGGGCCAGGCGATAAACTTCCTGGTCAACCTGGAGGTGATGCGTCAACTTATGGCGCAACACGCCTCCGACAAAGGCTATTCGTCCGCGGACTATCAGCGCGAGCTCACGGCCGACCAGAAGCAGCTTAACGACGAGATCGCCGCAGCGCGCAAGTCGGGCGGCGCCGCGCTTGAAGCCCAGCTCAACGCGCTGACCGACCGCGTCAAATATCTCTTCGCCGAGCAGCAGGCGACCGAAAACACTCTGCTCAAATTCCTCTCGCTCAAGACGATCCACCTGCGCGCTCTGATCGTCATGGACCCGAATCAGGCGCAGACGCTCGTGGCGCAGCTTCGCGGCGGCGCGGACTTTAACCAGATTGCCGCCAAAGTGAATCCGAATCCTTCGCGCGCCAACTGGGACTACGGTGACCAGTGGGAGGGGAGCCTGCCGGCGAGTTTCACATCTGCGGTCTTCGCCCAGGGGCATCCGAAATACGCCTCCGTGCCGTTCACAGGCCAGAGCGGTACGACGCAATACGTAGTGACGGAGGCGACCAACGACCGCACACAGCAGCTTGCCACGCTGAACGACGCGCAGGAGGAGCAGAGCATCTTCGCCAACTGGCTGAGCTCGGTCTATCGCCCGCAGCTCGACGCGCAGCACAAGATCTCCGAATCCGTCTACATCCC